>CACIGC010000006.1 GCA_902586095.1 uncultured Bacteroidota bacterium | reverse complement strand
AAGACCCACAATCGCAGGTGTGTATTTAAATCGTTTAAGCAAGAGAATGAAATTGCAGGCAGATCCAACCATAGTATATGTTATAAAAAGGAAAGAGGGATTTGATAAGAAAATTCGAAGAGTTTTATATAAAGATTTAAGGATAAAATCTGCTTATAATACATATCTTAACAAAGGCCTGCCACCTGGTCCAATAGTAACACCCGATTTTTCTGCTATTGAAGCTGTTCTAAATCCTAGTTCTCACAACTTTATATTTTTTGTTGCTGATGTATCAAACCCTGGATATCATTTATTCTCAAGAACTCTGGTTGAACATAATAGAAAGAAAAGACAATACACAAAGTGGTTGAGAGAAAACAGAATAAAAAGATAAAATACTGATTTACAGATAATTAAAAAAAACCTTATGTTTGCATCGTTGTAAAAAGTAAGTTTTTACAAATGAAAGTTTTGAACATAAATACCATAAAAAGTATAAAAGCTTCTATCTTATACATGTTGGTGATTTTTGCCTCAACTGTTCTGACTAGCGTTTCAATTGACTCATCTAACATATACTCTGCTAAAGAAAAGCCTGAATTTATAGTTAAGCTTCATACTGTACCATTCATAGATAAGGACTTCATCGGATTTAAGGAGTTTTTAGGTTTTTTTGAGTCAGGTTCAGACTACAATAAAATTAATCGATTTGGTTATTTAGGAAAATATCAGTTTGGAAAAGGGACCCTAAAAATCTATGGTGTGAGTGATTTAAATAATTTTATTAAAAGTCCTGAGCTTCAAGAAAGAGTTTTCTTAATGAATGTTAAAAGAAATAAATGGATATTGAGACGAGAAATAAAAAAGTATTCGAACATTTTTTTAGGTGATCTATATATTTCAGAGTCAGGAATTTTAGCTGCTGCCCATTTATCTGGTCCTGGAAATGTCAAGAAATTTCTGAGAAATAAAGCATCAAAAGATTTTAATAAAAAAGATGCAAACGGAACCTCAATAAGTGATTACATAAGAATCTTTAAGAATTATAATTTAGAAAATATCAATCAGGAAAGAAGGCCAAAAATTAATCAGTAAATTTTTTATCTAAGTCTTCAACGTATTTTCTGAACTGCTTGTCCGTAAACGCTAAGTTATCAACCGTTTTACATGCATGTAGAACTGTTGCATGATCTCTGTGTCCAATTTTGGTTCCTATACTGGCTAGAGATGCTTTTGTAAACTTTTTTGAAAAAAACATTGCCAATTGTCTGGCTTGAACAATATGTCTTTTTCTTGTTTTGGATTGTAATGTTGAAACATCCATTTGAAAATAATCAGAGACAACTTTTTGAATTTGATCGATGGATATTTCCTTTTTGGTATTTTTTACAAATTTTTCAACTATAACTTTAGCTAAATCTAATGTAATTTGTTTTTTGTTAAAGGATGATTGGGCCATAAGAGATATTATAGCACCCTCTAATTCTCTTATGTTGGTTTTTATGTGTTTGGCAACATAATAAATTATTTCTTCATCCATCAATACACCATCCCTTGAAAGTTTATTTTTAATAATCGAAATTCTTGTTTCATAATCAGGTGTTTGTAGTTCAGCTGAAAGTCCCCATTTAAATCTTGATAATAATCGTTGTTCAATTTCTTGCATATCTACTGGGGCTTTGTCGGATGTTAGCACAACTTGTTTTCCATTTTGATGCAAATGATTGAATATATGAAAGAAAACATCTTGAGTTCCCGACTTTCCAGAAAAGAATTGGACATCGTCAATAATTAATACGTCAATAAGTTGATAAAAATGAATAAAATCATTTCTATTATTTTTCTTTACTGAATCAACATATTGCTGAGTAAACTTTTCTGCTGAAATGTATAACACAGTTTTTTCGGGGAATGCTTGTTTAACATTAATTCCTATTGCATTGGCAAGGTGGGTTTTACCCAGACCAACGCCTCCAAAAATAAGTAGAGGATTAAATGAAGTACCACCAGGTCTTTTTGAAACTGCATAACCAGCAGATCTTGCAAGTCTGTTGGAATCACCCTCTAAAAAGCTCTCAAAGTTATAATTCAAATTTAATTGAGAGTCAATTTTTAGATTTTTTATTCCGGGGATTATAAATGGATTTGTCAAATTTGTTTTCAAGAAATTTGATGAGCTATCAAGATCTTGAGATTTTATCTTAGGTTTGTATTCACTAGGAATTTTTTCAGTAAAACTTATATCATTTCCATAGTTATTTTCCATTTTTATTATGTAAACAAGTTTTGCATCTTTTCCAAGCTCTTTCGTTAAAACAACTTTCAGAAGTTTGACATAATGTTCTTCAAGCCATTCGTAAAAGAATTTACTTGGGACCTGTACGCTCAAAATATTGTCTTGTAACTTTATTGGAATAATAGGTTCAAACCAAGTTTTATATGCCTGTAATTGAATATTATCCTTCACAAATGAGAGACAATTATTCCATACAGTTAATGCAGTCATATAAAAAATTTATTATGGTTTTCAAAAAAAAATTTCAAAATCCGAGAATGATTTTAAAACTTCTTAGGTCAACAAATATGTACATTTTTTTTTTAAAAAAAAATCATTTTGCTATTGAATTTTAAAAATCTTTTTTAGATATTATAGTTAGCAATAAATCTTCGAGGTTTGCATAAAAAAAAATCATTTTACACATCAATTGTTGTAAGGTATTGTGAGACAGATGCAATGTCTTACTCACATCATAGCAACTACCTAAAGTATTATGAGGTTGGTAGATTGAATTGGCTAAAAAAAATTGGATTCTCATATTTTAAAATGGAAAAAAATAATATAATTCTTCCTGTTGTGGAGAGCAAAATTATATTTAGAAAACCAGCATATTTTGAGGATAAACTCGTAATAAAAACCACTATTTTAAATCCACCTTCATACTCAATTGAATTTCAATACGAAATATTTAAAGATCAAATCCTAATTAATGAGGGATACACAAAATTAATATTCTTTAATAAAAAAAATAACAAACCAATAAGATGTCCAAAAGACATCGCAGATGCTATTAATAATTCTTAAAAAAGTATAGTGTGTCCTTTCCAACTTTGGTTTTTTTACAATACTTTGATTTTAGTTTCGGAGCGTGAATACCATCATTAATTTTTGCATCCGCTTTAAAAACCCTTACTTCATCCCAAACATCTTTTTCTAAAAATTTATTCAACGTGAATCTACCTCCTTCAATAATGACAGACTGTATTTTTTTATCATGTAAGTATCTACAGATTTCAAGTGCCTGTAATGTTTTTCCTTTTGTTTTGATTTTTTCAAATCCATTTAGTCCAGTTTGATCATTTCCAATTATAAATTTTCTATTATTTATGTTGTTCCAGTTTCTTGTATTCAAAATAGGGGTGTCGTGTTTTACAGTGTTATGACCAATCATTATTGCATGTTCTTGGCTTCTCCATTTGTGAGAAATTTGACGTGATAATTCGTTTGATATCCAATGAGGTCTTTTATCCCTCTTACTTTTGGGAGCTATGTAGCCATCAATTGATTCAGCCCATTTAAGTATTATGTAGGGTCTGTTTTTTTCGAAGTATACAAATAACCTTTTGTGTAAGTCTTTGCATTCTTTTTCTAAAATGCCAAATCTTACATTTACCCCATTTTCCTTGAGATATTTTATCCCATTGGCTTTTACAATTGGATTTGGATCTTCACATCCAATTACTACATTTTTTATACCTCTACGAACAATTTCGTTTGTGCATGGTGGTGTTTTGCCATAATGACAACATGGCTCTAACGTAACAAAAAGTGTTGACTTATTAAATAAAGATTTGTCTTTAACATTTATTATTGTATTTATTTCTGAATGATTTCCACCAGCTCTGCTTGTAAACCCCTCAGAGATAATTTTTCCATCACAAAAAAGTAATGATCCTACATTGGGATTTGGATAAGTCAGCCCCAGAACTGACTGTCCAATTTCAATGCATCTTTTCATCAATTTTTCATCATTCATAGGCTTTAGAAATCATTATATTTATAACACACTAATTTACGAAAATGAAATATGAAATTAGAAAGATTAAACAGAATGATAATTTCAAAATTAAAGATGTACTAATAAGTGTGATGAGGGAATTCGATGTTCCTGAAAACGGTACTGCACTTGCTGACCCAGAATTAGACGATATGTTTGGATCATATCAAAACCCGCGCAGTATTTATTTCGTTGTAATTATAGAAAATCAAGTGTTAGGAGGAGCTGGCGTAAATACATTAAAAGGTGAAAATGAAAATATTTGTGAAATACAAAAAATGTATTTTAAACCAAAAATCAGAAATCTTGGTATTGGGAAAAAATTAATTGAAAAATGTATAAAATTTGCTAAAACAATGGGATATGAATTTTGTTATATAGAGACTATGCATAACATGAAAAATGCGCAAAATCTATATAAAAAATATGACTTTAGTTATATAGATCGGCCCTTAGGTAACACTGGACATACTTCATGTCCTGTTTGGATGTTAAAAAAACTATGAAGCTTAAAGAACTAAAAGAATTAACACAAGCAAAGCTTTTAAAAATTTATGGAATTGAGGAGTCTAGGTCAATATTTCATCTTCTCTTAAATGAATTTTTAAATATAGATGTTATTAATTTTCATATGAACTGTGATAAAAAAATATCGTTGGATTCATTGGATTTATTTAATGAGAAAATTTCTCAAATTGAGAAAGAAGTACCAGTCCAATATGTCATAGGACATGTAATTATAGAGGAATTAAAAATATTTGTTAATAAATCTGTTTTAATTCCAAGACCAGAAACAGTTGATCTTTGTAATTGGATAATACAAAAAAAACTCAATGATAAAGTAATTCTTGATATTGGTACTGGTTCTGGTCTTATAGCATTGTTTTTAAAAAAAAATTCTAATAATTGTGTAATCCATGCTTGGGATAATTCTGAAAAAGCACTTAGAATTGCAAAAAAAAATGCAAAACAAAATTATTTAGATATAAATTTTAATAATGTTGATATTTTAAAAAAATATGACCATGCAATTAAATTAGATATAATCGTTTCTAATCCGCCATATGTACACAAAAAAGAAAAGAATTTAATTTCAAATGTGGTTTTAAAAAATGAGCCTCACGAAGCAATTTTTGTTAATTCCGACGACGATCTATTATTTTACAAGACCATAATTAATTTTTCCAAATCACATTTAAAACAGAAAGGAATTATTTATTTTGAATGTCATAAAGAAACTATAAATCAAGTAAAAAATTTGTTAATTATTAATAAATTTACTGATATAGAGATTAAAAAAGACTCATTCGGAATTAACAGAATGATTAAAGCTAGTAGTTATGGAGATGCTTAAGTATATTGAGGACCTAAGAGATAAATTGCACCGTCATAATTACTTATACTACGTAAAGGATAATCCTGAAATCTCAGATTTTGAGTTTGATCAACTTTTGAATGAATTGCTTTTACTTGAAAAGGAATACCCACAATTTTTTGATTTGAACTCTCCAACACAAAGAGTTGGTAGTTCTCTTAGTAATTCTTTTGAAACATATAATCATAAATACAGGATGTATTCTCTTGAAAACTCTTATTCAAAACAGGATATTTTAAAGTGGAATGAAAGGCTTGAGAAAAATTTGAGCCAAAAAAATTTATCATTTTCATGTGAATTAAAACTAGACGGTGTTTCTGTTAGTTTATCATATGAAAAGGGCTTCTTGAAAAGAGGTCTAACCAGGGGGGATGGTATACAAGGTGATGATGTAACAGAAAATATTAAAACCATAAATTCAATTCCCTTAAAACTCAATAGTAATGTGGATTATGATTTTGAAATTCGAGGGGAGGTAATCATTGAAAAAAAGGATTTTGAAAAAATGAATCAAATTCGTGAAAGAAATGGAGATGCAAAATACATGAACCCACGAAATACTGCCTCTGGAAGCATTAAATTAATAAATAGTCTTGAGGTAAAAAAGAGACCGTTAAAATGCTACTTTTTTCAAATTATAAGTGAAGATAAAAATATTTTGAATCAGACAGAAGCACTTGGCCTAGCAGAAGAACTAGGTTTTAAAACCTTGAAAACAAATAAATTTTGTAAGAATATTGAGGATGTCTTTGACTACATTGAATTTTGGGATAATAGAAAAAATGATTTAGATTTTGAGATTGATGGAATTGTAATCAAGGTTAATAATATAGACTTTCAAAAAGAACTTGGTTACACGTCTAAATTTCCTAGGTGGGCTATTGCTTACAAATTTGCAACAGAGAGAGTTGAAACTAAATTACTTAATATAGAATACCAAATTGGTCGGACTGGAGTAGTGACGCCGGTTGCAATTCTTGACCCCGTTGTAATAAATGGAACTAAGGTTAAAAGAGCATCTTTACACAATAAAGATCAAATTGATAAATTAGACTTACATGAAAATGATTTTGTATATGTAGAAAAAGGTGGTGAAATAATTCCAAAAATTGTTGGTGTCAGTAAAGAAAAAAGAGCCTTAAATGCAAAACCTATATTATTCAAAGAAAAATGTCCATGCTCTTTTCAATCTAATTTGATTAAAATAGCTGGTGAAGCTCAACATTATTGCATTAACCATAAAAATTGTCCGCCTCAAATTTTAGGGAGGTTCAAGCATTTTATCTCACGGAAGGCTATGAATATTGATGGTTTTGGAATTGAAACCATTGAAAGGTTAATAAAGATAAATGAATTGAAAACTTTTTCAGACATATATACTTTGAACGAGCAAAAGTTAGTTTCAATCGATAGAATGGCTGAAAAATCAGCGGAAAATCTTCTGACGGCTATTAAAAATTCCATTTCTCAACCTTTTCACAAAGTCCTTTTTTCGCTTGGGATTAGACATGTTGGGGAAACAGTTGCATTAAACTTGGTGAACCATTTTGAAACTATTGAAAATTTGATGAATGCTGATTTTGAAGAAATCATCTCCGTAAACGAAATAGGAGAAAAAATCGCTGATAGCTTATTAGAGTATTTTGGTGATGATACAAATCGTCTTGAGATTCAAAGGCTAAAAGATTTGGGGCTCTCTTTCAAAAATAGTTATCATAACAAAAATACTCCTCTAAGTAATTTAAAGTTTGTTGTTAGTGGAACTTTTGAAAAAATTTCGAGAGAAGATTTAAAGCAAAAGATTTTATTGAATGGAGGAACTGTATCTGCCTCAGTTAATAAAAATGTAATTTTGATTGTTGGAGAAAATGCTGGACCCTCAAAGATTTTAAAAGCAGATAATCTAGGAATTGAGAAATTAACCTACTCAAGTTTTATTACTAAATTCAAATTATAATAGTTGAAAAAGTTATTTCTAAAAATAAAAGATAAGTTCCTACAAAAGAAAATTGATAATTCACTCCATATCCTTTTGAATCAAAATCGAAAATTTAAAAAGCCAATTAGAAAAGTTGGATTTATTATAGACTCCGAACTTGATATTGATTATTTGGATATTGTAAACTTAACTGAAAATATTGGTTTGAAAGAAAAAGACATTAAAGTAGTTAGTTACTCAAAAACAAGTTTTAATGATCCATTTTACAAAATGAGAGTTTCTGATGATTCAATAAATTTTTTTGGAAATATGAATTCAGCTGATGCAAACGAATTTATTTCATATAATTATGATTTGCTTATCAATTATTTCGGTAATAATAAAATACTATCTCTTATATCTGCAAAGAGCAATGCGAAATTTAGGGTTGGTTTTGATAATTCAAATCAGAAGTTAAATGACATTATTTTTAAAGATATTTATAATAATTTTGAAAAGTTCAGTAACCAGTTGGTAAAGTATTTAAAAATACTTAATTGAATTTATTATGAGTCAAATGTCGAATTATAAAATCAATCCATTCATTTATGAAAAAAATAAATCGTTATTTTCAGGAGTTGGAGTGGCATCTGTCACACCCTTTGACAATAATGGCAACATTGACTTAGCTGCAATTGATAGGTTATGTGAATATTTTTTTTTAGGAGGAATATCCTATGTGGTTGTTCAGGGAACAACTGGTGAATCATCCTCACTCAGTAAAGAAGAAAAAGAAATTGTCAATCGAAGATTTGTAAATGCTTTGAAAAATAAGCTTCCTCTAATATTAGGAATTAGCTCAAACAGTACAACTGAACTTTGTGATTTAATTAGTAAAACTGACACAACAGGTTTCGAGGCAATTATGTCGGTATGTCCATACTACAATAAGCCATCACAAGATGGAATTTTCCAACATTTTAAAAACGCTGTTGATATTTCTCCATTACCAATATTACTTTACAATGTCCCTAGCAGAACATCTTCAGATATTAGTGATGATACAATTATAAAATTAAGTTCCTACTCAAAAAAAATTATTGGAATCAAGGAAGCATCAGGAATAGCTAATAGAATAGCCAATCTTAGAAAAAATACTCATGATGAGTTTTTGGTAATTTCTGGGGACGATTTTACAATGATTGATGCTGTCAGAGCTGGTGCTGATGGTATTATTTCAGTTGCTGCAAATGCTTATCCTAGCATCATGAATTCAACTTATATTCAATTATTAGCGGAGAATGATAAATCAAAACCACAAAATATTCCAAAAACAAAACTAAATTCCTCTGAATTTGTCTTAAATAACTTTTTCCAATTAATTTTTCATGAAGGGAATCCAAGTGGAATAAAATTTGCAATGAGTTCTTTGAATTTGTGTAAAGAAAAAGTTAGATTACCTTTGACTGAAATTTCAAAACCATTGAAAAATAAAATTTCTAAGTTTTTAAATAATTATCCCGACTATGATTAAAAATTATTTACTCATGTTGTTTACATTAATACTTTTTACATCCTGTAATGAGTACCAAAAACTTTTAAGAAACGAAGATGTTAAGGTCAAATATCAAATGGCTGAGAAATATTTTGAAAATGAAGAATTTAGAAGGGCAAGTACCCTATTTGAACAAATATTACCAAAGTACAGAGGAAAACCGCAAGCTGAAAGAATTACATTTTTTTATGCTAAATCCCTACTTGAGATAAAAAATTATGTCCTTGCAGCTTATCAATTTGAAAGTTTTATAAAAGCTTATCCAATCAGTCAAAAAGTAGAGGAAGCTGCATATTTGGAAGCATTTTGCTTTTATAAGCAATCACCTAGATTTAGTTTGGACCAAACAGAGACATCTGAAGCAATTGACAAATTGCAAGACTTTATAAACTTCTATCCATTTTCAGAAAATTTAGATATTGCAAATGAACATGTTCAGGAACTTAGGCTAAAACTTGAAAAAAAAGCGTTTGAAATAGCCAAGCAGTATAATACTATTCGTGATTACACATCTGCAATAACAGTTCTTAACAGTTTTATTGTAGATTATCCCGGTACTCCACTTAGAGAGGATGCTTTGTATTATCTATTTGACTCTTCATTTAAATTGGCTGTAAACAGTATCCCTTCTAAAAAGTTTGAAAGGTTGAATGATGCAAAAAAAGTTTACGAGGAATTAATGAGAGAATACCCAAAATCACAATTTTATGATAAAACTGAATCTATGATTTCAGACATAGAGAAAGAAATTGCTATATTTGCCGCCAATCAATAGATTTTTTATGGATTTCAAGAAAATTAAAGCCCCAACATCCACTGTAACTTACAACAGAGAAGTCATTGAAAATAAGACTGAAAATATTTACAAAGCGATTTCGATAATCGCTAAAAGAACAGTCCAAATCAATGAAGATATTAAGAAAGAACTTATTAGTAAACTTGAAGAATTTGCAACTCCTACCGATAGTTTGGAAGAAATTTTTGAAAATAAAGAACAGATAGAGGTTTCTAAATTTTATGAAAAGCTTCCCAAAGCACACGCAATCGCAATTGATAATTGGTTAAACGAGAAAATCTATCACAGGAAACCTGAAAAAAATTAATTTATATGTCTGTCCTTGAAGGAAAAAACATTCTTTTGGGGGTAACAGGTAGTATTGCTGCATACAAATCAATTATTCTTTTAAGATTATTGAAAAGAGAAGGAGCTGATGTTCAGGTTATATTCTCTGATAGTGCTAATAATTTTGTTACTCAACTAACTTTTTCAACACTTTCAGAAAAAAAAGTTTTGACTGATTTTTTTGAAGATGATGATAAAGTTGAATGGGTAAATCATGTAGAACTCGCTGAGTGGGCAGACTTTATGATAATTGCACCAATTACCTCATCGACATTGTCCAAGTTAGTTTCAGGTAATGCTGATAATTTACTTGTCGCTACATACATGTCAGCAGTCTGTGATGTTTTTTTTGCACCTGCTATGGATCTTGAAATGTATAATTCTGACTCCACTAAAATTAATATCAAAAGCCTAGTTGAAAGAGGAAATATTTTTATTAAACCTGCAAAGGGTTTTTTAGCAAGTGGTTTGAACGGGGAAGGAAGACTTGAAGAGCCAGAAAATATCTTAAATATTTTGATTGATCATATTTCTGAAAAACTTATATATAACAAAAAAAATATACTAGTAACTGCTGGACCCACTCATGAGATGATTGACCCAGTAAGATTCATTAGTAACCACTCATCTGGAAAGATGGGACACGAAATTGCAAAAGAGGCAGCTGCGTTGGGCGCTAATGTTGTCTTGGTCACTGGCCCAACTCAAATTAATCTGAAAAATAATAGTATTAAAGTTGTCAATGTAACTACGGCCGATGAAATGTTTGAAAAGTGTTTATCTGAATTAAAAAAAATGGATTATTTAATTATGGCAGCTGCAGTTTCAGACTATAAACCAAAAAAAATATCAAAAACAAAAGTCAAAAAGAATATAAAAAAAACATTTAACTTAGAATTGGTTAAAAATATTGATATTATTTCTGAGTTAAGCAAACTAAAAAAAAACAATCAAAAAGTTATTGGCTTTGCATTAGAAACTGAAAATGAGATTGCAAACGCTAAAAATAAGCTTAAGAAAAAACATCTTGATGCAATAGTTTTGAATTCAATATCTGATGAAAACACTTGTTTCAACTCTGAAAAAAATAAGATTCATTTTATAACTAAAAGTAAAACGAAAAAATTCAAACTAAAGTTTAAAAATGAGGTCGCTAAAGATATTCTGCATGAGATCTATAACTTATAGCTTTTTATTACTTTTCTTTTTTAAGCTATCTAGTCAGCAATTAAATTGTGAAGTTGTTGTCAATAGTGGTTTTATAAATCAAACAGAAAAGGAAATTTTTAATAATCTTGAAAGAAATATTGAAAGTTTTTTTAAATTCAAATGATTGGGACAACCAATCTTTAAAAAACTTTGAAAAAATTGATTGTACATTAATCATAACTGTTTTGAGTTATTCAGATAGTTTTTTCAATTGTAATTTTGAAATAAAATCCTTTAGGCCTGTTTTTAATACTGATTATAATACAAATATTTTTCTTTTCAAGGATAATGGGGTAAGCTTTAATTATGAATCAAACCAATATATTTTGAGATCGGACAGTAGATTTGAATCTGATTTGGCATCAATTCTTGAATTTTATGCAAATCTTATAATAGGACTTGACAAAGACAGTTTCGCTCTGAACTCTGGTAAAACAAATTTTTTAAACTCAAAGAAAATTCTTGATTTTGCATCTAGTAATTCCCAGTCTAACATGTGGAGTCAAAATTATAATAATGGAAGAATCAATAAATACTGGTTGGTTGAAAATTTAGTTTCATCTAATTACTCAACCATAAAAGAAATATATTATGATTACCACAGATTGGGACTGGATGTATTGATTGAAGATAAAGAAAACGCTTTACAGACGATTTCACAAACAATAGGAAAATTTAATTTGATAAATAGATTAAGACCAAACTCAATTATGCAACAAATGTTTTTTCAGTCAAAAAATGCTGAAATTGTAAATTTATATAAAAATCATAATAACGAAAGTTATTTGATAGATCTTAAAAATAACCTTAATAGAGTAGCACCCTTTTTTTCGGAGAAGTGGAATAGCATCAAATAATAATACAAATTGTTAAGGACTATCGAAATAAAAAACTACTTGTTAATTGAAGATATAAAGGTAAACTTTGAAAGAAACTTCAATATTATAACAGGGGAGACTGGTTCAGGAAAGTCAATAGTTATCGGTGCGTTAAACCTATTGGTCGGATCGAGGATAGATCATAAAGTTGTTGGTCCCAGAAATAAAAAATGCATTATAGAAGCAGTTTTTTCTAATTGACGATAAATTAAAAGACAAATTTTTAAACTTTGACGTTGATTTCGAAAATGAATCTTTTTTCAGAAGGGAAATATTATCAAATGGAAAATCCAGAGCATTTATCAATGACTCACCTGTCAAATTAGAAATTTTAAAAAACATTACTCAGGACTTAATTAATATTCAATCTCAAAATCAAGATTTGGTTTTAAATCAAAAGAGTTTTTACTACAATCTGATTGACTGTGAAAAGGAAATTAATTTAATGAGTAAGAGCTTTTTTTCTACCTACAATCAATACATCTCTAAACTAAAAGCTTATGAAAAACTAAATAATCAATTAAATAGTATCAAATCCAATGCAGATTATAATAAATTTTTATATAGTGAAATAGAAGAACTTGAATTACAGAACAATGAAGAGGAAGGCCTTGAGCAAGAATTTATTAATCTTAAAAACTATGACAAGTTAAAAAATGAGTTAAATGAATATAATCAAATAGTTTATGGTGAGCATTACAGTCTAATTTCATTAATGAATAATCTCTCATCGATTATAAATAAAATATCATCCACTTCAAAAGATTTCATGAATTTGAAAAACAGGTATGATCAGATTAAAATAGAATTTGATGATATTATTTCTACAATTAATAAAAAGTCTGAAAATCTAATTTATGATCCTAGAAGATTTGAGTATGTACAAAATAGAATTTTTAAAATAAGAGATTTACTTTCTAAACACAATGCAAAAACAACAATTGACTTGATTAAGGTAAAACAAAATTTATCGTCCAAATTTTTAAATTCAAAAAATTTAGAAAATGAAGTTCAGTCTTTGAAAAATCAAACTCAGGAACTTGAAAATAAATGTCAAATCCTAGCTGAAAAAATTTTTATTAAAAGAAAACATAGAGTTGTTGACCTCCAGAATGAACTTCAAATAATTTTTAATAATCTTTCCATGAAAGAATCCAAAATAAAATTTGATTTAGATAAGTCTGATCAATTAAATAAATATGGTATGGATAATTTAAATATTTTGTACTCATCGGATAAAGGAAACAATTACAACAAATTAATTAAGATTGCTTCAGGTGGAGAGAAGTCTAGAATTTTATTAGCAATTAATGTGTTGTTTTCTGATAAAATGAGATTACCTACATTAATTTTTGATGAGATTGATTCGGGAACATCTGGTAAAGTTGCAAATGTAATCGGTGATTTAATGAAAAGGATAGGATATAAATCCCAGATAATTGCAATTTCACACCTTGCTCAAGTGGCTGCAAAAGCTTCTAATCACTTTAAAGTGTACAAGATTTTGTCCTCTGATAAACCAAAAACACTATTAAGAAAACTAAATCATGAGGAAAGGATCAAAGAAATTGCAGCGATGATTTCAGCTGATAATATTACTAACCCAGCACTAGATCAGGCAATTGAGTTGCTTAAATAATCTTATATTTAAAGCAAAAATGCCAAACCAACTATTAAAAAATAAAAAAGGGATTATTTTCGGAGCTCTTGATGAAAACTCTATTGCATGGAAAACAGCTGAAAAAGTTCATGAACAAGGCGGAAGCTTTGTACTTACAAATGCACCAGTAGCAGTAAGAATGGGCTCAATTGATTTATTAGCAAAAAAAACAAATTCAATTGTAGTTCCTGCTGACGCTACTTCAAATTCGGATCTAGATAATTTAGTTGAAGAGACGACGAAACATTTTAATGGTAAAATTGATTTTGTTTTACATTCTATTGGAATGTCAATAAATGTTAGAAAGGGAAAACATTATACGGATTTAAATCATGATTGGTTGACAAAAGGATGGAATATTTCTGCTGCCTCTTTCCACAGGTTAATGCAGTGCCTTTACAATAAAGACGCAATGAATGAGTGGGGTAGTATAGTTGCATTATCATACATGGCTGCCCAAAGAGTCTTTCCTGATTATAATGACATGGCTGACAACAAAGCATACTTAGAATCGGTAGCTAGAAGCTTTGGTTATTTTTTTGGTAAAGAGAAAAAAGTTAGGGTAAATACAATAAGCCAATCACCAACACCTACGACTGCAGGAAAAGGTGTTAAAGGATTTGACGGTTTTATTGATTACGCAGAAAAAATGTCTCCGCTTGGAAATGCAACCGCTGATGAGTGCGCTAATTACACAGTTTCTCTTTTTTCTGATCTAACTAAAAAAGTTACACTTCAAAATTTATTTCATGATGGTGGTTTTAGTAATGTCGGTGTAAGTCAAGAAATTATCGATTCCATTCCAAAAAAGTAATCTAAATGTTAAAGATTGGACTAACAGGTGGAATTGGTTCAGGCAAAACAATGGTATCTAAAATTTTTGCTGAAAAAGGTTATAAAATTTTTAATTCAGATGAAATTGCGAAAATGATTATCAAAAATGATTACTCTGTTAAAAACTCCATCATCAATTTTTTTGGAACAAATTCATACATTGGCGATGATTTAAACTCTAGATATATTTCAGAAATTATATACAGTGACAAAGTCAAATTAAATTATCTAAATAACTTAGTTCATCCAATGGTTTTTCACCAATTTGAAAAGTTTTTGAAAAGTAATTTAAATTCAAAAATTTTAGTTGAGTCAGCAATACTTTTTGAAAGTAATTTTTATAAAATGTTAGATGATAACATTCTCCTAATCTCTCCAAAAGCTGATAGAATAAGTAGGATTATTAAAAGAGATAACATAAATAGGAGTGAGATTGAAAAAATCATGAGTGTTCAGTGGTCCGATAAAAAAAAAATAAGTTTAGCAACTTATGTTATTGAAAATATCAACTTTGCAGAAACATCAATGCAGATATTAAGTTTAATTTCTAAAATTGAATTATTGAGTGAAAAAAAATAGAATTGTTATACTAATTGTATTTATTTCAATATCTCTTCTTGGAATTATCCTTTTGCAAGGATATTGGATTAAAAATGCAATCGATACTTATGAGAAGCAGTTTTCTCAAAATACTAATAATGCGCTAATTACGGTAGCTGATGCAATCTCAGACAGGGAAATGAGAGACTACTTGTCAGTTTATCAAAAATTAAAAGATAGTATAGGTTCGCCAATTGAGTCTCAACTTGTAGATGTTTTTCAGTTCATCGATAAGAATGCAGATGATGAAAATATTTATTTGTACTACTCAGCCATTTTAGAGGAGGATTACAATATTAATTCAAATCTTTTTGATTCAAGATCAATAGACAGTATCTCAATTAAAGACTATACAAGTTTAAAATCAACAATAATTTTTGATGATGCATTTGAAAAAGAAATGAATAACATGACGTCAATGGAAAAGCTACAAAAAATGGAAGAGATATCGTTGATGGATGAGGCAAAATACAAGTCAATATTTATAGATATTGCAAATTTAAAACCAATAACAAACAGAGTTTCTAATATTGAATTGGAGTTACTTCTACAAAAAGAGTTCAAAGAAAGGGACTTGCCTACTGACTATGATTTCAGAATTCTAAATAACAATGTGGAAACTAAGTTGGGCACAAATCGATATGAAAATTTCGAAAAACTCTCAAAGTATAGTGTGCCTTTATTTACAAATCAGAATGGTGAGTCAGAATATGTATTAATTGTTGGTTTTCCAAAAGACATTAACCTTTTAAATTCAAATATTATTGCATTGATTATACTTTTAATTGTATTTACTATTATTATAATTATTTCATTTTATTCCACAATCATTATTTCAATAAAACAAAAAAATATTTCAGAGATGAAGTCGGACTTTATCAATAATATGACTCACGAATTTAAGACACCAATTGCTACAATAAATCTAGCAATAGATGCAATAAAAAAGAAGCTAACTGGAAAAGTTGATAAAAAGTCATTTAGTTATTTGAACATTATAAAAGACGAAAATAATAGAATGAACAATCAAGTAGAAAATGTTTTGATGATTTCTCAATTGGAAAAAGAAAAAATAGTACTTGAAAAAAAGATGCATGATATAAATCAACTGGTTGAGTTGGCTGTAAGGAGGGTAGACCTTCTTTCCAAAAGTGTTGATGCAAAAATTATAAAGACATTTGAAAAAAAAGAAAATACCATGCTTTTGGCGAAGGAAGAAATTATAAATGTTTTTGTTAATATTCTTGAAAATTCACTTAAATACTCAATATCAAATCCAATCATTGAAATAGTTGTTAAAAATGAAAAATCAAATACAATTATACTTTTCAAAGACAATGGAATTGGAATGAATAAAAAAGTTAAATCAAAAATTTTTGAAAAGTTTTACAGGGAAAGTAGTGGAAATATTCATAATATTAAAGGCCATGGTTTAGGTCTTGCTTTTGTTAAAAAAATTGTTGACATGCATAGTGGAATGATTTCTGTTAATAGTAAAGAAGGGAAGGGTTCAACATTTATAATAACTTTTACTAATGTCAACTAATCGTAAAAAAATTTTAATTGTCGAGGATGATCTCAATTTTGGCTCAATTTTAGCTGATTTTCTTCGTTTACATTCCTTCAACATTACATTGTCAAAAAATGGAATAGATGGATTAAAAAAATTTAAGTCTCAAAGCTTTGACATGTGTATTTTAGACGTTATGATGCCTTTCAAAGATGGATTTACACTTGCAAAAGAAATTAGAAATATTAATGATTCTGTTCCAATGATTTTTTTAACTGCTAAATCATTAAAAGATGATGTAATAAAGGGATTTAAAATTGGAGCAGATGACTACATTATTAAACCCTTTGATTCTGATATACTCCTTTTAAAAATCAAATCACTATTTAAAAGAGATTTTAGATCAAGGTTGGTTAAAGATAAAAAAACTGAATATAAGTTTTCAAAATTCATTTTTGATTCAAAACTAAGGCAGTTAAGTTTTAACAAAGAGAATCCTGTTACTTTATCACCAAAAGAATCCGATTTATTAGAGTTACTTATTATAAATGTGAATGATTTAACCCCAAGGGAGGAAGCATTGATAAAGATTTGGAAAGATGACAATTATTTTACATCTAGATCAATGGATGTTTACATAACTAAGATTAGAAAATATTTATCCAAGGACTCATCAATTAGGATAGATAATATTCATGGAAAAGGATTCAAACTTACACTTTAAAACTATTTTCTTGGGTGAAATTTAATCACAGTTTCAACAAGGTGTTTTTTATTTACATGCAAGTATTTTTCAGTGGTAACGACATTTTCATGCCCCATCATTTTTTGAATACTAATAATATCAGCACCATTTTCGATCAGATGCGTCGCGAAGGAGTGTCTCAATGTATGTGGGCTAATCTTTTTATTAATTTTTGCCTCTAAAGCAGCATCATTTATGATATTATAAACCATTACTCTGGTTAATTTTTTTCCTCTGTTGTTCAGAAAAACAATGTCGACGGATTGTTTATCATAGCTCAATTTTTTTCTATTGTATTTAATATAATTGTATAATAACTTTTTTGCTATACTACTAAGAGGTATAAATCTCTCTTTGTTGCCTTTTCCCAAAATCTTAATTAAAGATTCATCAAAAAATATATTGGATATTTTCATTTCAGTTAACTCACTAACTCTCAGACCACAACTATACATTATTTCTATTATTGCTTGATTTCTTAATCCATATTTTTTTGAAAAGGCACTACTTATGATTTTATCAATTTCATCAGTTGAGAGAACCAAAGGAATTTTTGAATCAATTTTCGGATAATCAATGTTTTCAATTGGACTATCACTGATCAGTTTTTCTAATACTAGAAAATTGAAAAAAGTTTTTAATGTGGATATCATCCTTCCCTGTGTTTTTGCATTTACTCTTTTGGATTCATCATACAAAAACTCCCGGACTATCTCAGGATCTATAAAACTTAATTTTTTGGCACCTGTTTTTGTTAAAAAAAATTCAAACTTATTTAAATCTGATCTGTAACTTTTGATTGTGTTGATTGAAAGGTTTCTCTCAAATTTTAAATAATCTTCAAAATCTTTAAAATAAGTAGCTAGATTCAAATCTTTTAAGTTTAAATTTATAAATTCAAAAAATGAAGTTACAAATTATAAACGGTCCAAATTTAAACCTCATAGGGCGCAGGGAAAAAAGTATATATGGAGTTCTAAGTTTTGATGATTATTTGAAATATTTATTAAATAAATACCCTGAGATTACTATCGACTATTTTCAGTCCAACATTGAGGGAGAAATAATTGATAAGATTCAGGAGGTTGGGTACTTATCTGACGGAATTATTCTTAATGCGGCAGCTTACACTCACACATCCGTTGGTATTGCAGATGCTATAAGGGCAATTGAAAAACCTGTTATTGAGGTTCATATTTCTAATACAAAATCCAGAGAAGATTATAGACATAAATCGTTTATAAGTCCACACGTTAATGGAATCATACAAGGCTTTGGTTTACTAAGTTATGAATTAGCTATTATTAGTTTTATAAAGAAAATCAAAGATGAATAACTTCATCATACGCATCAGCAACTGCTTCCATAACTGCTTCGCTCATTGTTGGATGAGGATGAACAGACTTTAAAATTTCGTGTCCTGTAGTTTCTAATTTTTTTCCAACAACAGCCTCCGAAATCATTTCAGTAACATTACTTCCAATCATATGGCATCCCAACCATTCACCATATTTGGAGTCAAAAATCACTTTTACAAAACCATCTGTATGACCCGATGCTTGGGCTTTGCCAGAGGCGGAAAAAGGAAATTTACCTACTTTTATTTCGTACCCATTTTCTAGAGCTTTTTTTTCAGTTAATCCAACAGAAGCTATTTCTGGCTTACTGTAAGTACATCCTGGAATATTGTTGTAGTCAATTGGTGTTGGATTCAAACCCTTTATGTGCTCAACACATGTAATCCCCTCTGCAGATGCAACATGTGCTAAAGCAGGCCCAGAAACTATATCACCAATTGCATAAATACCATCGATATTAGTTTTATAGTATTCATTCACGATGACTTTATCAAATTCTATTTTTACACCCAATTCCTCCAGTCCTATATTTTCGATGTTTGATTTTATCCCTACGGCACTCAATACCACATCACAATCAATTGTAAATTTTTTATCATCACTTTCAATATCTACCTTTACTTTTTTATCAACTATTTTTGAAGATACAACCTTCGAATTAGTCAAAACATTGATTCCTTTTTTCTTTAAAATTTTTTCTAACTCTTTTGAAATATCATGATCTTCGTTTGGAGCTATTCCATTTTGAAATTCGACAACAGTAACATTTGTTCCAAGGGCATTATAAAAATATGCAAATTCAATTCCAATAGCACCCGAACCAACAATAACCATTTCTTTAGGCTGTTCCTCAAGTGTCATTGCATCCCTGTAACCAAATATTTTTTTTCCATCCTTTTTTAAAGACTCAATATCTCTTGATCTTGCACCAGTTGAGACAATTATATTTTTAGCAGAAATTTCAAATGATTCTTTATCATTAGTGATTTCTACGGTTTTATCTTGTTTGATCCTTCCAAATCCATCAAAAACTTTTATTTTATTTTTTTTCATTAGAAAATGTACTCCTTTGCTCATTTTTGACGCTACATCTCTACTTCTTTTAATAATTTTGTTAAAATTTTTATTGTAGCTTTCAATACTAATTCCATAGTCATCAACATTATTCAAATAGTCAAAAACCTCAGCAGACTTGATTAGTGCTTTAGTTGGTATGCATCCCCAGTTCAAGCAAATCCCACCCAAGCTCTCCTTCTCAACTATTGCAGTTTTAAAACCTAGTTGTGAAGCTCTGATAGCACTTACATAACCACCAGGTCCACTTCCAATTATAACAATATCATATTTTTCCATATTATTTATTTTCAAAATTAATGCTTGCAGAATTAACACAGTATCTCATGCCAGTCTCAGTTGGACCATCGTTAAAAACATGACCTAAATGACCATCACAATTTGAGCACAAAATTTCTGTACGAATTCGCATTAGAGATCTATCCTCTTTATATTTAATACTTCCTTTTTTAGCTCGGTCAAAACTTGGCCAGCCACAACCACTATCAAATTTTGAACTACTGTCAAATAAAACCATATCACATCCTTTACATCTGTAATATCCATCTTTAAAATGTAAATTATATTTCCCAGAAAATGGAATTTCAGTTGCTGCTTCTCTTAAAACTTTATAGCTTTGATCATCTAATTTGGCTTTCCAATAATTGTTGTCTTTATTTTTCATGATTTTTTAAAAACTAGGGCGGCTGAGTTGACGCAATGCCTTATTCCTGTGGTTTCTTTTGGACCGTCATTAAATACATGACCAAGATGTCCACCGCATTTTTTACATTTGATTTCAGTTCTTGGATATCCCAATTTATAATCAACATCGTAAACCAATTTATCACTAATTTCCTTGTCAAAGCTAGGCCATCCACAAAAAGAGTTGTACTTATTACTAGAACTGTAGAGTGGTTCATCACAACCGGCACAATGATATGTCCCTTTCTCATAAAAATTATCGTATTTTCCAGTGTAGGGCCTTTCAGTATATGCTTTTCTTAAAACTAGATATGACATTTGATCAAGTTGCTCTCTCCACTCATTATCAGTTTTGATAAACTCGTACTTAATTTCGTTTTGTTGAGATTTACAGGACATTAAGAACAATAAGAACAGAAAGAAAAAATTTATGTACTTCATTTAAAGTTTGTTCAAAAATAATTTATATTTTCAACATAATCAGCAACTATGCCAAAAACTCAATATAAAAAAGGAGATAAAAAAGTGCTAAGAGCTTGGGCTTTTTATGATTGGGCAAATTCGGTTTATGCGCTAGTTATATCTACAGCAATATTTCCATTATACTTTGGAAGTCTTTTTGAGGATAATCAATATGTTGAAGTGTTTGGAATTAATTACAAAAATACTGCATTGATTCAACATACAACTACATTGGTTTTCATTTGTCTTGCAATTTTAATTCCTATACTCTCTGGAATTGCAGACTACAAAAAAAATAAGGTATCATTCTTAAAGTTCTTTTGTTATTTAGGTAGTCTTTGTTGTATTGGATTATATTTTTTTACAATTGAAAATATATATTTAGGATTATTTTTCTATTTTTTTGCATTATTTAGTTTTTGGGCTAGTCTGGTATTCTACAATTCATATTTACCAGAAATTGCTTTTCCCCACCAACAAGATAGGATTAGTGCTTTAGGTTACTCTTATGGATATGTAGGAAGTGTATTGCTTTTATTGATTAACCTTTTGATGGTTCTATTTCCATCTACATTTGGTTTTGAGGATACAATTGAGCCAATGAAAATTTCTTTTGTTATGGTGGGTTTGTGGTGGGCCGGTTTTAGCCAATATACTTTTCACTATTTACCAAAAAAACAAATTCAATTTCCCAAAAAAGATATTTTAAAAAAGTCAATATTACTTGGTGGATTTTATGAACTGAATAATGTTTGGAAAATGGTAAAAAAACAAGAATCAATTAAAAAGTTTTTACTTGCTTTCTTTGTTTTTAGTTGCGCTTTACAAACAATCATTTTAATTGCAACTTATTTTGGAGAGCAAGAAATCATTTGGAGAGAGGGCGAGAAGCAAATTGGATTAATAATAAGCATGCTTCTAATACAGTTGATTGCTATACTTGGGGCAATTTTAACAGCAAGACTTTCCGAAAAAATTGGCAATATTCAAACCTTAATTTATCTCAATATTTTTTGGTTCATATTGTGCGTGGGTGGATATTTTATCAAGTATTCTTATGAATTCTATGTTGTTGCGGCACTGGTTGGATTAGTAATGGGTGGAATACAGGCACTATCAAGGTCTACATATTCTAAATTAATTCCAGCAACAGAAAATACATGTTCATATTTTAGTTTTTATCAGATGTGTATGATTATAAGTATTTCATTGGGAACATTTATGTCTGGAATTGTTGATCAATTGACTGGCAGTTTGAGAAATTCTATAATTATTTTTGCTGTCATTTTTATTTTTGGGGCAATACTATTAAAAGATATAAAAATGAAAAAACTGTAACCTTGTCAATTATTTTTACGATGGCATGAAACTTGACCTCATATTATTCAAAACTATTTTTTAAACTATTTGACAATTTGTCATCAAAATGAAAAATTTATTAGATTTAAATTCGTTTTCTGGAAAGATAATTGATGATGAGTCAGATTTGATTCCACTCATGACCTCTGATGATGAAGAAGCCATAAATAAAGAAAAATTACCAAAATCTCTTTCAATATTACCGCTTAAGAATACTGTATTATTTCCAGGTGTAGTTATCCCAATTACTGCTACAAGAAATAAATCTGTCAAGTTGATAAAGTCTTCGAACAAGGGTAATAAGTTAGTTGGAGTGGTATCACAAATTAACCATAAAGTTTCAGATCCTAAAATGGAGGATATTAATAATATAGGAACGGTTGCTAAAATCTTGAGGGTTTTACAAATGCCCGATGGTAATTTGACAATTATTATACAGGGAAAAAAGAGATTTAAAATAAAAAAAATTATTTCTGAAAAACCCTTTCTAAAGGCTGATGTTACTGAAATTAATGAAATAAAACCCTTCAAAAACGATAAAAAATACAATGCAACTATTGATTCAATTAAAGACCTAGCATTAAAAATAATTGATGAAAATCCTAATATTCCCTTTGAAGCCTCAATTGCAATTAAAAATATTCACAGTAATTCGTTTTTGGTAAACTTTGTTTCTTCAAATATGAATATCAGTGTTTCTGAAAAATATAAAATTTTACAAATTGATAATCACCAAAGCCGGGCAATTGAATGTTTAAAGTACATGAATATTGAGTTTCAGAAACTTTCATTAAAAAATGATATACAATCAAAAGTTAAAAACGATCTTGACCAGCAACAACGCGAATATTTTCTAAACCAACAACTCAAAACTATTCAAGAAGAACTTGGTAGTTCATCAAACCAAAAAGATATCGAGGAAATAAGGTCAAAAGCGAGTGTTAAAAAATGGAGTATTGATATTAAAGATCACTTTGAAAAAGAGTTAGTTAAGCTTCAACGAATAAATACTCAAATGGCAGAGTATTCCATTCAAAGAAATTATATTGACCTTCTACTTGATTTGCCCTGGAATGAATTTTCTGAGGATAATTACAAACTTGACAGTGCATTGAGAATATTAAATAAAGATCATTTTGGGTTAAAAAAAGTAAAAGAAAGGATAATTGAGCAAATTGCTGTCTTAAAATTGAAGGGTGATATGAGTGCACCAATTTTATGTTTTTATGGTCCACCCGGTGTTGGTAAAACATCATTGGGTAAATCCATTGCCAAAGCTTTAGGGCGAGAATACATCAGAATATCACTTGGTGGTTTGAGAGATGAATCCGAAATAAGAGGACACAGGAAGACATATATTGGAGCAATGCCAGGAAGAATTATACAGAACTTAAAAAAAGTAAAAACATCCAATCCAGTTTTTGTTTTAGATGAAATCGATAAATTAAGTGTTGGTAACCAAGGAGACCCGTCATCTGCAATGCTTGAGGTTTTGGACCCTGAACAAAACATTTCATTTTATGATAATTTTTTGGAATTGGGATTTGATTTATCAAAAATATTATTTATTGCTACTGCCAATAATATTAATAACATACAGCCTGCTCTACTTGATAGAATGGAGCTAATCAGCATCTCTGGATATAGTTTGCAGGAAAAAGTTCAAATTGCTAAAAAATATTTAATAAAAAAACAAAAAATTAATCACGGACTGGGTATGAATAGCTTTGAACTAGATAATAAAGTTATAGAAGCTATTATTAAAAGCTATACAAGAGAATCTGGAGTTAGATTGCTTGAGAAAAAAATCTCTAAGATTTCAAGATGGGTTGCAAAATCAATCGTAAAAAATGAGGATTATAATAGTCACATTCAAATATCAGATTTAAACAATATCCTTGGAGTAGGCTCAGATCAAACAACTTCAGAAAAAAATGATATTTCAGGTGTGGTCAATGGATTGGCTTGGACTCAGTATGGTGGTGAAATTCTTTTTGTCGAATCGACCATGTCCAAGGGAAAGGGTAACCTTTCCATTACTGGTAATTTAGGTAAAGTAATGAAAGAATCAGCTACAATATCTTTGGAATACTTAAAATCAAAAAGTAGGTTGCTAGGTATTGAGAATAAAGTTTTTTTGGAAAATAATTTTCACATTCATGTTCCCGAGGGAGCAACACCAAAGGATGGTCCTAGCGCTGGAGTTACTATCTTGTGTTCATTAGTATCCCTAGTAAAAAATAAGAAGGTTAAATCTAAACTAGCAATGAGCGGAGAGATTACACTGAGAGGAAAGGTACTACCGGTTGGTGGAATTAAAGAAAAGATATTGGCAGCAAAAAGAGGAAATATTAAAGAAATTGTTCTTCCATTGTCTAACAAAAAAAATGTTGACGAAATTGAAAAAAAATACATTAAAGGTTTGAGATTTAAATATGTAGAAAAAATGATTGACGTCATTAATTTTTCACTGGAAAAATAATTATATTAAAAGTTGAATTATATAGTTACAATTGACGGTCCCTCTTCATCTGGTAAGAGCACGCTAGCTAAAAGATTAGCTAAAGAGTTATCAATATCACATATCGATTCAGGATCTATCTATAGAGCGGTTACTTTATACGCTATTGAAAATAATTTTATAGCAAATCAAAAACTAGAGCTTGAAAAATTAGTTACTAGCTTATCATGTTCTGACATATTATTAAAAGAGAACAGTAGTGGAGTTTTTAAAATGTTTATAAATGACCAAGATGTTGAAGATAAAATCAGAGGATCTAAGGTTTCAAAATATGTGAGCGACCTAGCAAAGCATGAAGAAATCAGAAATTATGTTTTAAAAATACAAAGAGATATTTCTAAAAATAAATCCATTGTAATGGATGGACGAGATATTGGTTCATTTGTATTCCCTGATGCGGATGTTAAGTTTTATATTGATGCCTCTTTAAAAACAAGATCTGAAAGACGTTATAATCAGTTGAAAGATAAGGAAGATGGTATATCAATTCAGGAAGTTGAGAATGATTTATTAATTAGAGATAATACTGACAAAACAAGAAAAAAATCACCTCTAGTAATACCTGAAAATTCATTGATAATCAATAATGTCAATAGAACAATTGATGACGTTTTAAACCAAATGTTACAATACACAAAAAATATTATCAATAAAAAAGTCTCCTAAGATTTGTTAAAAATAATTATTGATATTAAATTCGCTTGCCTTTTAAAGGGATAAGCAAACATTTAAAAGGCCCAAATTAAAGTAACTTCTTCTACAAATACCCTAGTTTGCTAAATTGTAGAATACAATAATGAAATATGAGTCCTTCAAAAAAAGATGATAGTTCTAAATCATCAGAAACCAAAAAAAAACTAAAATCTAAAGAAACCACAGCTGCAAAGAAAACAACGGCTGCAAAGAAAACAACGGCTGCAAAGAAAACAACGGCTGCAAATAAAACAACGGCTGCAAAGAAAACTACTAATGCTAAGAAAAACACTTTGGAAGAAAAAACGAAAGTTCAAAAAAGACCTATCGTTTCCAAAAAAATAATAGTTGAAGGACCTGATGATTTTGATTGGTCAAAGTTTGAAGAAGGTATTGAGACGGTTGAGGACACCAAGATTAAAGAGTTCGAAAAATTAATTGATGAGAATTTTGTAGATACCTATAACGATAATGTAATTAAAGGTGTTGTCATTAACATAACTGAACGTGAAGCAATAATTGATATTAATGCAAAGTCGGAAGGTGTTATTTCTCTAAATGAATTTAGGTACAATCCTGGCCTAAAGGTTGGTGATAATGTTGAGGTAATTGTTGATATTCAGGAAGATAAAACTGGTCAACTTGTTCTATCACACAGAAAAGCAAGAACAATTATGGCCTGGGAAAGAGTTATAGAAGCTCATGAAAAGGAAACAGTTGTGACAGGATTTGTTAAATGTCGAACTAAAGGTGGAATGATCGTCGATGTTTTTGGTTTGGAGGCATTTTTGCCAGGATCACAAATTGATGTTAAACCAATTCGCGATTATGACCAGTATTTAAATAAAAACATGGAATTCAGAATTGTGAAAATTAATCATGAGTTTAAGAATGTTGTAGTATCACATAAAGCCCTCATCGAAGCCGATATTGAACAGCAGAAAAAAGAAATTATTTCACAGCTTGAAAAAGGTCAAGTATTAGAAGGAGTTGTAAAAAATATAACAACTTATGGAGTTTTTGTTGATCTAGGTGGTGTAGATGGATTAATACATATCACCGATTTATCATGGAATAGAATTAATCATCCTACCGAAATACTAGAATTAGATCAAAAGTTAAATGTTGTTATTTTAGATTTTGATGATGACAAATCCAGAATACAATTGGGTGTTAAGCAACTAAGTGCCCATCCTTGGGAAAATTTAGATTCAAACCTAAAAGAGGGTGACAAGGTTAATGGAAAGGTTTCTGTTTTAGCAGATTATGGAGCATTTATTGAAATTGCAGAGGGTGTTGAAGGACTAGTTCATGTTTCAGAAATGTCTTGGTCCACTCACTTAAGATCAGCACAAGATTTTGTAAGTGTTGGAGACGAGGTAGAAGCAATTATTCTTTCGATTGACAGAGAGGAGAGAAAAATGTCTTTAGGAATTAAGCAATTGACATCAGATCCTTGGACAGACATTACTAAAAAATATCCAACCAAGTCGAAACATAAAGGAAAAATACGAAACTTCACAAATTTTGGAGTTTTTGTTGAGCTTGAGGAGGGTATCGATGGACTTGTTTATATTTCTGATTTATCTTGGACCAAAAAAGTTAAACATCCCTCAGAGCTTTTTCAAATTGGAGATGAGATTGAAGTTGTAGTGCTTGAGCTTGATGTTGATGAAAGAAAGTTAAGTTTAGGTCATAAACAAACAACAAAAAACCCTTGGAATGAATATGAAAAAACATATTCTGTTGATACCAATCATGAATTAAAAATTGATTCTTTAACAGATAGAGGAGCAAACATAATTTTGACCAAAGAACTAAAAGCCTTTGTTCCAAAAAAACATATGGTAAAAGAAGATGGTTCTCTACTGAAAAAGGGGGATGTTGCTAACTTTAATGTTATTGAGTGTAACAGTGAATTTAAAAGAATTGTTGTTTCCCATATGGCAACCTATTCAAAGAATAAAGAAACAATTAATAAAGTCAAGAAAGAAAAAGTAGACAAATCAACATTGGGTGATTTAGATGTTTTGGTAGATTTGAAAAAGAAAATGGATGACGAAGTTTAAATTTAAACCTCTAAAATCTTATTAGCAATCCAATCCCCCAACTCATTTGTGGACACAAAGTTTTTTTGTGATAAATCTTTTGTTAAATAACCTCTTTTTATTGATTCCTTGACAGCATAATCGATTAGATTTGACTCTTCATTTAAACCTAATTGTTTTAGCATCATTGAACTTGAGAGTATTGTGGCTATAGGATTTGCAATATTCATACCTGCAGCCTCTGGATATGAACCATGAATAGGCTCAAAAACTGATGTTTTATCACCAATTGATGCTGAGGGCATTAATCCAATTGAACCTGAAATCACTGATGCTTCATCCGTTAAAATATCGCCGAATAGATTACTTGTTATCAAAACATCGTATGAAGATGGGTTCTGAATAAGTCTCATAGCCACTGCATCAACGAATTCATAACTCACATCCACATCAGGATATTTTGATTCCATTGATTGAATTGTTTCTCTCCATAACCTTGAAGACTCTAAAACATTAGCTTTATCAACACAGCAAAGTTTCTTGTCTCTTTTCATCGCGAGATCAAAACCAATTTTAGCTAATCTTTCAATTTCACCCCTTTTGTAAGAACATGTATCGAACGCGTAATTTTTATCATTTGATCTACCCCTTTCTCCAAAATAAATTCCACTAGTAAGTTCCCTAACAAAGACTATATCAGTCCCCTGAATTAATTCTCTCTTAAGTGGTGACTTATCAATTAATTCTTCAAAGGTAAATGTCGGTCGGATGTTAGCATAAAGACCTAATTTTTTTCTCATTGAAAGAAGCCCTTGCTCAGGTCTTATTTTAAGGCTAGGATTATTATCAAATTTTGGGTCCCCAATTGCTCCAAATAAAACAGCATCTGAATTTAAACATTTATCATGTGTCTCGTCTGGATATGGGTTACCAACTTTTTCTATGGCATTTGCTCCCATAATTCCTTCGTCCCAAATAATATTATGATTAAATTTTTTGGCAACAGAATCACAAACTTTTACTGCTTCATTGACCACTTCAGGTCCAATTCCATCTCCTGCTAATTTTGTAATTCTTAAATCCATTATATCACATTTAACATTTTTTCAGTTGCTTTTATTGCTGATACTGTTTGATCAGAATCTAACCCTCTAGTAATAAACTCTTTATTGTCTGATTTTTTCCAAGTTATAAAGGTTTCACATAAAGCATCAGAGTTACTACCCGGGGGTATTGTCACAGAGTAGTCGATTAGCAATGGAAGCTCCAAATTAATTTTTTTATATAATGATCTAATCGCAGACATAAATGCATCAAATTGACCATCTCCAGTACCATCTTCTTTATATATTGTTCCTTGACAATCGACTTCAATCTTAGCAGAAGGTTTGTTATTTTTTTTATGTTTGAGATAATAGGATTTTATAATAATTTTCTTTTTATAATTACCTGTCTTTAATATATCCGAAATAATATATGGTAAATCATCTGCAGATACCTTTTCTTTTTTATCTCCTAGCTCAATTACTCTGGTCGTAACTTTCTTTATTTCATCCTCAGATAAGTTCAACCCTAAATTTTCTATATTCTTTTTTATATTAGCTTTCCCAGAAGTTTTTCCCAAAGCATATTTTCTTTTTCTTCCAAATCTTTCAGGGAGTAATTCGTTAAAATATAAATTATTTTTTGTATCACCATCAGCATGAATACCAGCTGTTTGAGTAAACACGTTTTCACCAATAATTGGTTTATTTGGAGGTATTCTAAAACCACTGAATGTTGATACCAACTTACTTACATTATATAAACTCTTTTCGTGGATATTTATTTTATAATTCTTTAAGAAATCATTATTAGCAGCAATTATACTTGCTAACGGGGTGTTTCCAGCTCTCTCACCCATACCATTTATAGTTGAATGAATTCCATTACATCCCGCCTTTATTGCTTCGAGTGTATTCGCAACACTCAGATCATAATCATTGTGTCCATGAAAATCGAAATGTAGGTTAGGAAACTCAGCGCACAAATCACTAATGTATGAAAATGTCATTTGAGGGTTTAAAATTCCCAAAGTATCAGGGAGCATAATTCTCCTCACGTTAGTCTTACTGAGCATTTGGATAAATTCAAAAACATAGTCAACTGAATTCTTCATTCCGTTACTCCAATCCTCTAAATAGATATTTGAGCTAATATCATATTTATCACCGAGCTCAATAATTTTTTTCACATCATCAAAATGATTTTCTTTTGTTTTCCTTAATTGGTGCTTTAGGTGATTAAAAGATCCTTTTGCTAAAATATTTTGAACTTTTACACCACACTTATTTAACCAGTCTATTGATATTCCTTGATCAATAAACGTAAGAACTTCAATTTTATTAGTAAACTCATTATTATTGGCCCATTTAATAATGGATTTTACAGCATTAAACTCACCAGAAGAAACACGGGCTGATGCAACTTCAATTCTATCAATATTTAATTCTTTTATAAGAAGTTTTGTAATGGTTAGTTTTTCACTTTCTGAAAATGACATTCCAGAGGTTTGTTCTCCGTCCCTAAGTGTCGTATCCATCACTTCAATTTTTTTCATCTTTATAAAAGGCTATTTTTAGAAAATTCAATTATTGAATCTTTCATCTTTAATAAATAATCTATATCATCGAATCCATTAATCATATTATTTTTTTTGTACTCATTAATCTCAAAATTTTCTGTTAATTCAATATCTTTAATACATACCTTTTGTTTTTTTAGATTGACATTAATAATAGTTTGTGGTTTCTCGTGCACTAACTTAAATGTTTTTTCAAGAAACATTGGACTAACCTGAAGAGGTAAAACGCCAATATTTAAACAGTTATTTTTAAAAATATCGGCAAAAAAACTTGACATAACACATCTAAAACCATAATCATATATTGCCCAAGCAGCATGTTCACGTGAAGAACCTGATCCAAAATTTTTACCAGCAACTAAAATTTTTCCAGAAAATCTTTTATTGTTGAGTACAAAATTTTTCTTTTTTTTATTGTTGTTATCATATCTCCAATCCCTAAATAAATTATCTCCAAAGCCCACCCTCTCTGTTGCTTTCAAAAATCTAGCAGGAATTATTTGATCAGTATCAATATTTTCAATTGGCAGAGGTACTGCAGTACTGTTCAAACTAATAAATTTATCGTAACTCATCTTAAAATATTCTTGGGTCAGTAATTTTTCCAGTAATTGCTGCAGCTGCTGCGACTACAGGGCTGGCGAGAAGTGTCCTAGCGCCCGGACCTTGTCTCCCTTCAAAATTTCTGTTTGATGTACTGACCACGTATTTTCCATATGGAATTTTATCTTCGTTCATGGCCAGGCATGCTGAACATCCAGGTTCTCTGATCTCAAAACCAGAGCTAGTTAGTACATCATAAATACCTTCTTTAATAATCATATCATGTACATTATGAGATCCTGGAACTAACCATGCAGTTACACTTGGGCATTTTTTCTTGCCCTTTACGAAATTTGCAAATTGTCTAAAGTCCTCAATTCTTCCATTGGTACAACTGCCTAAAAAAACATAATCAATTTTTTTCCCAATTAAATCATCTCCTTCACTATAGTTCATGTAATTCAAAGATTTTAAATATGTTTCTTTGTTTACATTTAGGTCTTTTGAATAGGGAATTCCCTTCCCAATTGAAACACCCATTCCTGGATTTGTTCCATAAGTTATCATTGGTTCAATTTTATACCCATCAAATATGTATTCCTTATCAAACGTAGCATATTTCTCTGTTTTTAGACTACTCCAGTATTTTGATAGTTTTAGGAACTCATCACCTTTGGGTGTAAATTCTCTATTTTTTACATAGTCTATTGTTTTTTTATCCGGAGCGATCATACCACCTCTAGCTCCCATTTCTATGGATAGATTACAAACCGTCATCCTGCCCTCCATGCTCATATCTTTGAAAACATCACCTGAATATTCAACAAAATGACCTGTTGCACCAGATGTTGAAATTTGAGATATAATATAAAGTGCTACATCTTTAGGGGTAACATACTTATTCAGTTTCCCATTTATTGTTATTCTCATTTTCTTTGGCTTTGTTTGCAAAACACACTGAGTTGTCAAAACCATTTCAACCTCAGATGTTCCAATCCCAAATGCAATCGCTCCAAATGCTCCATGAGTTGATGTGTGTGAATCACCACAAACAATAGTAGCACCAGGCAGTGTTATTCCATTTTCTGGCCCAATAACATGAACAATACCATTTTTTTTATGTCCAAGTCCCCAAAACGAAATTTTATGTTTTTTAGAGTTTAGTTTTAAAGCATGTAATTGCTTTGCCGATAGAGGGTCTTTTATGGGTAAATTTTGATTTTGTGTAGGAGTGTTGTGATCTGCCGTTGCAAAGGTTTTCTCGGGAAATAAAACATTAAGCTTTCGATTTTGTAAACCCAAAAATGCAACAGGGCTGGTAACTTCATGAACTAAGTGTCTATCAATAAATAGAACATCAGGCCCATTATTTATTCTTCTGACTACATGAGCATCCCATACCTTATCAAATAATGTTTTGGACATAATTTATACTAACGCTTGTTTAATAATTCCAGGTAAATCTGTATCATTTACCTCTTTGTTATTATCTGCAAACTTTAAAAAAACTTCGTAAACTTTATCTAATTCAATTTTACTTAAATCAAAACCAATTTTTTTGGATTTGTAGGCAATTGCAGCCCTTCCACTTCTTGCAGTTAAAACAATCGAAGATTCGTTAACGCCAACGTCAATTGGGTCGATTATCTCATATGTTTCTCTGTTTTTAATTACACCATCTTGATGAATTCCTGAGCTGTGTGAAAAAGCATTAGTTCCAACTATTGCTTTATTCGGCTGAACAGGCATTCCCATGATTTCAGAAACCATTTTACTTGTGCTATATAGTAATTTTGAATTGATTTTAGTGTCAAAACCAAGTTCACTATGTTGCCTCATTACCATAACAACCTCCTCAAGAGAAGTATTACCTGCTCGTTCCCCAATTCCATTTATTGTACATTCAATTTGTCTTGCACCACTTATCACCCCTTGTATTGAGTTTGCAGTAGCTAAACCTAAATCATTGTGACAATGACACGAAATAATTGCCTTATCAATATTTGGAACATTATTAATTAAATATTTAATTTTTTTAGCATATTGATTCGGTAGACAATATCCTGTCGTATCGGGAATATTTAAAACTGTTGCACCCGCATTTATAACTTTTTCACAAACTTTTGCTAAAAAATTATTATCGGTCCTTCCTGCATCCTCTGCATAAAACTCAACATCGTCAACAAATTTTTTTGCATATCTAACTGCACTAACAGCCCTTTTAATAATTGATTCTCTGTCAGATTTAAATTTGTATTTAATATGGCTGTCAGATGTGCCAATCCCAGTATGGATTCTTGGCTTTTTTGCTTTTTTTAATGCACTTGCAGCAACTTCTATATCTTTTTTTACTGCTCTTGATAATCCGCAAACTGATGAATTTTTTACAACCTTGCAAATTTCTACTACTGATTTATAATCTCCAGGGCTTGAAATTGGAAATCCAGCCTCAATAATGTCAACACCTAATTCATCCAGCCTTTGGGCAATTTCAATTTTCTTTATTGTCTCCAGTTTACAACCAGGGACTTGTTCACCATCTCTTAAAGTGGTATCAAAAATCTTGATTAGTTCTTTACTCATATCTCAAGTAAGCCGATAAAAGTAAGAATAAAAATTTTTTAAATTTAAATTTTTGGTATGAATTCATCAGGTGGGTAGCATTTTAGTACCAATATTTCTTTGTTTACTGGATGTTCAAACTCTATTTCTTTTGAATGTAAACTAATACTTTTATCATTCAATGGTCTTTTTGCTCCATATTTTATGTCACCGCGAATGGGTGTTCCTAGTCTAGATAACTGTACTCTGATTTGGTGATGTCTGCCCGTTACAAGTAAAACATCTAAAAGCAAGTAATTTTTTAATGTTTTTACAATCTTATATTCAAGAATTGCTTCTTTAGCATTTTTAGAAATTTTATCAACAACAAAGGACTTATTTTTCTTTGAATTTTTTTTTAAATAATCCTTTAAAACAGCTTCATTTTTTATATTTTTTTTTTCGACTAATGCCCAATATTTTTTTTTGATCTTTCTAAGCCTAATTTTTTCATTCATTCTAGTAAGACATTTACTTGTTTTTGCCATAATGACTAAACCACTTGTGGGCCTATCTATCCTATTTACTAAACCTAAAAAAACATTACCCTTTTTATCATATTTTTTTTTCAAATAATCTTTGCTGATTTCAAGCAAGCACTTATCACCTGAAATATCCGACTGCACTGGGATTGTTGGTTTTTTTCCTACGATTAGTAGATGGTTGTCTTCAAAAATTATGTTTTCCATGAAGTATCAGTACATTTCTTCATCATTTGGAAAATTCATTTTTTTTATATCTGAAACATAGGATTTTACAGCATCTGAAACCTGGTTGTTGAGGTTCAAATATCTTCGAATAAATCTTGGGTTAAATTCAGTTGTTAAGCCTAAAAGGTCGTGCATAACCAAAACTTGACCATCTACATGATTACCAGCTCCAATTCCAATCACAGGGTAACTAACTTTTGAGCAAACTTTTTTTGAAAGATTTGAAGGTATTTTCTCTAAAACAGTAGCAAAACATCCAATTTGTTCAAGAAGCAGTGCATCACTAATTAATTCCTCTGCCTCGTGCTTTTCTTTTGCTCTTACTGTATAGCTACCAAACTTATAAATTGATTGAGGTGTTAGCCCCAAATGACCCATTACTGGAATGCCAGCTTTAATTATTTTTGAAACAGAGTCTATAATTTCACTACCTCCTTCTAATTTAACGGCATGTGCTCCGGATTCTTTCATAATTCTAATTGCCGATCTGAGTGCTAATTTTGAATCAGATTGATAGGTTCCAAATGGCAAATCAACAACGACTAAAGCTCTTTGAACTGCTTTAACAACAGATTTTGCATGATAAATCATTTCGTCTAAGGTAATTGGAACAGTTGTTTCATTACCTGCAATAACATTTGATGCAGAATCGCCAACAAGAATAACGTCAACATTTGATTGATCAATAATTTTTGCAAAAGTATAGTCGTATGCCGTCAACATCGATATTTTCTCATTATTGTTTTTCATTTCCAATAATGTCCTAGTAGTTATTCTCTTATAAATCATAAATGATGATCAGTCGTAAAAATAAATAAATAAAAAAACATAACGACTGTCAAAGTGTCACTAATTTTCAATGGCATAGGAATTGATTTAGAATTTAAAAAATAAAATTATGAGCAAAATAATTGGCATAGATTTAGGAACAACAAATTCGTGTGTTTCTGTGATGGAGGGAAATGAACCAGTGGTAATTCCCAATGCTGAAGGAAAGAGAACAACTCCATCTGTAATTGGATTTGTTGATGGTGGTGAAATTAAAGTAGGTGATCCTGCTAAAAGACAAGCTGTTACAAATCCTACTAAAACAATTTCATCAATCAAGCGGTTCATGGGAAGTAAATTTTCAGAATCTCAAGAAGATGCAAAAAGATCACCCTACAAAGTAGTAAAGGGAGATAATGACACTTCAAGGGTAGATATTGATGGAAGATTATATACGCCTCAAGAGCTTTCTGCGATGATTTTACAAAAAATGAAAAAAACTGCAGAGGATTATCTTGGATCATCTGTCAGTGAAGCAGTCGTAACTGTCCCAGCTTATTTTAACGATGCTCAAAGACAAGCCACCAAGGAAGCTGGTGAAATTTCTGGCTTAAAAGTTCAAAGAATTATTAATGAACCTACTGCTGCAGCTTTGGCCTATGGATTGGATAAATCCGGCAAAGATCAAAAAATTGCAGTTTACGACCTTGGTGGTGGTACTTTTGATATATCAATTTTAGAACTTGGTGATGGAGTTTTTGAAGTACTATCTACTAATGGTGATACTAGGCTTGGTGGTGATGATTTTGATGATGCTATAATTCAGTGGATGGCATTTGAGTATGAGGAAGATGAAGGTGTTGATTTGAGAAAAGACCCAATGGCATTGCAAAGACTTAAAGAAGCTGCTGAAAAAGCAAAAATAGAGCTATCATCATCGACACAAACCGAAATTAATTTACCTTATATTACAGCTACCGATTCTGGTCCAAAACACCTAGTAAAAACACTAACTAGGGCTAAATTCGAGCAATTGAGTTCTGATCTTGTAAAAAGATCTATGGAGCCTGTAAAAAAAGCATTAAAAGATGCATCTCTTAGCAAAAGCGACATCGACGAAGTCATACTCGTGGGAGGATCAACCAGAATACCTGTCATTCAAAGTGAAGTTGAAAAGTTTTTTGGTAAAAAACCCTCCAAAGGGGTAAATCCCGATGAAGTTGTAGCAGTAGGTGCAGCTATTCAAGGTGGTGTTCTTACAGGCGATGTTAAGGATGTATTGCTTTTAGATGTAACTCCACTTTCATTAGGAATCGAAACAATGGGAGGAGTTATGACAAAACTAATTGAATCAAACACAACTATTCCTGCAAAAAAATCACAAATTTTCTCCACAGCAGCTGACAATCAGCCCTCTGTTGAAATTCATGTTTTACAGGGTGATAGGGCTATGTCTAAAGATAACAAAACAATAGGTAGGTTTCACTTGGATGGCATACCACCTGCACCAAGAGGAACTCCTCAGATTGAGGTTACATTTGATATAGATGCAAATGGTTTGATACACGTTACTGCTCTGGATAAGGCTACTAACAAATCACAAGACATAAGAATTGAAGCCTCTTCTGGCTTAACTGAGGAAGAGATTGAAAAAATGAAACAGGAGGCAGAAGCAAATGCGGAATCTGATAAAAAGCTAAAAGATGACGCAGACACTGTGAACAGCGCTGATGCAATGATATTTCAAACTGAATCACAACTTAAGGAACATGGTGATAAGCTGCCTAATGAAAAAAAGAAGGCAATTGAAGATTCCTTGGAAGCTCTGAAAAAGTCACATGAGTCAAAAGATGTTGATAAAATAAAGTCAGATTTAGAAAAAATAAATGAAGCTTGGAAAAATGCATCAGAGGAACTTTACAAAGCTCAAGCAGAAACTAAAAATAAGACAGAATCAGACCCAAAGGCTGGAAAAAAATCATCAAAGAAAGATGATGATAATGTTCAAGATGTAGATTTTGAGGAGGTCAAATAATTTAAAATATATCTAAATAATACTATTTTAAATTATAAATTTGCACTCAAAAAATATATTATGAAAAGTGTTATTACCTGCGATATGGAGGGTGTAATTGAAACCATTAACCCTGACGGAGAAAAATTATTTGGTTACAGTAAGGATGAACTAATAGGAAAAAAAAGAGTATCTCTATTTTCAACAGGTGAGATTGTTATTCAAAACGTTGGCATGTGGTTGTCTCAAGCAAACAAAAAAGGCCAGTATTCTACCAAAACATATTTCATAAATAAAAATGGAAAAAAGTTCAACGCACAAATCAAGATAACCCCCACCTTTGCCAATGGTAAAAATAATCCTCAAACTGGTTATTGTGGTATTACCGTGCCAATTGAAGAAGAAGTCAAAATACCTATCAAGTTTTCGACAATTTTTATAAAATGGGCTTTTGCAATAACTAGGGGAGGATTCACGAGTGCATCTCTATTCCCAATTTTCGCTGTTGCAGCTTTTTTAGCTGGCTCTGGGGATAACCTTTTTAATCCATTTTCCTTGATTTTGTGTTCTCTTGGAATTGTTTTTTTACACGTTGCATCAAACCTTTTTAATGATTATTATGATGTAAAAGATGGTACAGATGGTGCAAATACTGATTATTTTAATGCAGGTTTGAATTCAACAATGCTTGAGGGTGCTCAATTATCAGGAGGTAGCAGAGCAGTTGAATTAGGTCTTATCACACACACTGGAACTCTCTCACTAGCAAGAAAAATGTTAGTTGTAACAATTTTGGTAACATCCATTTTATTTATTAATAGTTTTTATATTACAGGTGAATTATCAAATGCTATTAATGCATTTACAGTTGGCATTGTAGGCGGTTTACTTGGATACTTTTATACTGCTAGACCAATAAGATTGGTAGCAAGGAGAGGTTTAGGTGAATTAGCTATATTTCTCTCATTTGGGCCATTGATGACACTTGGAGCTTTATTTGCTATTTCGTCATCAACAATTGAACTTTTTTCTGATCAGTTCTACATGGCAATACTATTGGGGATTCCACACGGATTATTAACCACCAACATACTTTACATAAACCAATATCCTGATACAGTTAGTGATGCAAGTACGGGTAAAAATCATTTGATTGTAACATTTGGAAAGAAAAATGCTCGCTGGGGATATTTAGTTATCCTAAGTGCAGCTTTTATTTCATCCATTTTACTAATTCCTTATTTAGAAACCTATTTAACCTCATTTAATAAAAATATTTTCTTGATAGGAAACATTGTCCTTTTCGCATATGGGTTCTATGCTTTTATATATTTGTACAAAAATTATGATAAAAGAGAACTGATCCACTCAAATCTTAAAACCATATACCTCCAAATTTTTTATGGTTTGTTCACTGTGATTATTTTTAATATATTCTTTTTATAATGTTTATAGAAAATGTAAAAAATACACAAAATGAGTGGTGGAGATATTTACTTGTTGGTCCATTAGTAATAGTTGTTTTTTGGCAGTTTTTAGGTTCTATCCCACTATTGGTTGGTCTTTTTTCGGTTGCAGATTTAGACAAACTACAAACCTTAAATGAATCAAACTTTTTAGGTGCTTTTCCAAACTACAATGTTGGCATTGCACTGTTTTGTGTAACATTTTTAGTTGGTTTAATAGGAATTTTTTTTACTGTTAGAGTTATTCACAAACAAACAATTAAATCACTAACGACATCACGTGATAGTATAGATTTTAAAAGAATATTTACTGGTTTTTTTGTTGTTGCAATCATTAACTTAATCGGTATGATAGCTTCGTATTTTTATGATCCAAGTATGTACGAGTTTAACTTTAAACCTGAATCTTTTGTCTATCTATTGCTTATTGCTCTTATTTTATTGCCTTTTCAAACTAGTTTTGAGGAGTATTTGGTAAGAGGGTATCTTTTGCAGGGAATAGGAATTACAACTAAAAGCAGACTTCTTGCACTTTTAATTCCTACTTTTTTGTTTGCACTTTTGCATTTAGCGAATCCTGAGGTTGATAAAATGGGATATGGTTTTTTAGGTGCATATTTCATCATGGGACTAGTTTGGGGAGTATGTACGCTTATGGATGATGGTTTGGAACTTGCACTGGGTATGCATTATGGAAATAATTTTGTTGGAATCTTATTTGTGACAGCAGATTGGACTGTCCTGCAAACAGATTCAGTATTAAAGTATGTAGGCGAACCAAATATGTCAATCATGTTTGTTACATCCATTCCTCTCCAAATTTTGATTCTTATTTATTTTTCTAAAAAATACAATTGGGTCAATTGGAGAGAAAAATTGCTTGGTTCGGTACAATAATTTATTATGAATAAGAACTCTATTTTTGGATGGGCATCATTTATACTAACTCTTTTGGGTATAGCTCTGATATTGTTGGGTGTATTAAAGTATCCAGATTATGCAATCGGTTTTTCAGTTGTTGGAGTTGGTTTTATTGCTATTGGATGGGCATTTAATGCTCTCAAAGGAAGGATTTAAACCATATCCTCTGGATTTACCCAATCTTTAAATTGTTTCTTAGTTAAGTATCCGGATCTTATTGCCTCTTCCTCCAATGTTGTTCCATTTTCATGGGCCTTATTAGCGATCTCTGCAGCCTTGTAGTAACCAATCTTTTTATTAAGTGCTGTTACAAGCATTAAAGAGTTGTTTAGATGCTCGGCAATTTTTGTCTTATTTGCCTTTAATCCAACTAAGCAATTTTTATTAAAGCTCTCCATTGAATCAGATAATAAGTGAATTGATTCAATTAGTTTGTGTGCAATAACAGGTTTGTAGACATTTAATTCTAAGTGACCTTGACTTCCAGCAAAACTAACAGTTGTGTCATTTCCGAGAACCTGAGTACAAACCATAGAAACAGCTTCACATTGAGTTGGATTAACTTTTCCAGGCATAATTGAACTTCCTGGTTCATTTGCAGGTAGAATAAGTTCTGCAAATCCAGACCTCGGTCCGCTTCCTAAAAGTCTTATATCATTAGCAATTTTAAAAAGAGAGACAGCAATTTGTTTTAATGCTCCATGAGTTTCAACTAATGAATCATTAGATGCAATGGCCTCGAATTTATTTTCAGCAATTTCAAAATTAATTTTTGTAAAATCAGAAATGTTTTTCACAACACTAACATCAAATCCATCAGGTGCATTAAGTCCGGTACCTACAGCTGTTCCGCCAATGGCTAATTGTTTCAAGTGTTTTAAAGTATTTTTCAAAGCTTTCAAGCCGTGTTTCATTTGCGATTCGTAGCCAGAAAATTCTTGACCTAAGCTTATAGGGGTTGCATCCATCATGTGTGTTCTACCAATTTTAATGTCGTTATTAAATTCTTTTACCTTTTTACTAAGAATTTTAATAAATGACTCAGTTGACGGTATCAGTTTTTCACATATGAGCTTTGTTACAGCAATATTTGTTGCGGTTGGAAATGTATCATTGGAGGATTGAGACATATTTATCTCATCATTGGCTTTTATGTACTTTGAATCAATAAGTGATTTACCTGACAGTATATTAGCTCTGTTAGATATGACCTCATTGACGTTCATGTTAGTTTGAGTACCTGATCCAGTTTGCCAAATGACGAGTGGAAATTCTTCATTATGTTTATTCTGTAAAATTTCATCACATACTTCTATAATCAATTTCATTTTCTTTTTTTCAAGATTCATCAACTTATTATTTGAGATTGCACATGATTTTTTTAAAATTGCAAATGAATGAATAATTTCCGTGGGCATTGAACCGGGCTGGCCAATTTTAAAATTATTTATTGATCTTTGAGTTTGTGGTCCCCAGAGAGAATTTTCTGGAATTTTTACTTCACCGAGTGTGTCAGATTCAACTCTAAATTTTTTCCCCATAATGCAAATTTACGAATTGTTAATAAAGTATTTTTTTTTTGAAGGAATTCTTTGGTCCATATTTTATATCTTTATAGAGATGTTTGAATTTGATCAATACCTTGGTTTCTTACTATTTATGACGGTTGTAACGATTGGATTTTGGTTAATGATATTATTACTAACTTTTATAATTCCATATTGGGTAACAGGCTCTTTCTTTGAGTGGCTTAAAGAAAGAAAAAAAAGTAAATAATATTAGTTCAAACTCAAAAGATAAGATTTCAAAAATTCTTCAATATTTCCATCTAAAACACCTGAAGCATCCGTAGTTTCAGTATTTGTTCTAACATCTTTTACCATTTTATATGGATGAAGAACATAGTTTCTTATTTGAGACCCCCACTCAATTTTCTTTTTACTTTCTTCAATTTTCTTTCTTGCTTGAAGTTTTTTATTTAATTCAATTTCATAAAGCTGAGATTTTAGTAGTAAGATTGCTTTATTTTTGTTATCAAGTTGTGATCTTGTTTCTGAATTCTCAATTATTATCCCTGTTGGCTTATGAGTCAGTCTGACGGCTGTTTCGATTTTATTTACACTTTGTCCACCGGCTCCACTTGATCTCATTGTTTCCCATACAATATCAGAATTATTTACCTCTATTTCTATACTGTCATCAACCAAAGGATAAACATAGACTGATGCAAATGATGTATGTCTTTTTGCGTTGCTGTCAAAAGGGGAGATACGAACAAGCCTGTGCACACCATTTTCACCCTTGAGCCATCCAAAACAATATTCCCCATCAATTTGAATAGTAATTGTTTTTATGCCAGCAACATCACCATCAATACAATTTAATTCTTTGGTTTTAAAGCTTCTTTTTTCACACCACATCAAATACATTCTTGAAATCATTTGAGCCCAATCACAACTTTCAGTTCCTCCTGCACCTGCAGTTATTTGAATAACTGCAGACATTTCATCACCTTCGGCCGAAAGCATGTTTTTAAACTCGAGGGATTCTAGACTGTTTTTAGCCTTGTTAAATGCCTTGTTGATCTCATCTTCCTCAATTTCTTTACTTTTAAAAAACTCATAAATAATCTCCAGCTCATCACAAAGTTCTGCTGTTTCTTTATACTGTGAAACCTTATTTTTAGTTAAACTTAGTTCTTTTAAAATCCGTTGAGCTACTTTAGAATCTTTCCAAAAGTCATCTTTAATAGTTTGGCTTTCTAGTTCTGAAATGATTTTATTCTTTTCTTCGAGGTCAAAGATACCTCCTTAAAGCACCTAGGCGTTCAATTAAATCTTTAATTTGATCTGCAGTTACCATTTGGTAAATTTAAATAATTAATTGTTTTTAAAATCATCATAAATTATATTTGCCGTCATGCAAATAAATTTAATAAGTGATACTGTTACAAAACCATCCAGTGAAATGATAAATTTTATGCATAACTGCAAAGTTGGTGATGATGTTTTTAAGGAAGATCCAACGGTAAACGAGCTTGAAAAAAAAGTTTCTGATCTGTTTGGAATGGATCATGCCTTATTTTTTCCCTCTGGAACAATGGCAAATCAAACTGCTATTAATATTCTAACAAGTCCAGGAGATCAATTAATTTGTAGCAAATATGCTCATGTTTATAATTATGAGGGTGGGGGTGTTAGTTTTAATTCTGGTGTATCCTGTAAATTAATTGATAAACCAAGGGGGTTATTTAATTATTCTGATGTCGAGGTTGCAATAAATCCCCCCGACTTTTATCATAGCCCAAAAACATCTTTAGTATGTATTGAGAATACAACGAACAAAGGAGGAGGAGCATGTTGGGACTTAGATGAAATAAAAAAAATAAAAGAAACTTGTATTGAAAATAATCTAAACCTTCATTTAGATGGGGCCAGAATATGGAATGCTTGTGTTGAAAGAGGTTATAATTACTCTGATTTCGGAAAATTATTTGATACTATATCGGTTTGTTTAAGTAAAGGACTTGGATGTCCTGTTGGTTCAGTCTTAATTTTTAAGAAAGAGTATTTGAAAAAAGCAATGAAAATCAGAAAAATACTGGGTGGTGGAATGAGACAATCGGGCTATCTCGCAGCATGTGGACTATATGCGCTTGAAAACAATATTCAGAAATTGCATCAAGACCATCTTAGAGCTAGGGAAATATCTAATTTACTTGAAAAACTATATTTTGTCGAGGAGGTATACCCTGTTGAAACTAATATCATTATTTTCAAAAATAAAGATAAATTTTCAACAAAAGATTTTATAAATTTTATGTATGACAATGGTGTAGAATTGATCGGTATGGGAGATAATAAGTTAAGGCTTGTTACTCACTTAGACTACACAAATGATCATCATGAAAAATTCATGACTTTACTATCAGAAATTCATACAGACAATCTTTTGAAGTAACTAATTTTTTTTAACTAAATTTGAAGCCTATTACGCTTTGTATGAAACAAGGTTTTAATGCCCACGATAATATTCTTGCTCTAATTGGAAAAACCCCTCTGATTAGGTTGAATAAAATAACTAAAGATTTTTATGGGACTCACTTTTGTAAATACGAGGCCTTTAATCCAGGACATTCAAACAAGGACAGAATTGCTTTACACATAATCAATAAGGCTGAGGAATCTGGTTTAATTGATAACAATTCAACAATTATTGAGACTAGTTCAGGAAATACAGGTTTTAGTCTTTCAATGATTGCAATGGTTAAAGGATACAAATGTATTGTTGCTGTTTCATCAAAATCATCACTTGATAAAATTGACATGTTGAAGTCAATGGGTGCAAAAGTTTACGTTTGTCCAGCCAATGTAGCAGCTGACGATAGTAGGTCATATTATCAAGTAGCTAAAAGGTTAAATGAAGAAATTAAAGATTCTTTCTATGTTAATCAATATTTCAATGATTTAAATATTGATGCTCATTATCAAACAACAGGACCAGAAATATGGGAACAAACAAATGGTAAAATAACTCATCTTGTTGCTAGTAGTGGTACTGGTGGTACAATTTCTGGAATAGGTAGGTTTTTAAAAGAAAAAAATAAAAACATTAAAATTATTGGTGTTGATGCCTATGGTTCAGTTTTGAAAAAATTTCATGAAACTGGTGAGTTTGACGAATCCGAGATCTATCCTTACAGAATTGAGGGAATGGGAAAAAATTTAATTCCAACATCAACTGATTTTAAGGTCATAGATCATTATGAAAAGGTTGGTGATGAAGAAAGCGCACACTGTGCTAGAGAAATTGCGTCTAAAGAAGGTTTATTTGTTGGTTATACCTCAGGAGCATGTTTACAAGCCTTGAAACAACTGAATGAGAATAATATTTTTGAAAGTGACAGTGTTGTAGTATCAATTTTTTGTGATCATGGATCCAGATACATGAGTAAAATTTATAATGATGAATGGATGGAGGAACAAGGATTTAGTATCAATAGAACAAAGGAGCAATTTTCATCAATTGAATATATAAAGTAAAAAATGTCTGATTTATTTGAAAAATTTAACAAAAACATGGGCCCACTTGGTAAATGGGCTAGTATCGCTGAAGGTTATTTTGTTTTTCCAAAACTAGAGGGTAAAATATCCAATAGAATGAAATTTAATGGAAAAGAAGTTATTACATGGAGTGTCAATGACTATCTGGGACTTTCTAATCATCCAGAAGTTAGAAAAATAGATTCTGAGGCAGCAGAAAAGTACGGATCTGCATACCCCATGGGTGCTAGAATGATGTCAGGCCATACTTCAATGCATGAAAAATTAGAAAATCAACTTGCAGATTTTGTTAATAAAGAAAGTGCATATGTACTCAACTTTGGTTACCAAGGTATTTTATCTATAGTTGATACTTTGGTATCAAAAAATGATGTAATTGTTTACGATGTCGATGCTCATGCATGTATTGTAGATGGTGTCAGATTACATCTTGGTAAAAGATTCACGTTTAAACACAATGATATAGAAAGTTTAGTAACCAACCTCAAACGAGCACAAAATATAGTTGAAAAAACTGGTGGTGGAATTTTGGTCATTTCGGAAGGAGTTTTTGGGATGAGAGGTGAGCAAGGAAAAATTAAAGAAATAGTTGAGCTAAAAAAACAGTTTGATTTTAGACTACTTGTTGATGATGCTCATGGTTTTGGAACATTAGGTCAAACAGGTTCTGGTGTTGGTGAAGAGCAAGGTGTTATGAGCGACATTGATGTATACTTTGCAACATTTGCTAAGTCTATGGCTTCAACTGGAGCATTTGTTGCAGGCTCAAATCAAGTCATAAAATTCTTAAAATATAATATGCGTTCACAAATGTTTGCAAAATCATTACAAATGCAACTTGTGGTAGGAGCAATAAAAAGGTTAGAAATACTCAGAAATGAACCTGTTCACAAACAAAAACTGTGGGATAATGTTAAAATGCTTCAAACTGGTTTGAAGAAAAGAGGGTTTGATATTGGTAAGACGCAGAGTTGTGTAACCCCTGTTTTTCTCAAAGGAGACGTTCCAGAGGCCATGGTTTTGGTAAAAGATTTAAGAGAAAAATATAATATTTTTTGTTCTATTGTTGTTTATCCTGTTATACCCAAAGGATTAATTCTTTTGAGATTAATTCCAACAGCTACACACACAGTTGAGGATATTGATGAAACCTTAAATTCATTTTCTGAAATTAGAGAAAAACTAACTGATGGTTATTACAGAAAAATCTCAGAAAAATTTAAAGCTGACTAATATTTTTAAAATTTTGTTACATTTGCGCTTTGATGTGCGCATTTAATGCAAAAAAAATCTTAAACACTTCAAAACTGTCTTTAATTTTAAGGCGTCTTGCTAGTCAACTTTACGAGAACCATAATCATTTTGAAAATGCTGTACTCATAGGTATTCAACCAAGAGGAAAAATACTTGCAAAAAAATTAAAAGAAATTTTAATTAGTGAGTATAAATTAAAAAATATTGACCTTGGTTTTCTTGATATTACTTTTTTTAGAGATGATTTTGGCAGAAAAAATAAAATTCTTAGTCCAAATAAAACATCAATTAACTTCTTTATTGAAGATAAATCAGTGATATTAATTGACGATGTCTTGTACACCGGAAGAAGTGTTACCGCAGCTTTGGCGGCACTTCAATCATTTGGAAGACCTAAAAAGGTTGAGTTATTAAGTCTAGTTGATAGGCGTTTTTCCAGGCACTTGCCAATTCAGCCTGATTATTATGGTGTAAAGGTTGATTCAATCAATAACCAAAGGGTAGAAGTAAAGTGGGATAAAAATAATAAAGAGGCATCAGTCTATATTTTACAAAATGAAAAATAAATTATCAGTTTCAAATTTATTAGGTATAAAATACATAAGTCTTGAAGATATTAACTCCATTTTTGATGCAGCTGAAAATTTTAAGGAAGTTATTAATAGAAAAATTAAAAAAGTGCCAAGTTTGAGAGATATAACTATTGCAAATTTATTTTTTGAAAATAGTACTAGAACTAAAATTTCATTTGAATTGGCGCAAAAAAGATTATCAGCTGATGTAGTAAACTTTAGCTCAAGCGGCTCATCAATAAAAAAGGGGGAAACCTTGGCCGATACGGTCAACAATATTCTTTCCATGAAGGTTGATATGATTGTAATGAGACATCCAAGTCCTGGAGCAAGTGTTTTCTTGTCTAAAAATGTTAATTCATGTATAATTAATGCTGGAGATGGTTGTCACGAACACCCAACACAAGCTCTCCTTGATGCTTTTACACTAAAATCAAAACTAAAGGATTTTTCAAATAAAAATATATTGATTGTAGGTGATATTTTGCATTCAAGGGTAGCACTTTCCAACATTTTAGTTTTTAAAAAGCTAGGTGCTAATGTTAAAGTTTGTGGGCCACTATCATTGATTCCAAAATATATCGAGACATTAGGTGTTGAGTACGAATCCTCACTTGAAAATGGATTAAAATGGTGTCATGTTGCAAGCATGTTGAGAATTCAAAATGAAAGAATGAATCAAAGTTATTTTCCGACAACACGCGAGTACGCCAAACAGTTTGGGCTGAACCTTAATAAATTAAGTCAATGCGATAAAGATATAATAATAACCCATCCAGGTCCGATTAATCGTGGTGTAGAACTATCAACTGATTTGATTGATTCAGGAAAGACAGTGATTTTAGATCAAGTTGAAAATGGCGTTGCTGTTCGTATGGCAGTTTTGTATCTATTAGCTTCAAAATTGTGAGTATAAATTATAATTCACTGATTATAAAGAAAGGATTGGATACTGAAAATTTAAAAAACTTGATTTCCAAATTTTCAACCAACTTAATTATTGAATTCGAAGACTCTAATGATTTTAACTTATTTCACGAAAATACTTTCAACTCGTATGTGAATCTGAAAAATAAATCAATTGTCATATTATCACATAAACTTACAAACTCAGATAAGTACAAATTTTCTTTCTCCCCAACAGTTCAAGAAGCAAAAGACATTATTCAAATTGAAGAAATTCAGAGAGAAATTGATTAATTTTAAACCAAAGTGAAAGATTTTTCAGATTATAGAAAAAATTATTCAAAATACAGTCTTTTAGAAGATGAGCTTGTTAAAGACCCTTTTGATTTATTCAAAATTTGGTTGAAGATGGCTGAGGATGATGACAAAATTGATGAGCCTAATGCTTTTACATTAAGCACTGTAAATAAAAAAAATGAACCAAGAAACAGAGTTGTTTTGATGAAAAAACTCAAACAAAATGGCATTGTCTTTTTTACAAATTATGATAGCAAAAAGGGTGAATCAATTAAAAAAAACAAAAATGTTTGTTTATCATTTTTCTGGCCTTCTTTAGAAAAGCAAATAATTATAAACGGTATTTGCTCAAAGATTTCTGAAAAAGATTCTGATGATTATTTCTATTCAAGACCTTTAGATAGTCAAATTGGAGCGTTAAGCTCTGATCAAAGCAAAGAGATTCCAAACAGGCAGTATATTGAAGAAAAGTTTGAAAGAATAAAAAAAAGTAACGTAAAAATTAAAAGACCAACGAATTGGGGAGGTTTTTTTGTTGAAATTAATGAGTTTGAATTCTGGCAGGGAAGGAGTAATAGATTACATGACAGAATTGTTTTTTCACAATCAAAAAATAATTCTTGGGACATTAAGAGATTGAGTCCTTGAAAAAAATTATAATAATTCGTCATGCAAAATCTGATTGGTCAAATAACACATCTGATTTAGATAGACCACTTTCGATGAGAGGAGTAAATGATGCTAAGATAATTTCCAAAATATTCGACTCTCAAAATTTAAAGCCAGAAATTATATATACAAGCATTGCAAAAAGAACAATTGAAACCTCAAAGATTTTTATAGAAAGATCAAAGTTTCTATCTAATTTAAATTGTTTAGAAGCAGATGAATTATATGATTTTAGGGGAAATGGCGTGAAATCATTTATTAAAAATTTAAATGAAAAGCTATCTACAGTTTTAATCTTTACTCATAATAATTCTTGCAACTTTTTGGTCAATGATTTTGCTAACAGATTCAATTTGCATGTTCCTACTTGCGGAATGTTAATTTTTGAATTTAATGTATCTTTGTGGGCTGAAATTGAGAAATCTAATAGCTTTTCTTTTTTCTTCCCAAAACAGTACAGGTGAAATATGAATTTAAAAATCGTGAATTAAGTTGGCTTGAATTTAACGAGAGAGTCCTACAAGAAGCCTGTGATCGAACAGTTCCAATAATTGAAAGAATCAGATTCATTGGAATCTTTTCGAACAACTTAGATGAGTTTTTTAAGGTTAGATACGCTACTATTAAAAGAATTGCAGTTTCACCTCAAAAAAACAAGAAACTATATAAAGGACTCACTGCAAAAGACTTATTAAACGAGATAACAAAAAAAACCATTAAAATTCAAAACGATAGCTCAAGAATTTTAAAATCCATAAAATCAGAGCTAAAGAATGAAAATATTTTTTTTATTAACGAGAAAAATATACCAACTATCCATAAAGAGAAAATTTTTTCTTTCTTCTCCGAAAAAATTTTACCTCAAATGGAGGTAATCATATTTGATAAATCAAATTCATTTCCCATTTTTAAAGATTCCAACTCATTTCTAATTGTAAAGATTCAGACTAAAGTTGAATCTGTGATGTATGCTTTGATAAAAATACCTGAGCAAATTAATAGATTTTTTGTCATTTATGAATCAGAAAAAAAATATGTGATATTTATTGATGATATAATTAGATACCATTTAAAAGATATTTTTAAAATTTTTAGTCCAAAAAAAATCTTTGCCTTTAACATTAAAATGACCAGAGATGCTGAGCTAGATTTTGCTTATGATATATCGAAAAGTTATCTAGAAAAGATTTCACAGAGTTTAAAAAAGAGGCAAAAAGGAAAGCCTCTAAGATTGATATACGATTCCTCAATTCACGACGATACGTTAAGTTTTTTAATCAAAAGAATGGGTATTAATAAGAGCACTGATAGTATAATCCCTGCTGAAAGGTACCACAACAGAAGAGACTTTATGCAATTCCCTGATTTTGGAAAATATAATCTAACATATGCTAAAACAGAGCCTCTAAACATCAAGTCTTTTGAAAAAAATGAAAGTATTTTCCAAACAATAAAAAATAGCGATGTTTTACAGCACACTCCTTTTCACAAGTTTATTTATACATTAAGATTTTTGTCTGAAGCTTCCATAGATCCAGATGTGAAATCTATTTCAATAACGATTTACAGACTGTCAAAACTTTCGATGATTGCAAACACCCTAATTAATGCTTCGAAGAATGGAAAGCTAGTTACAGTTCAAATTGAGCTCCAAGCAAGATTCGATGAAAAAGCCAACATAAAATATGCAAAATTATTTGAGGAAAATGGCATTAAGTTAGTTTTTGGCTTACCCAATCTTAAAGTACATGCTAAAATTTGTGTTGTAGAAAAGAAAAATGGTAGAAAATATGACAAATATGGTTTCATAAGTACAGGTAATTTTAATGAGTCGACAGCCAAAGTATACACTGATATTACATTATTTACAGCTAATAAAGAAATTCTAGATGATGTATCAAGCATATTTGATTTTATTGAAATTAATTATAAAAAAATTAAATTCAACAAACTGTTTATATCACCATTTAAAACCAAGTCAACCTTTAAAAAACTAATTAGAAATGAAATTAGAAATGCCCAAAAAGGTCAAGATGCGTGGATCAAAATTAAACTAAACAGTATTACTAATTATGAAATGATTGAGGAGCTGTACAAAGCAAGTATTGCAGGTGTTAAAATTGAAATGATTGTTCGTGGAATATGCTGTTTAATTCCTGGAAATAGTGAATACAGTAAAAATATTGAGGCCAAAAGTATAGTTGACAAATACCTGGAGCATACTAGATTTTTTATCTTTTGCTCAGCAGGTGAAAATAAAACCTATATTTCTTCGGCAGACTGGATGACCAGAAACTTAGATAACAGAATTGAAGTAACATGTCCAATTCTTGACCCAAATAATAGAAAAGAGATCCTAGAAATATTTAATATTTATTGGTTTGATAATTTAAAATCACGAAAACTCAATTCGTTCAAAATAAATGAGTACTCGAAGAATAAGAAGGAGCCAATAAAATCCCAAAATTCAATATATAATTATTATAAAAAAAATCTTGAAAAATAAAATTAACTACAATAGGATTGCAACAATTGATATTGGATCAAATGCGATCAGAATGTTAATTTCAAACGTGTATGAAATTAACGGGAAAAAAGTCAGTACAAAAAATAATATTGTTAGAATTCCATTGAGATTAGGTCAAGATTCATTCTCAAAATCAACATTATCTAATTCAAGCACAAACAAATTAATAAAGTCATTTAAGGCATTTAAGTTATTAATGGACATCAATGAAGTGGATTCATTTTTAGCGTATGCAACTTCAGCAATAAGAAATATTAATGATTCTGAAGTGTTATTAAAACGAATTTTTGACGAGACTGGAATAAAATTAGAGGTAATATCTGGTGAAAAAGAAGCGCAAATCACCTCACAACAGGATATATCTGATCATATTGGAAAAACAAAAAATTATTGTTTTGTTGACGTTGGGGGTGGTAGTACTGAAGTAATTATTTTTAAAAATTATAAAATTTTCAAATTAAAATCCTTTAAAATTGGTTGTGTTAGGCTTTTGGATGATGGTGTTGATAATCAAATTTGGAATAAATTTGAAAAATGGCTCATACAAAACGCGAAAGAATTAAAAAAACTCAAAATTATTGGTATTGGTGGAAATATTAATAAAATTTTCAAAATATCAGGAACAAAATATTCAAAGCCCTTGAAGAGAAAAAGCTTTAAAAAAACTCTCAAAAAGATTGATAACATGTCATTGTCTGATAGACTTACTAAATTAAAACTTAACCCTGATCGTGCAGATGTCATAGTTCCGGCAGGCAAAATCTATCATTTTATTTTGAAAACACTGGGTGTTGAAGAAATATATGTTCCAAAAATAGGATTAGCAGACGGGATGGTAAGTGAAATTATATAATATTTATAAATCTAACTTTAAATCTTCTTTGAATTTTCCTACCAGTGGGTTAATTTCAATTAGCTTGGTTAATTTTTCTGTTGGAGATGAAAAATATTCTCCATTTTTTTTCTCCTCTATCTTTGATAAAACTTTTATGTTGTAATTATTTAGTTCAGTTTGTAAAAAAATAGTAAAAGCTTCTCTTTCTTTTTCAAATTCACTTAAACTTACTTTTGAGGGCAATGTAAATGTAATAGAGTTTTCATCTATTGTTGGCTCATTTATTTCCATAAGACTGGAGAGACTCTTTTTACCTAAATCATTGATTTTTTTTGAATACTTCTTAATCTTATCTTTTAGTGCGTCCAAATTAAAGTTTTCGGATGATTTCTTTTTTTTAGATTCAATTAAATCTTTTTCCTGCTTAGCTTGTTTTTTTAGTTTTAAACTCGAAAGAGATAGTGCAGAAATATTCTCAACTTCTTTGACATTCTCTGATGAAGGTTTTTTTAATAAGTCTGATTTTTGAAATTTTTCTTCGTCTATGCTTTTTTGCTTAAATAAATTTTTTTTAGGATTAATTGTTGATTTGGAGTTCGTATTTTCAACTTTTTTTTTTTTCTCGACTAAATTTGAGAATTTACTTGTTTTACAAATCTTCATTAATGATATTTCAACTACTAATTTTTTATTTTCAAACTTTGATAAATTGATAATTGAACCCTCTAAAATTTCAATTGCATGAATAAGTTTATTTTGTTCCGCGAGTGTAGATTGCTCAATAACTTTTTCAAAATTATTTTTATCATCGATCAATGATTGTGAATTAGATGCCTTTACAACAATTAGGTTTCTAAAATGCTCGACTAAACCCTCTAAAAAATCTTTCTCACCAAAACCTTTGTCAGAAATTTCATTAAACCTAAGAATTGCATTGTTTAGTTCCGATTTTAATATCAAATCTGAAAGCTCTAAATATGTATCAGTGTCAAGAATATTTAAAATTTGAGATGTCTTTTCTAATGTTATGTTTCCATTTGTGTAGTTGATTATCCTATCTAAAATTGTTAGTGAATCACGAAGCGAACCATAAGCTTTTTTAGCAATAATAGAAACAGCTTTCGGTTCGTAATTATATCCTTCAGATTTAATAATTTCTTCCAGGTAATGTTTACTGTCTAAATCTGATATTTTATTAAAGTCATAGATTTGACATCTTGACAAAATTGTAGGTAATATCTTATTTTTTTCTGTTGTTGCAAGTATAAATACAATGTGTGCTGGAGGCTCCTCAAGTGTCTTCAAAAAAGCATTTTCAGCTTCTTTAGTAAGCATGTGAACCTCATCAATGATGTAGACCTTATATTTTCCAATTTGTGGTGGTATTTTTACCTTTTCAAGGAGATCTCTTATGTCATCAATCTTTCTGTTTGATGCAGCATCAAGCTCAAAAATGTTGAAAGCATAATCATAATTTTCCAATTGTATAAAATCTTTGTTGATTTCACGAGCATAAATTCTTGCACATGTTGTTTTACCAACCCCCTTTGGTCCGCAAAATAAAATAGCAGAGGGAATTTTATTTTCCTTTACTGAATTTTTTAAAGTCTCTGTTATATGATTTTGTCCAATAACTTTACCAAAATCATTTGGTCTATATTTTAATGCCGATACTTTGTAGTCCATGCTTATTACAAATATATATTAGGAGATTAATTTTTTAATATTTTTTTCAAAATATATTACTTTTGATTCGGCAGGTCTCCTTATCGCTTTTTTAAAGAGGAAAGTCCGGACACCGAAGAGCTTTGTAGCGGGTAATACCCGTCGCTATTTTTAGTAGGAAAAGTGCAACAGAAAGTATGTACAGTTAGGCTGTAGTGGAATCATGTAAACTCTACAAGGTGTAACGCCAAGTAAATCAACGTTTGAGGGTTGCTCGCCCGATGTTGAAGGGTAGGCGGCTAGAGTTTAGTAGTAATACTAAACCAAGATAGATGATAAGGCATGACAGAATCCGGCTTATAGACCTGCCTTTATAAAATCTATTGTTTTTGGACCACAATTAAAAATCATATCCAGAATACTTAAACCATCAATAAATCCATTTTTTTCTTCAAAAGTTTGAGTATACTTAACATTTGAAGTGTTTTTAATTTCCTTTGAATCAATTTTTTTAATAGTTAAACTGTTGGTGTATTCCTCAAAGTTAAAATCTATCGTACTTTCTAAGTAATCCAATTCCAACCATTTTAAAACCAATTTGACTGAATTTAAATTTAATTTGTAAAGATTGTGAATATTAGCTCTATAAAATTCCATCAAATCATTTTCATAAAATTCAAAATATGGAGATGATTGATATGCAAATTTTATGGACTTAAAATGATTTTTTTTCCAATTTGATGATGAATCTATTGAAATGTCTTCGTAGTATCTTCTTAAATTTTTTCCACTGTGTTTTATTGGGATCGATAGCATTAATTTTCCATTTGCACCATGTATGTAAGTTCTATTTCTAAGTGTTTGTTTTTTATAATAGGATTTTTTCATCCAAAGAAAATTATTTTCAATAATTATTTTCCAAAAAAAAATGGATGGAAAATATGTCGGTAATAAAATTGATTTCATTTTTTATTGCTTGAAATAAAAAACTTATTAGCAACCCAAGAAATAATACAAAAAATGATAAAGTGAATCAAATAAGATCTAGGTTCACCATCTTCGTGAATTGTGGTGAATACCCTGTCCCATCTAATTTTCCAATTACTTATACCATCATTTATGCCATCAATACTCATCCAAATAAAAATTGGACGACCCACAATGTGGTTCTCAGGCACATATCCCCATGCTCTGCTATCTTCGCTATTGTACCTATTGTCTCCCATCATCCAATAATAATCCATCTTAAACCTATATGAATTACATTCTACATCATTTATTAATATTTTGTCATTAATTAACTCTAATTTGTTTTTTTCGTAATCCCTTATGATTTTTTTGTAAAGAGGTAGTGTTTGCTTGTTTAATTCTATTTCTTGTCCTTTCTCTGGAATAATAATTGGCCCAAAGTTATCTTCGTTCCAGTCATATTTAATATCATTAGGAAAAAAACTAGTGTTGTAAGATTTTGTTGTTTTAAAAATCCTATAAATTGAATCGAAAATTTTTTTACTTTCTATTTTTTCAAAATCCTCATTTGTTAAAGAAATAATTTTTTCTAATTCTTTAATTTCTGTGACTCTCAATCTGTTTTCGGCTATTATTTTAGATGGTATTCCTTTGAAACCAGTTGTGACAATGAAATTCTCAATATCAGAGCTAATCAATGATGAGATGTAAGGCCTAATTCCCTCAAATTGTCTATTGCTATTTATCCCCGATATTTTAAATTTCCTACTAAATCCGGTAATATTTATTTTCAAAAGTTCTTTACTTGAAATTCCATTTTTACTAGTAGCTTTGAAGTTGAATAGCGGTTTTGCTCTGTAGGGTAATTTGGAAGGTTCATTATTGATGTACAATAAACCGTCAATAATTTCAAGTTTATCTCCAGGAATTGCAACACATCTCTTAACATAGTTTGATTTTTTATCAATAGGTTTTACAACACCTGCTTCCTTCACAAAAAACCTTCGTACTGTGTCTGCTGGCCAGTTAAAGGTTACCAAATCATTTCTTTTTATTTTTTTTATGGCAGGGATTCTCAAATATGGTAATTGAGGTTTATTTAAATATGATCTAATCCCAGTACCAACAATTGTATCATGAACCATTGGAAAAGCGGCTACAGTTTTTGGTACTCGAGCTCCATAGTGATATTTACTTACAAATAAAAAGTCACCAACCAATAGCGTTTTCTCTAGTGATCCGGTAGGAATTATAAAAGGCTGAATAAAATAAGTATGGACAATGGTTGCTAGTATTATTGCAAAAATGATTGAACCTATTGTTGATTCTTTACGATCATTGTTGGTGATATTTTCCTTTTTTATTGATTTTGAAAAGTTTATTGAGTATATATAGAGACCAAATGAAACAAGTACTAAAAAAATTGATGTCCATGATTTTTTTCCAAAATTCTTACAAATCTCAATCCAAATCACTGGAAACATCATAACATTTACAATTGGAATAAATAATAAAATTACCCACCACCATGGTCGATGAATTATCTTCATTAAGACTAGAGCATTGTAAACAGGAATAAATGCAATGGAGGATTTGAATCCTGCAGAATTGTATAATCTATACGTACCTAATCCATGAATTAATTGAATAAAAAGAAAAAATAAAAACCAACCAAACCAACTCATAGAAAATCATTTAAAAAATCATCCATTTGGAAAAAGCCATTTTGACTGATTATCCATTCAGCACAAACAACCGATCCAAGTGCGAAACTTTCCCTGTTTTTAGCAGTGTGAGAAATTTTAATAAAGTCTGAAAATGACTCATAAATTACTTCATGGGTTCCATTGTTTGATCCAATTCTTTTAGATTCAATTGATGTATCTTTTTTTAATACTGAGTCAATATCTTTTTTGATTTTTAAAGCGGTCCCGCTAGGTGAGTCAATCTTTGTAGTGTGATGCACTTCGCAGATTTTTGTATTAAACTCATCATGACTCCTCATAATTTTACTGACTGAATTATTGATTTTAAAAAAAAGATTTACACCCAAACTGAAATTAGGGGAAAAAAGGAAAGTATTATTATTTGTTTCACAATACTTTTTAATTTTCTCTATGTCTTTGAGCCAACCAGTAGTTCCACAAATAACAGGTAGTTTTTTCTCAAAACATTTCATTATGTTTGGAAGTGCACTATCAGGTGTAGAAAATATAATGGCAACATCGGCATTTCCCTCAATCTCATGACTTGATGAATCTATTATTTGATTAATTGAATGTCCTTTTGATATGGCAATTTTCTCAACCATTTTTCCCATTTTACCATATCCAATTATACAGATTTTCATTAAAAATTATAATTTATTTTTATTCCAATTGAGGGTCCAATTTCACTTGAAAAATCCAATACTGATGGTTGAAAACTTAGATTTTCATCAACATTATAATCGAGCAAGTGAGCATCAATATTGGCATCTAAAATATTCAAAAAATAAAATCCAACTAAGAAAACCATCGATAAATCCTTATTTTTTCTGTAAAAATCTTGACCATCCAATAATCTATCATTGTTTTGGATCACACCTTGAAATTCATCATCATTGAATCCTGCAAGTCTTCTCTTATATGCATTTCGATAGGAAAAATATTTTTTCTTATTAAAATCATATGCATAACCAGAAATTCCAATAGCAGAAAAAACAATTGGAACTTTCCAGGCTTTTTTGTTGTAAACTTGACCAAGGCCAGGGAAAACCGCTGAATAAAACGCTGCCTTTGATGGTCTTAAAATATTTATATTTTCTTTTTTTACTTGATCTTGCGCTAATGTTAACAAAGAAAAAATTAAAGAAATAATAATAAGATTATTTTTCATTTAGTCCTTTTAAAAACCCTTTAAGTTTATCCTCATTTTGAAAATCAAAACTCACCGATTTTATCTTCTTGTTGAGTTTAAATTTGATATTTGTATCGTATCTCTTTTGAATATGTTCCTTAATTTCAAAGTAGAATTCGGGAATTGATTTTACACCTGTATATTTTTTTCCCTTGATTTGAGAGACAAGTCTCTCTGTATCTCGTACAGATAATGATTTTTTTAAAATTTTTTCATAAACTAACAATTGTTCTGCTGTTGAGTTGATGTTTATTAGAGCTCTCCCATGACCCATAGAAATAAAATTATCTCTTAATCCACTTTGAATAATTGGGTCAAGTTTTAGTAGGCGGATATAATTTGTAATTGTCGTCCTATCTTTTCCTACTCTTTTGCTCATTTCATCATGTGATATTTTTAATTCTTCGGTGAGCCTGCTGTATGAGATTGCTATTTCGATTGGATCAAGATTTTTTCTTTGAATATTTTCAACAAGTGCCATTTCTAATGATTCTTGATCGTTTGCAAGTCTAATGTATGCAGGTATGGATTTTTTGGATAATTTTTGAAAAGCACGAAATCTTCTCTCACCCGAAATTAAAGTATAGCGATTCTCATTTTTTTTAACAGTTATAGGTTGAATCAATCCTAATTTTTCAATGGAGGAGGTTAATTGTTCTAATTCAAAAATATTAAAATTTGTTCGTGGTTGAAATGGGTTAAGATCTATTAAATCTATTTCTATCTCATTGAAAAGTTTATTTTTTTTTTGATCAAGTATATTATTTTCATCATCGTTTAATATTGATGATAAACCCCTACCGAGTGCTCTTTTTTTATACTCCTTCGCCATTCGAATTCAAATTTATAATTTCTTGTGCAAATTTTAAATAGCTCTTCGATCCTTTACTAGTTGCATTGTAGACTAATATGCTCTCACCATAGCTGGGTGCCTCACCTAAACTTACATTTCTTGGAATGATAGTATTAAAGACTATATCCCCGAAGTGTTTTTTTACATCTTCCTTAACTTGATTTGATAATCTAAGCCTGGAATCAAACATAGTTAATAGAATACCTTCTAGCGATAAAATAGAATTATGGACTTTTTGCACGCCCTTTATTGTATTAAGCAACTTTCCAAGACCTTCTAAAGCAAAATATTCACATTGTATAGGGATGATGACAGAATTTGAACAGGTTAATGCGTTCAATGTTATTAGTCCTAATGAAGGTGGACAATCAATTATTACAAAATCATAGTTGTTTTTTATTTTTTCTAATGAATTTTTGAGTAAATATTCTCTGTTTGACTCATTAACAATTTCAATTTCTAACCCTACTAAATCAATTTTAGCAGGAACAATATCTAAGTTTGGACTACCAGATTTAATAATTAGGCTTTCGGGATCTGATTTCCCATTTATTAAATCGTATGATGATAAATTAATCTCGTTTGAATCAATACCCAACCCAGAGCTGGCATTTGCTTGAGGATCCATATCAATTAATAATACTTTTTTTTCAAGTACACCGAGGGCAGCTGAAAGACTTAAGGCAGTTGTAGTTTTTCCTACACCACCTTTTTGATTTGATACTGAAATTATTTTACACATTAATCATCAAATTCTATTATATAAATTTCTTCATTTTCTTTTTTCATAAAATGTTTTTCCCTACCGTACTTTTCCAAGCTATCTAAGTTTCTCAAAGTATTTATGAGTTTTTTATCAATTTCAATTTCTTTTTTAAGCTGGTTTATTTTTTTCTCTAGTTCGTTGATTTGTGATTTTAATTTTAAATTGGTTATTATAGAGTTTGAATCGAGAAATAAAATCCAAATCAAGAAAAAACTACTTATTAAAATATATATGTTACTAAATATTTTGAAAAATCTAGAATTCTTTATGATTTTGATAAACTTCATTAATTAACTTTTCAATTTTTGCAGAAATAGCTTTGAACGAATAATTATCCTTAATTTTTAAATCAGCATATTTTTTTGTTTTATCAACAAATTTTTTGTGCATAGGAATTATCATTTTTTCAAACCTATTTACTACTTCATTTTTTGTTCTAGATCTTTCAACCAAATCTCTATTTATTCTTCTTTCAAGTCTAATCTCATATTCAACGTCCAAAAATATGCTTAAATCGAAAAGTTTTCTAATGTTTTTTTTTAACAAAACGTAAATTCCATCGACTATCAGAATGTCACAAACATTAATTTTTTTATTTTTTGACAATCTTTTGTGTGATTTATATGAGTAGACTGGACAATAGATCTCATCTCCATCAATAAGTGATTTCAAATGTTGATAAAATAATTCAAAATCTATCGAATCTGGATGATCAAAATTAATTTGACACCTCTCAGCAAAATTTAAATCTTTATAGTTTTTGTAATAAGAGTCAAGGCACAAATACTCAACTTTGTATTTATTAAATTGATTGATAATTTTTTTTGATAAATGGGACTTTCCAGAGCCCGTTCCTCCGCATACAGCTATTACAATCATTATTCATTTTTTGGATTCAATCTGAATATTCCCTTATTCTCAACTGCAATATGAATTAGACCTTCTGGACTTATCTTTACATCTCTGACCCTACCAACATTTTTTGCAATTTTTTCTCGGTATGTAACTTTTCCATCTTTTAATTCAAGCCTCTCTAAATACATATATTTAAGAGAGCCAACCAGCAAACTTTCATTCCAGCCAACATATCTTTCACTCCAAATGTATTCAAAACTACTCGGTGCAATTGATGGAACCCAATAGTAAAGAGGTTGTTCAAGGCCTGGAAGAGCCTTGTCTTTTGTGATTGTTGTACCAATGTAATTAATACCATAGGTTATTTTAGGCCATCCATAGTTTTTACCAGCATTAATAATATTTATTTCGTCACCTCCTCTAGGGCCATGTTCATTTATCCAGATTTTCCCTGTTTCTGGATGTAAGAATATTCCTTGAGGGTTTCTGTGACCATAAGAATAAATCGCTTTTTTTACACCATCTGAGTCAATAAATGGATTGTCATTAGGAATAGAGCCATCAATATTTATTCGATAAACTTTACCACCATCTTTTTTCAAGTCCTGAGGGTTTACATCCCTGTTACCGCGATCTCCTATTGTAAAATATAAGTAACCATCATTATCAATTTGAATTCTAGAACCAAAATGTTGTCCCCTGGTTGTATTTTCCTCACCCTTGTACAATAGTTTGAGATTTACTAGTTTATTATCTTGCAGTTCAGTACTTGAAATTGCAGTATTTCCACCACTTTCCCTATTCCCAGATGCGTATGATAAAAAAATTAGATTATTTTCCTTAAAATTAGGATGGAGCTCAATGTCCATCAGACCACCCTGCCCTCTTTCATAAATTGCTGGTAACCCTGTTACCTCACTAACATTATTTTCACCAACTATAAAAATGTTGCCCCTTTTTTCCGTATAAATAATTGTTTTTTCATCAATAAACTCTATGCTCCATGGGATATTTTTTGTGGGATGAATTAGCTCCAAATCATAAATTTCATCTTTGGGTTCGTTGATTGATGTATCGTCTTGTGCACAAGATATATTGATAAATAATAGCAGAAGTAAAATTTTTTTCATAGTATTTAAAAAAAGTCGGGATGACAAGATTTGAACTTGCGACCCCACGCACCCCATGCGTGTACGCTACCAGACTGCGCCACATCCCGAATAATAAACAAATATACTTTAATGACAGCTAACATTATATTTTTTTAGTTTCCAATAGTTGTAGGGCAGTGGTGTGTAAAAACCAGCTATTAGCATAATGGGAACCACCCACCAAGTAAGCATGGCACCACCTGTCAAAATTAAGTCAGTTATATTCATGGAAGCTTCCATACCAATCATTGATATAAAAGACATCCCCAATGCTGTTTTCAGTGATGAGGAAAAACTCATTTGTTTTAATAAAATAATAGTTTCAAGAATGACAGATGTAATTAATCCATTAATTATTGCCAAGCACATAACCTCAAAATTAGACAATGAATGCTCAATATTTTGGAAATAAAAAATTGTTCCAAAATCTCCAATTGAACAACCAAGTAAACACCATAATGTATTTTTTTTTGCTTTTTTCCAAGTAGATTTGCAATTCCAATTCACAGATACAAAATTATTTATTTAGACATAAAAAAACCAATTAATTAAAATCACTAATTGGTTTAAAATTTTGTCGGGGTGGCAGGATTTGAACCTAACCTTCTTTTCTCTGATTTAACAGGTTAGAAACCCCAAAAATCTTATTTTGTCAACCATTTTGGATACTATTAGTATCCACACTTTTTATTGTATTTTAAATTAATAAAAGTATTATTATATTGGTGTAATGGACTATTATATATATACTGATAAATACAGATATACTATATTTTTAATGGATGGTAAACTGAATACGAGTCGTAAGATAGATAAAATCAATTTAAAACACGTTCTGAAATATACTGTAACCAGACTAAAAGATAAAATGGACAGTACAGACCCCTTGGGTAAATTTTTTTCAAATTTCTCCTCTAAAAATTATATTTTGAAATTTCAGTTCGGAAAATGGGGAGAAAGACAACAGGTAGAATTTTATTTCAAAAAAGAAAGTGAACTTGAGATTCTAAAAAATGAGATAGATAAAGGATTAAATCACATACGTTCTGAAGAAAAAAAACTTAGAAAACAAAAAGAAAAAATTAAAAAGGAAGATGAAAGAATAAGAAAAGAAAAATGGTTAAAAAAACAGGAAGAAAAACGAATAAAAGAAATTAAGAGAAAAGAATTATTAAAAAAAGACGTTTCAGATATTTCAAAGGAATTTGACACAGATAGTGATGGAATAATTGATTTTAATCAAGGACAAGATGACTTTATGAACTTACTCAAAAAACATCAAGTTTCAATTATTGATATTGACCAAAATCACATTACAAAATTTATTCAAGTTTCAAACTATTTAAAGATTAAAAGAGAAAATATCCAAAAACAGTTTGAAAAAATTAAAACCTCCAAAAATACAAATCAACTCAAAGAATTTACGGGAGTTTTAAAAAATCAAATTGACACATTTAATCTACTCTCTTATAATTCAATGATAATGATAATATCATTGGTGGAAAAAGACCTTTTAACATTTAATGAAATTTATTTGACATTAGATAAATTAAATATTTTCAACTCTAATTGGGAAAATGAGGTTTCTAATAAATTAGAAAATATTGGTTCTAAATTAGATGATTTAATTTTTTCAATTAATAAAATGGAAATATCCATAACAAATGAAATATTAAAAATGTCAATTATGAATCAAATAAATTTGAACAGATTAAATAAGTCAGTAAGTCAGGGAAATATGATGATAAACGATTCACTAAAAAGTCTTAATTCATCTCTAAGTTCTAATCTAAAAAGTATTGGTTCTAAAATAAATCTTAATAATTTATTAACTGGAATTAATACATACCAACTATACACACTCAACAAAAAAACTAAATCATTAAGAAGTTAGTTGATTTGGATACTTAGTATCCATAATAAAAAAATCCAATCAACTGATAATCAATTAATTGGAGTTTTTAAGTGTCGGGGTGGCAGAATCTGAACCTACCCTCCTTTCCTTCGTAAATACTGGGTAAAACCTATTTTTTTACTTCATTTTCACTCATTTTGGATACTATTAGTATCCAAAAAATATATAAACTATTTAATTATATTTAGTAGATGGAGAACAATCTTAAAACCCAAAAAGATATAGTTATTGATTATTTTTTAAAGAATAACAATAAACCAACCCACTACAAAGTTGTTTCTGAAGAAACCAATATAAAAGTCGATAGTATGAGGAGGATTCTTGGTGTTGGTGTTCATGAAAATACATTCATTAGAACTGAAACAGGTGTATACATTTATAATTCAAAATCGGAAGTAATCAATTCTGTGTTTTTTGAAAAGGGAAAAAATTATAAACGTTCAAAAATTCATGATGAATTTGGTGGTAACAGACAAAAAGGTATATCAAATAGTACAACCTATCCATTAATTTTTCTTTTTACTAATCCAAACTCAGATCAACAAAAAGTATACATAGATAAATGGGAAAATGGTTATTTCTACTACAGTGGGGAGGGAAGAAAGGGTGATATGAAAATGACAAGTGGAAATCAATCTATTCTTTATCATCAAAAAAATCAAAAAAATATTCACCTCTTTGAAAAAACTGATGATTCAGGGTTCTGGAAGTATATTGATCAATTAGAATTAGTTGATTTTATTGAGTATAAAAATAAGGACGAAGATGGTAATCTCAGAAACGGTTTTCAATTTATACTCTTATCTACAACCAAAAAATCAAAGATAGATCAACAACAAAAAGATTTAGATGAATCATTGGATTATCATCTTAATTTACCAAATCAGACAGAAAGACAAGTTACATCTACACAAAGAGTTGGTCAACACCTTTACAGAAAGATGTTACTAAAAAAATGGAAAAATAAATGTGGAGTTACTGGTTCTGGGATTGTAAGTATCTTAAAAAGTTCTCATATAGTTCCATACAGAGACTCAAAAAGAGAGGAAAAATATGATCCTGAAAATGGAATATTACTTTCTCCAAATATGGACAGTTTGTTCGATCAAAATTTAATTTCATTTAAGGACAATGGAGATATTATTATTTCTAATAAACTAAGTTCATCTGACTTACAAAGTTTAGGGGTAAATAGTCAAATGAAATTGTCTCACGTTTCCAATGGTATGAAACCTTATTTGTCAAGACATAGAAAAAACATAAAATAAATTGAATTTGGATACTTAGTATCCATAATAAAAAAATCCAATCAACTGATTATCAATTAATTGGAATTTTTAAGTGTCGGGGTGGCAGGATTCGAACCTACGACCTCCGCGTCCCAAACGCGGCGCGATAACCGGGCTACGCTACACCCCGAAAACGGCTGCTAATATAAAACTCTTTACATTAACCTCAAACACAAATTTTTGTATTAATTTTGATTGTATGTCAACAGAGATTATCAAAACACTAATTATTGGGTCTGGCCCTGCTGGATACACGGCTGCAATTTATGCCTCAAGGGCTGACTTAAAGCCTGTTTTATATACAGGAATGGAGCCTGGAGGCCAACTTACAACTACAACTGAAGTCGATAATTTTCCTGGATATCCAAATGGAATTGATGGACCAAAAATGATGGAGGAACTAAAAGAACAAGCTGAACGTTTCGGAACTGATGTAAGAATTGGTGAGGCAACCAGCGTTATTTTTAGTAAAGATTCAAATAAAAACCATGAAATAGTCATAGACCACGAAAAAAAAATTTTTGCAAAAACCGTTATTATATCCACTGGAGCTAGTGCAAAATATTTAGGTCTTGAAAGTGAACAAAAACTTATTGGTGGTGGAGTTTCTGCCTGTGCTGTTTGTGATGGGTTTTTTTACAAAGGTCAAGAAGTTGCAATTGTTGGTGGTGGAGATACAGCTGCTGAAGAGGCAACATACTTAGCCAATATTTGCTCAAAAGTAACCATGCTTGTTAGAAGAGACGTTATGAGGGCTTCTAAAGCAATGCAACACAGAGTAAACTCAAAAAGAAATATTGATTTAAGGTATAATACGGAGGTTGTTGAAGTTCTTGGGGATAATGTTGTTGAAGGTATTAAAGTTATTAATAACAAAACAAGTGAAACAGAGGTTGTTGATGTTACGGGTTTCTTTGTCGCAATAGGTCATAAACCCAATACAGATATTTTTAAAGGTCAATTGGATATGGACGATACAGGGTATATTTTGACTGAAGGTAAGACAACAAAAACAAATATTCCTGGTGTATTTGCATCAGGTGATGTTCAAGATAAAGATTACAGACAGGCAGTAACAGCTGCTGGTACGGGATGTATGGCAGCATTGGATGCCGAAAGATATTTGGCTTCCTTAGGTATTTAGTAATGTTTAAATACAATTTTTTCCTGTTTAAAGATTTACCATCTGCATGGTTATGTGGCGTAAGAGTAAGAGATTTAAATGATATAAAATGTATTATTTCTGTGAGACACAATTGGTTCAACAGTAATCCTTTTAAGTCGCTTTATTGGGCGGTACAAGGAATGGCCTCAGAGTTAGCGACAGGTTTGGCTATAATTGATTTTGCAAATAAAAATAAACTCAAAATATCTATGCTTGTTATTTCAAATGAATCAAAGTTTTTAAAAAAAGCCAAAGGATTGATTCGATTCGAATGTGACCAAGTAGACTCAGTAAAAAAAACTTTGTCAAGCCTATCAAAAAATAAAACCACAGACAAAATAAAATTAAAATCAACAGGTTATGATGAAAGTGGAGATGTTGTTTCTGAATTTATTTATGAATGGAGTTTTAAGCTCAAGAAATAAAAATTAAAAATTTTATTTAATCTATAATCTCGACTTTAATCTTTACATTATCAATAGGCCATTCTCTTTTATCAGTTTCTAGATAAGAAATTTTATCAACAACATCCATTCCATTAACAACTTTTCCAAATGGTGTGTAGTTTTTATCTAAATGGTATGCTCCGTTTCTATCCACAACAATAAAAAACTCGTATGGTGATGCTAATTTATATGGATTGTCAATATCGCTACTGGGAATTGAAAGTATTCCTCTATGATGTTTAAAACCTTTTTTTGTGTCAGGTGGAAGTAAGTACCTTCCGATTTTTTGCCTTCTTTTTGATACATCATAAGAATCTGAATTACCACCTTGAATTATGAAGTCTTTTACAACTCTGTGAAAATAGGTACCATCAAAATATTTTTCTTTTGTTAAAAAAATAAAATTAGCACGATGGTAAGGGGTTTCTTCAAAAAGCTCAATGTCGATATTTCCATAATTTGTTATAATTCTAACATTTTTCTCTTTATTGTTCTTTCCATATTCATAAAAAAAAGGAATTGCATTTTCATCACTTAAAATAAATTTTTTTTCAACCAATTTAGGCTCTTCCGCTATTTTTTCAATTTTTTTTGGCAATACAACTTTATTGTTTTCCTTAGGCTTGTTTTCACACGAAAAATAGAATACCAATAATGTGGTTAAAAGAACTCTAAAAAAATTCATATTTAAAATTTAAAAATAATAAACATATTATTTTATAATTATTTGTGATTATAAAACTTATATATTTGACCGAAAATTAAAGCATTGTTAATTTTTAGAAAGAATCCCTTTGGCCATAACATCTATATAAAGAAGTGGCTTATTCGTTTATTCGGACTTTTTACACACAGAAGGTATCGCGGTTTCAACCAATTAAAAATAGAAGGTTCTCACCACATAAAAGATTTGCCTAAAAATAACGTTCTTTTTGTTTCTAATCATCAAACATACTTTGCTGATGTGGTAGCAATGTTTCATGTCTTTAATGCAAGTTTGAGTGGGAGGGTTGACTCAATTAAAAACCTTGGCTATATATGGCACCCGAAACTTGAGATATATTTCATTGCTGCCAAGGAAACAATGAAATCAGGAATATTGCCAAGAATTATGGCATACGCTGGCGCGGTTTCGATTGAAAGAACATGGAGGAAAAAAGGGCAAGATGTTACTAGAAAGGTAAATTTGTCTGATATATCAAATATCGGAAAAGCACTAAATGATGGATGGGTAATAACCTTCCCACAAGGAACAACTACGCCATTCAAACCTATTAGAAAAGGTACTGCACACATTATAAAAACATTTAAACCGATCGTTGTACCTATAGTAATTGATGGTTTTAGAAGATCTTTTGACAAAAAGGGTTTGAGGGTGAAAAAGAAAGACATACTGCAATCCATGGAGATAAAAAAACCAATGGATATAGACTATGATAAAGAAACAGTGGATGAAATTGTTAAAAAGATCGAATACGCAATTGAGCAGCACGAATCATTCTTAAAAGTAATGTCATTAGATCAGCTTCAGGAATTGGAAAAAAATAATTTCAAGAGAAGATTTTAAATTAATTTACTCTAAAACGACTGTTCTGCTAGATGGATTGAACGGAGTTTCAATTAATTCACCATCATTATCCAATAGTTCAAGTGTGATAGAAACCTCCCCCTTATCTAAACCTTCAATGTAGAACGGTGTCCATTCATCAACTAAAAAATCTTGAGTTTTATCATTCTGTCTAATTAATATTTTTACTTTATTACCCTCAGGATCCAAACTAGTATTAACCAGATAAAAATCAAGCAATAATTTTTCTGTATCGGATCCCTTGTATGTTCCTTTTGGTCTACTGTAGAAAATAAACTCATTTTCTAAGTCAATATTGTTTGTGTCTCCAATTTGAGTCAAAATATAGGCATTAGGATTTTTAACTGATTCATGATAAGATCTCGATAAAAAAGCTAGAATAACATTATTGTCATCTGTAAGTTTTGTTTCGAAATTATCTACATAATGAGCAGAGTAGGGGCCGTTGTTAACAATAAAGTGTATGTGTTGACCTAGATCTGAATTAGCTAAATTATAATCAAAATCTTTTTTGGTTTGAGTTCCAAGTTCATAATTATTAATATCAAATGAAAAAATAAAATTGTCTCCCACATTACTTATGTCTTTTATCGCAATTGAAGAATTATCATATGCTGGAGAACCCTCAACTTTATGTAAAGAAATTTTCTCATTGTTGTTAGAACATGAATAAAAAATTAATAGTATTGTTGAAAAAAGAAATGTTAAATTAAAATTGGTCTTGAATTTGATCATATTAAAATAAGGTTTTTGAATATTTGATAAAATTATGAAATTTAAGCTAACTCTCTTATTGACCATTTTCTTTTGTTCCTGTGGATTATTAAAAGAGTCAAACAATGAAATCATTTACAAGTCTATAAATCATGACCAGTATAAAGCAGTTACTAGTCCTGACTACAATAATTTAAGCTCTTGGCTTGTTCACCCAGATCATATTGAAAAAAATGATTTTTTAGAGGATAATGATGGTAAAAAAAGAGCTGATGTTTTTTTTATAGCTCCAACATTGTTTTCAGACAAAAAAAATCCCAATTGGAATTCCGATATCTATGATGAAGAATTTAAAAATTATCTTCTCAATTCAACAATTAAGTTTCAAGCAACGGCTTGGAAAGATGCTGGTAATCTATACTCGCCAAATTATCGACAAGCTCATTTTAGAGTTTTTGATGAAAGGTATTGGAAAATTGGTGGTGAAAAAACATTACAATTAGCCTATGATGACATAAAGGCTGCTTTCATGGTTTACATGAAAAAATATAACAAGGGAAAACCGATTATCATTGCAGGTCACAGTCAGGGAGCTGCACATGCGGTAACTTTATTAAAAGACTTTTTTGATGGCAAAGATTTACAAGGTAAATTGATTGCAGCGTATTTACCAGGAACTAAAATTACTAGTGAAGATTTCTATGATTTAAAATTAATGAAAGATCCACTAGATGTTGGAGGATATGTAACATGGAATACATTTAAAATCTTGAAGAATTATCAAAAATATGATTTAACTATCCCATTGGAATGGTTGAAGGGTGGTCAGGTTTCTAATCCTGTATTATGGAATGATAGTAAAACATCCGATTACAAAAGTCACAAGGGTTTGTACTTTATAAATGGAAAAGTTTATAAAAATTCAGTCAAAATTGAATATACAAATTATGCCATATTTTTAAGAATGCCCAGAGTAAATCTTTTTAAAACAATTTTATTTTCATTTCTAAAAGATTATCATAAAGGTGATATCAATCTATTTTGGGAGGATATAAGAACAAATGCAATTGCGCGGGTAGATTCTTATTTTAATGAGTTGTAGAAATCCGAAACTTTCCAGCCATCTCTTGCCTCCTCTTTCAAAAATTTGTTTAGTTCAGGCCTATTCGTAATTTCCATATTTTTTGCATCATATTCGATTCTCCCCCCAAATCTTTGGGATAGAACTCCAACTAATGCCATTTCAGTTAGCTCTGCACTATAATTGAAATTTGAACCTGGTAAAAAATCATTTTTAATTCCATCTATCCACTCTTGTATTGGTGTCTCATCTCCTGATTTTACTCTTGGGATTGTTTGTTTCGGAGTGTTCTTCTGAAATTCAACCCATTCTTCATTGTCAACAAGTAATCTTGGATTATTCGGACGACCACCAGTCATTAAAGATTTTTTGGACCCAATCATAACCATTCCCAGATTTGGTATTTTTTTTAGAGGAAAATCATCATCAAACTCAGGTTTAAAGCCACCTTCATACCATTTTAATTTTACAGATTTTCTTTTTTTATTAGCGGGAAAATTAAACTCTACAGTCGATTTATCAGCAACAAAATTCTCTTTAATTCTTGGATTAGGGACGTGTCCAACCACTGAATTTGGCATACCCAAACCTAAAGCCCAAAAAGGTGCATCAAGTGTATGGCACGACCAATCACCCAATTGTCCGTTCCCAAAATCAAAAAAACCTCTCCATGACTTAGGAACATAAACTTTGTTATAATCTCTGCTTTTCGCTGGTCCAAGCCACAGGTCCCAGTCCAAAGTTTTTGGAATGGTTTGTTTTTTAGGTGGAAATTCACTTGGCATATCCCACCAATGTCCAGGTTTAAAATTAAATTCACCAAACCAAGCGTGAACTTCGCGAACTTCCCCTAATATTCCAGATTCATACCATTCTTTTACTTGCCTAATCCCATTAGTTGTGTGCCCCTGGTTTGCCATTTGTGAGACTATTCCATAATAATTTGCTGCCTTTTTTAATGTCCGGCATTCCCAGATATTGTGTGCTAGCGGTTTTTCAATACAAACATGAAGGCCTAACTCCATTGCTGTGATTGCAGCATGAAAATGAGTATGGTCAGGTGTACTAATTATAACAGCATCGATCATGTTTTTCATCTTGTCAAACATTACTCTATAATCTTTAAATCTCCTTACCTTTGGATGAAATTCCTTTATTTTATTTAACGCCTTGTATGCCCAGTTATCGTCCACATCACACATGGCAACAATATTTTCAGAATTGATAATTGGTTGCCAGTTTTGAATTCCTCTACCACCAACTCCAATTAATGCAATATTTAATTTGGAATTTAAGTTTCTAGCTAACAGATTAGGGAATGTAATCGTTGATGCAGCTATTAAACTACTTGTTTTTATGAAATTTCTTCTTGAATTATGCATTAATATTCTCTTTTAAATTTTTTTAGAAAATAATTTGCTTCTTTCTCTAAAAAAACTCCATTTTTTCTATCCCAATTTAATTTTTTACCTGGAAAATTTCCAGCAATTACACCAAGTAAAATTGTTTCAGTGAGTTTTGAAGCATAGCTGAAGGGAGCAGAACATTCTGATTTACCAAGACAGCTATCAATAAATTCATGATAATGATAAAAAGACTGTTCTTCATAGTTTTTTTTTGGGTTTTTCTGTATTTCTCCAGACTTTATGTACTTGCTAATATCGTAATCTTTATATGCGTTTTCTACAATCAATTTAGGGCTCTCCATAAAATGAGGTAATAATAATTTTCCCTTGTTTCCAAAAAACATTACTCCTTGTAAAGGAAGTTTTTCATTATTGGGTAATTTTAATTCCTTAGAAATTTTTGGGGATCCTTTTCCATCTTCCCAAATCCAAATTAATTTTTCGCTTGTAAATTCTGTTTTATTGAATTCATATTCAACATAATTTTTCTCTGGAAAACTGTAATTATTTGGCTTTCTACATTTATTTTTTACGCTAACGGGAGAATCCAGATCTAGTGCATTGTAGGGTGTATCAAAAATATGAACACCCATATCACCTAAAGTTCCACAACCAAAATCTTTCATTTTCCTCCACATCATCGGGTGATAAACTCCATCACAATAATCCCTGTACTTTGTATCACCAAGCCATAAATTCCAATCTAAATTATTAGGGATGGAGTTTGATGCTTTGTGTTTTTTTCCATTATATCCCCAGTTTTTTGGAGACCACGCTCTCACTTTATCAACTTTACCTATTATACCATCTTTGATAAGCAAGGTTGCCAATTTGTAATCGTGGAAAGAATGAACTTGAATACCCATCTGAGTAACTAATTTTTTTTCTTCTGCCAATTTGTTCATTTCACGACAATCGCTTATGTTGTTTGATAATGGTTTTTGACAATAAACATGCTTTTCATTCTCCATTGCTTCAATGGCAATTGGTCCGTGCATGTGATCAGGGGTTGATATAACCACTGCATCAAAAAAATCTTTCATTTCATCAATCATTATTCTGTAATCAGAAAATTTTTTGGCTTGTGGAAAAAATTTTGCAGCTTTTTCAAGAGCAATACTATCAACATCACATAAACCAACAACCTCGACACTTTCGTGACTTGAAATATCTTTTAGATCTGAGAGCCCCATTCCTCCAACCCCAACATGGATGGTTCTTATCTTTTTCATGGTAAAGCTCATTTTTGGTATTACTGAAACTAAGGATGATAACAATGATGATTTTATGAAGTTTCTTCTGATCATATTAAACAAAATATAAAATGATAAACCCGGTTATGATTCCTTTAACCCAAGAAATCCAATAAACCTGATAATGTGACAACCTATAAAGTGTTCTTTTTTTTTCAGTAAATTTTTTATGCCAACTACAAATTTGTTTCATTTTAAATAAGTTAAGTTAATTTTTTCATTAGTTAAAAGATTACATTGATAGAGGCTCAAAAGAATATCTTGTTGGAACAAAATTATGTTCTTTAAACATTTGTTGAGTGGATGTTTTAGCCAACCATTCTTTGAGTTTTGGGGGATTTACATCAAAAAAGAGCTCTAAAACATTTTGATTATCAATTTTACAAAAAATACATTTTGAAGAATCACACCAATCAGAAAACTCTGATTTCACTTTTTCATAGCCATTTATTTTAAAATCATCAGCATCTTTACAGCTTGCAGTTAGCATTAAGTTCATATAATTATATTTAAGTTATTTATCAACCTAATATATGAAATTATCCCTTTTTTTATAGTGTTACATTGTGTAACATTTTGAGTTTATATTTCTTTTTCTTACTAATTAAATAACTGCCATATAACTGCCAATTATTATTAAATAATTGATACTATTGAGTATTTTTTATAAATTGACTAAAATCTTAATAGCCACAGTTTTTAAATGTTGATTGCCCCGATATACAGATAAAAAAACCCCAACAAGGCGCTGAGGTTTTAGTGATCGCGGCACGATTCGAACGTGCGACCGTCTGCTTAGAAGGCAGATGCTCTATCCAGCTGAGCTACGCGACCGATTGATGCGCAAATTTAAATAATTAATTTTCTTAGGCAATGTATTAATTTTTCAAGTTTTATGTTCTGTAATCAAAGATCTGTCACAATTTCATGTAAAAACATAACATATTCTCATCATATACAGTCAATTTTTATGGATAATTAAAATTTAAGGGTTCTTAGTGTAAATTTTTTATTAATTTAGCCTTGAAAATTTTACGAACTAACCAAAAATTATTAAACATGAATAGATTTCTATTAGTTTTTATGTTGTTTCCATTACTAGTATTTGCACAGTCAAAAACTATAACTGGAACAATAAATGATGAAAATAGTTCACCTCTTCCTGGTGCAACTGTTCAATTAAAAGGATCAGACTCCATTGGTGCAATTTCTGATTTTGATGGTAACTTTTCCATTACAATTCCAACAGATGGTGACCAAGTTCTTGTAGTTTCCTACATCGGTTACACAAATCAAGAGGTTGATGTAAGCAATCAAACCACAATATCAGTTCAATTACAACCTGATACAGAAGCCCTAGAGGAGGTAGTAGTTGTTGGTTACGGAACTGTACTCAAGAGAGATTTAACTGGTTCTGTAGCTTCTGTCAAGATTGAGGATGAAGTATCCCGTCAAGCTGCCACAGTGGATCAACTTTTACAGGGTAGGGCAGCTGGTGTTCAAGTGACACAGAATGCTGCAAACCCAAATTCTGGAGTTAGTGTAAGGATTAGAGGGGCAAGTAGTTTAAGAGGAAATAACGAGCCTCTTTATGTTGTTGACGGTGTAATTATTTCATCTGCTGCAGAGGATGTCGCTTCTGTTGATGGAAGTGGTCAAGGAAATACTGGACAAGACCCTCAAAGCGGCTTGAATGGTATTAATCCTAGAGACATTGAAAGAATTGAAATTTTAAAAGATGCATCAGCTACAGCAATTTATGGTTCAAGAGGGGCAAATGGTGTTGTTTTAATTACAACGAAAAGTGGGTCTTCTGACGAACCTGGTGGAAAGTTTAATACATTTTTTAGCAGAACAATTAGCGAAATAACAAAAACTTATGATATGCTCGACGGGGTTGGGTACGCTAACTACTCAAATGCTACAAGAATTGCTGCTGGTGAAACCCCTAGATATGTAGTTAATGGAGGATCTGTTTTTTCATTTTTATCGAACCCTGATGGAACTCCCTCCAACACTGTTGATACAACGCCTGCTACTTTATATAATTGGCAGGATGAGGTTTATCAACAAGGTGTGAGTTCTAGTTTTGGAGCCACATTTTCAGGTGGTAATGATGATGGAGATTTTTATTTATCAGCTGGTTTCAATGATTTAAATGGTTTAATTGATAACTCGTCATTCAAAACAACCGATATTAGACTTAACATTAATTATGATTTAAGTGATCGTCTAAGGGTAGAGGGTAGATTTTCAACTTTTTTCAGTGATTCAGATTTTGCAGAGGGTGGTGATAAAATTGGTGGTGATCAAAGTTTTGTTCAACAAACAGTCTCGTACAACCCTGTGCTATCAAATGGTACTGATGAAGAAAGTTTTTTTGATGACGGACAACTATCAAACTCTCCATCATTTGCTTTGTAGGTGAATGAGTCAGAATCAAAAGCGTTAATAGAAGGCGTATATGTGGCATTATTCGATGATAAATCAATTGAACCCTTGGTTGGATTTGTAACAATTGAATATGTTAAATCATCATTGTCAGGATCTGAACCTTGCAAAACTATACTAATTGGTGAACCGTCACTAGTGACTGTTAAACTTTGAACTATAGGCGGTCTGTTTTGTTTATCAATATCAGTATCCGAATTATCATTACTGGAGCCAGAGCATGAAAGGAAAAAAATTAACATCACTAAAAAAAATTCTTTTTGCATCATTTTTTTTCAAAAATTAAGCTAGTACTCTCATTGATAAGCGATTTTTTTATAGCATATAAAGATTGTTTTGGATTACCATTTTGATCATATAGACTAAGAATATTTTTAGGGAAATCACCAGGTCCTTTTCGATCGAATAAACCCCAAATATTTAGAGTGACAACACCATTATTTTTTTTTGATATTAATGTGTTAACTATGTTATTATAGGAAATAACCTGTCTTTTTTGAACCAATATAGATTTGGGATTTTCATTATTTAACCAATAATTAAGTTCAGTAACATGGAATTCCATTGAATTGGCATGTGTCCAATCTATCAAATATGATAAATAATTCAAGTCCTCCTTAACCAAACCCACACCATTTTTATCACGTAAATGGGCCTGCCATCCAACTCCATCTACTCTTAATCCCAGATTTTTTAAATATGTGATGGTTTCTAATACTTTTTCCCACATTTTTCTCTCCATACCACCATTGTGGTTATATACTAACTTTACGTTTGGTGCATATTTATTAGCTATTTCGAATGCTTTTACAATGTAGATTGGAAAACCATCATCATTCAAACCAATTTGAGTCCATGGATTTTCCCAAGCAGAATCACCCGGTTTTTCCTTGAACCACTCACCATTTCTGAGTACGGTTTCATTTACAACATCCATCCATTTCACAGTTTTTTCATCATTTAATCTTATACATAGCTCTGTAAAAAATTCTTCCATATTTTTAAGCAACTCTTCCTTGGTTCGACTATCATTTTTGGCCCACTTTGATGCTTGTGGACTTACTGGTCCATGAACCCTAAGTATTAAATTATTTTTTTCTGCAAAATCTATAAAATCATCATATTTTTTCCAATTCCAAACACCGGGTCTGGGGTGTATTGCTGTTTGTTTAAATGAATTTGCAGGGGTCAAGTATGTAAATTCATTCAAAAAAAGTTGAGTAATATTAGGTCTCAAAAGCTCACCGTGTCCAATTGTAGCTCCAACAAAAAAAGATTCAGAGTCGTATTCTTTATCAATTAAAATATTTTTAATCGAATTTTTAGTTTGAGTAAAAATTAGATTACTTAACAATATAAAAACTATTACACGCAAATTTAGAACACTATTGGTGAGAAAAATATACATATTCCTATAACGATTAGCACTAAAACAAATGAAAGAGCTATATCAATGTTTGAGTAATCCTTTTGTTTATTGATTTTTAAATGCGCTGGGATCGTTCCAAAAGATAGACCTTTTATTCTCTCGTAATCGGGTTCTGCTGTCATCAAAGTAACTGTTATACATAATGCTACTGAAAAAGCAAACATCCAAATTGCCATGTAAGAAAAGTTAATCGTGGCGAATAAAAATAAAAACCCTTCAACTTCTGATCCAGAGGTAATCTCAGGTTGATAATAAATTTCAGAACCGAGTCTGAGGATTAATAAAAATAATCCAGCAAAAAGTGTTACAATTGAAGCCTGAGCATTGACTCTTTTCCAGATTATGCCAAGTAAAAAGACAGTCGTAACAGGTGGTGCTATATACGCCTGAACATTTTGCAAATACTGATACATAACTCCACCACCAATTTTTTCCATAATGGGAATCCATAAAATACCAAGACCAACAATGACGACAGTTGCAACTTTTCCAACATTTACTAAAAATTTTTCTGATTTATTTGGGCTAATTTTTTTATAAATATCGATTGTAAATATCGTTGAGCAAGAGTTAAATACAGACGCCAGAGAACTCATTAATGCGGCCATTAAACCACCTGCTACTAAACCTTTTAATCCCACGGGTAATAAGGTGGTAACAAGCATTGGAAAGGCCCTATCAGCCTTCTGAACGCCATTTAC
>CACIGC010000005.1 GCA_902586095.1 uncultured Bacteroidota bacterium | reverse complement strand
ATTACTGATTGGAAATTATGCAAAAGGTTTAGATACTGGAATTATTGAAATTATTATTATTGGTTCTAATATAAATGAAAAATATTTAGAACAATTAGCTCAAAAAATAAGAATTAAAATTGAAAGAGATGTTTCTTTTCAGTTAAACGTGGAGATACCTAAAAAAAATATAATTCTGTTTCAAAAATAAATGAAGTGGCACGTTTTACATACAAGGCCCAGGCATGAAAAAAAAGTTGAAAAAGACTTGCTTTTGAATGGTATTCAAGCATACTGCCCGGTTAAGTGTGAGTATAAATTGTGGAGTGATAGAAAAAAAAAAGTTTTTGTTCCTGTTTTACCCTCTATGATATTAGTGCGTATTGAAGAAAAAAAATTGAATGATGTTTTTATATCTAGAGGTGTTATTGGATACATGAAATGGTTAGGCAAAAAGGCAGTTGTAAGAGACTCTGAGATTGATAGACTGAAAAAAAGTATTGAATATAGCTTAGGATCAAATCACAAAATTGGAACAAAAGTTGGTATAAGAAATTTTGGAAATCAAATTGGTATTATTAACAAAATTTCAAAAAATAAAATCTGGATTTCCTTGGAAAATTTAGGTTACAAGTTAATGCTTAATAAAGCATAGATTAATAATAAAAACCCATAATCTTGTATTTTACTATGTAACTTACAAAGGCGAAGCATTTAATTATGTCATATATTTTTACTTCAGAATCAGTTAGTGAGGGTCATCCTGATAAGATTGCAGATCAAATTAGCGATGCAGTTTTGGATGCTTTTTTAGCATTGGATAAAAACTCTAAAGTGGCATGTGAGGTCATGGTGACTACGGGACAGGTAATTATCTCTGGTGAGGTTAATTCAAAAGCATATGTTGATATACAAAAAGTTGTAAGAGAACAAATTAAAAAAATTGGATATAATAATAGTGATCTCAAATTTGATTATAAATCTTGTGGAATATTGGTTTATATAAATGAACAATCCCCTGATATATCAATAGGAGTTGAGTCAGAAAAACCGGAACTACAAGGTGCTGGTGATCAAGGTATTATGTTTGGCTATGCAACAAATGAAACTTCTCAATACATACCAATTACACTTGATTTATCCCACAAAATCTTAAAAGAATTATCCATAATTAGAAAAGAAACTAATGAAATAGAATACTTAAGACCAGATTCAAAATGTCAAGTTACAATTCAATACAATAGTTTTAATAAACCGGAAAAAATTATATCAATAGTTTTATCAACTCAACACGATGAGTTTGATCTTGATCATAAAATGCAAAAACAAATAGAACATGATATTAAGACTATTTTAATTGAAAAAATAAAGAAAAAATATCCAGAATACGATCAGATAATGTCCGACAATAAAATAAAGTATTTTATCAACCCTACTGGAAAATTTGTAATTGGAGGTCCTTACGGTGATACAGGGTTGACTGGCAGAAAAATAATTGTTGATACCTATGGAGGAAAAGGAGCACATGGAGGAGGTGCTTTCTCTGGAAAGGACCCAAGTAAAGTAGACAGAAGTGCTGCATATGCTGCTAGACATATTGCAAAAAACATGGTTGCTGCTAATATTGCTGAAGAGTGCCTTATACAGATTAGCTACTCTATAGGTAAACATATGCCATTAAGTATTTATGTCAACACTTATGGGACAAGTAAATTGTCAATTTCAGATTTTCAAATTGCTGAAATATTAAAGAAAAATATAGGATTAACACCATATGAAATTATAAACCGATTTAGACTTAAATCTCCAATCTATACCGAAACCGCATCATATGGGCATTTTGGAAGAAAATATGAAAACATCAAAAAAGATTTTTCATTTTTAGATAAAAATATCAATAAAATTTCTGTCGAATTATTTCCTTGGGAAAAATTAGATTATGTAGATTTGCTTTCTCAAATTTTTAAAAATTTTTTTAATGAAAACTAGTATTAAAATTAAACCAAGATTAAGTTATAAAGTCAAAGATATCAGTCTCGCTGACTGGGGAAGGAAAGAAATTGAGTTAGCAGAGGCAGAAATGCCAGGGCTAATATCATTGAGAAAGGAATACAAAAAAACAAAACCTTTGAAAGGTGCTAAAATTTCTGGTTGTTTACACATGACTATTCAAACAGCAGTTTTAATTGAAACTTTAGTTGAACTTGGTGCTCAAGTACGTTGGAGCTCATGTAATATTTTTTCAACCCAAGATCATGCTGCAGCTGCAGTAGCTGCAAATGGGATACCTGTTTTTGCTTGGAAAGGTATGAGTGATGAAGATTTTAATTGGTGTATTGAACAAACACTATTTTTTAAAAATGAAAATGATCCTTTAAACATGATTTTAGATGACGGAGGAGATTTAACAAATATGGTCATAGATAAATTTCCTGAGTTAATAAAAAATATCAAAGGAATTTCTGAAGAAACGACAACTGGTGTATTAAGGCTTTATGAAAGACAAAATTCAGGAAGATTACCATTGCCTGCAATTAATGTAAATGATTCAGTAACAAAAGCAAAATTTGACAATAAATATGGCTGTAGAGAATCTGCTGTTGATGCAGTTAGAAGGTCAACAGATCTAATGCTTGCTGGTAAAAGAGTTGTAGTTTGTGGTTATGGAGATGTGGGTAAAGGAACGGCTGCCTCATTCTCGTCAGCAAAATGTATTGTTTCTGTAACAGAGATTGACCCAATTTGCGCACTTCAAGCAGCCATGGACGGTTTTGAAGTTAAGAGATTAGACGATGTCATTGAAAATTCTGATATAATTATTACTGCAACTGGAAACAAGGACATAGTTAATGAAGAGCATTTTTTAAAAATGAAAGATAAAGCAGTTGTTTGTAATATTGGACACTTTGATAATGAAATCAATATGAAATGGCTAAATGAGAACTTTGGCTCCAGTAAAATTGAAATCAAACCCCAAGTTGACAAATATAGTATCAATGGTAAAGATATTATTATTCTTGCAGAGGGGAGATTAGTTAATCTTGGTTGTGCAACAGGTCACCCAAGTTTTGTAATGAGTTGTTCATTTGTAAATCAAATTTTAGCTCAAATTGAACTTTGGGAAAATTACAATAAATATGAAAATAAAGTTTATGTTCTGCCCAAGAAATTAGATGAAAAAGTAGCTAAGCTTCATTTAGACCATTTGGGAGTTAAACTTGAGTTATTGACCAGCGAACAAGAAAAGTATATTGGGGTAAGAAAAAATGGTCCTTTCAAACCCGATTCTTATAAATATTAGGTTTTGATTCGTGAAAGTTCAACAATAGGTATAATTGGTTTAGGTTTTGTTGGTAATGCGATTTTTCAAAAATTCAAAACAAAGTTTAAAATTGTACATTATGACATCAAAGAACACTTATCTAATTCTTCAATAATAGAAATTTCTGAAAAAACAGATATTGTTTTTGTTTGTTTACCAACTCCCTCAAGCCCTGATGGCCAATGTGATTTAACTTCAATTAAAATAGTGTTAGAAGAATTAAATGACTACATGTACCAGGGAGTTATAGTCATAAAATCAACAATAATACCCGGCTCCATTAATTTATTATCCTCGACTTTTACAAATTTAAGATTAGTTCATAATCCTGAATTTTTGAGGGAAAAAAGTGCAGTTAATGATTTCTCAATATTAAATAAAATTATTTTAGGAGGAAAGAAAAACGACACAACACAAGCAAAGAATTTTTATTTAAAGATTTTTCCAAGTGCTAAAATTTATGAAACAGATTCAAAAACCAGTGAAATGGTAAAATATTTTATAAATACTTTTCTGGCAACCAAAGTTTGTTTTGCTAACGAAATGTTTGAGTTTTGTAAAAGTCTTGATATTAACTACAAAAAACTACTTGAACTAGTAATTACCGATCAAAGAATTTCGCCTTCACATTTTAATGTACCTGGGCATGACGGAAAATTTGGTTTTGGGGGATCATGTCTCCCTAAAGATATTACTGCTTTAAAATATTTTGGTGATAAAATAAATATTGATACCAAAATTACTTCCGCTGTCATTAAAAAAAATAAATCTGTCAGAAAAAAGTCATGAAATTAACTCTAGTAGCGGGTGCAAGACCAAATTTTGTTAAAATTGCACCAATAATTGATCAGATTAATAAACAAATTGAAAAGGATATGATGATTGAATATGATTTAGTTCATACAGGTCAGCATTATGATAAGAAAATGTCCAAAGACTTTTTTGATGAATTAAATATACCAAACCCTACAGTAAACCTTGAATGTGGTGGCGGCTCCCAAGCTGAGATGACCGCAAAAATCATGGTTTCATTTGAAAAATTTCTAAAAAAAAACAAATCAAATTTAGTCCTTTTATTTGGTGATGTTAATTCAACCATGGCCTGTGCAATAGTGGCCAGAAAGCTTGGTATTGATGTTGGCCATGTAGAGGCTGGTATTAGAAGCTTTGACTGGAACATGCCTGAAGAAATTAATAGAATAGTGACGGATTCTCTTTCAAACTATTTTTTTACTACTTCGCAAACTGCCAATGATAATTTAATAAAATCTGGTTTTGATATAAATAATATATTTTATGTTGGAAATGTGATGATAGATACTTTACTCCACAATATTTCCAGACTCGTCAAACCCGAGATATGGAAAAGTTTAAATTTAAAAAAAAGTAAGTATTTGGTTGTAACACTACACAGACCATCTAATGTTGATGAAGAAAATAATTTTAAATTAATTCTTGAAACAATAATTAAATATACAGATGACGTTAAATTAGTATATCCAGCACATCCCAGAACAAAAAATATTTTAAAAAAACTCAAAATAAATTATAACAATCTTAAAATTATTGAACCCCTATCCTATTTAAGGTTTAACTATTTGGTTAAAAATTCTTTAGGGGTTATTACAGATTCAGGTGGAATAACTGAAGAAACAACTGTTTTGGGAGTACCATGTATTACGATCAGAGAAAATACAGAAAGGCCGGAAACTGTGCAAATAGGAACCAATGAGTTGGTAGGAACAAATCCATATTTAATTAAAAAGTACTTAAAAAAATTGGTTAATAACAAATGGAAAAAGGGAAAGATTCCACAATACTGGGACGGTAACACCTCAAAAAGAATAATTGAAATCTTAAATAGAATTTATGGATAAAATAAATAAATATAAAATTGCTGTTGTGGGTTTAGGATACGTTGGATTACCACTGGCCGTTGAATTTTCAAAATATTTTAAAACCATTGGGTTTGATATTGACGAGGAAAGAATCAATGAATTAAATAATGGTGATGACTCAACACTTGAAATAAAATCAAAAGAGCTCAAGAAAGCTTTAAATTCAAACTCAAAAAATGGTTTAAGATTAACTGTGAATCCTGATGACTTAGCAGAATATAACTTTTATATAGTAACAGTTCCAACCCCGATTAATGAGCTAAAAAAACCAGATTTAAAACCTCTTATTTCTGCCACTAATTTAGTTGCTGGTTATTTAAAGGCAGATGATTTTGTTGTTTTTGAAAGTACTGTTTATCCTGGCGCTACGGAAGAAATTTGTATTCCTAAATTAGAAACTATAAGCGGGTTGAAATATAATAAAGACTTTTATGTTGGTTATTCTCCAGAAAGAATTAATCCCGGTGATAAAAAACATACACTAACAAAAATTCTAAAAGTTACATCTGGTTCTAATCAGTACTCTGCCGAAATCATAGATAATATTTATAAAAAGATTATAGTTGCAGGAACATTTAAAGCTTCTTCTATCAAAGTAGCTGAGGCTGCAAAAGTGATTGAAAATTCACAAAGAGATATCAACATTGCTTTTGTAAATGAATTATCTAAAATCTTCGGTCTCCTTGGAATTAATACTTTTGATGTTTTAGAAGCCGCATCAACCAAGTGGAATTTTTTAAATTTTGTTCCTGGTCTTGTAGGTGGGCATTGTATCGGTGTAGACCCTTATTATTTAGCAAGTAAAGCAATGGATGTTGGATACAACCCAAAAGTTATACTTTCTGGAAGAGAAGTAAATGATTCTATGGCATCTTATGTTGCTAATAGAGTAGAGAATTTAATTTTAAAAAATAACAAAAAATTGAATAAATCTTCAGTCTTGATATTAGGTATCACTTTTAAGGAGAACTGTCCAGATATCAGAAATTCAAAAGTTATTGATATTATTAACTTATTAAAAAAGTCTGAGATTAATGTAAAAGTTTTTGATCCTTGGGCTGATAGAGACAGTATACAAAAAAAGTTTAATATTAGATTAGAAAAGAATATTCCTAATTTGAAATTTGATGCAATAGTTCTATGTGTTCAGCACGATGTGTTTAAAGAAGTTAGATTGGAAAATTTAAAGAAAAAAAAATCATTTGTATTTGACTTAAAAAACTTCTACAAAGATAGTTATGATTATACTCTGTGATTATGTTTGATTTTAAAAAAATTAGAGTTTTGGTTACTGGTGGCGCTGGTTTTATTGGCTCAAATCTTTGTATTGAAATCATAAATAAAGGAGCTTTTGTCAGGTGTTTTGATAATTTTAGTACGGGGGATATTAATAATATCACTGAATTAAAAACAAATGAAAACTTCGAATTATTTGAGGGTGACATCAGAAATACGAATGACTGTGAGCTTGCATGTTTTGGAATTGATTATGTCCTTCACAATGCAGCACTAGGTTCGGTTCCAAGATCAATAGTTAATCCAAAAGAAAGTAACGACGTTAATATAACAGGATTCCTGAATATTCTTATTGCATCAAAAAATAATAATGTAAAAAAAGTTATTTATGCAAGTAGTTCATCAGTTTATGGTGATTCTAACACACTTCCAAAAATCGAAAATGAAATAGGTAAAACACTTTCGCCGTATGCTACTACAAAATTAGTCAATGAACTTTATTCTAATAATTTCAAAAAAAATTATAACCTAGATTCAATAGGATTAAGATACTTCAACGTCTTTGGTAAAAAACAAAATATTCGTGGACCATATGCTGCCGTGATACCAATATTCATCAAAAAACTTATGAATTACGAGTCCCCAGTAATTAATGGAGATGGCAGTTTTTCTCGTGATTTTACTCACATTGATAACATAATAGAAATGAATATTTTGTCAATTATTACACAAAAAACTAGTGCTTTCAATCAGGTCTATAATGTTGCATGTGGACAAAAAACAACATTATTAGATTTGTTTACATTAATTAGGAGTTTATTAGGAAAATTTGATAAAAACATTTTTAAAATAGAGCCAACTTTTGGCCCACCCAGAGAGGGAGATGTCAGTCATTCTCATGCATCAATAGCTAAATCCAAAAAACTTTTAGATTACAAAGCTAAAAAAGATTTAATATCGGGGTTGAAGGAGACAGTGGATTGGTTTTGGAAAAATAGATAATTATATGAAAAGGAAAATATTAGTTACTGGTGGAGCAGGGTTTATAGGATCACATGTTGTTCGAAGGTTTGTTAATAATTATAATCATTATAAGGTTTATAATTTAGATTCCTTATCATACGCTGGTAATTTAGAAAACCTTTATGATATAGAAAGTAAAAATAACTACAAATTTATCCATGGGGACATTTGTGATCATGATTTTATTGATAAAATGTTCCAAAAATATGATTTTGATTCAGTTATTCATTTAGCTGCTGAGTCCCATGTTGACAGATCTATTGAAGACCCATTGCTATTTGCAAAAACAAATATATTAGGAACTTTAGTTTTGCTTAATTCATGTAAAAAGTACTGGAAGAGTGACTTCAAAAATAAATTATTTTATCATGTTAGTACAGATGAAGTTTATGGTTCATTAGGAACTGAGGGGTATTTTACAGAATCTACTCCTTACAGTCCAAATTCACCATATTCGGCAAGCAAAGCAGGCTCTGACCATTTTGTTAGAGCATATGGTGAGACATATGATTTTCCATTTGTAATTAGTAATTGTTCAAACAATTATGGCCCTAACCAATTTCCAGAAAAATTAATCCCGTTATTTATTTCTAATATAATTGAAGGTAAATTCTTGCCAGTATACGGTGATGGAAATTATACAAGAGATTGGTTGTATGTATTAGATCATGCATCTGCAATTGATACTATTTTTCACGATGGTAAAATAGGAGAAACATACAATATAGGGGGGGGTAATGAGTGGAAAAATATTGATCTAGTTTTACTAATGTGTCGATTAATGGACAATAAATTATCAAGAAAAATAGGAACCTCTAAGAAATTAATAAAATTTGTTGAGGACAGGCCAGGTCATGATTTAAGATATGCTATTGATGCTAATAAGATCCAAAATGACTTAGGGTGGAGACCGGATGTGTTATTTGAAAATGGATTATCACAAACAATAGATTGGTATTTAAAAAATAAAATTTGGATTCAAAAAATAAAAACAAAGAAATACTTAAACCTTAAATAAATGAAAGGAATTATTTTAGCTGGTGGATCGGGGACAAGACTTTACCCACTTACAATTTCAGTTAGTAAACAACTACTTCCTATTTATGACAAACCGATGATATATTATCCATTATCGGTATTGATTTTGGCTGGAATCAAAGATATACTAATAATTACTACACCTCATGATTTAAACTCTTTTAAGAAACTTTTAGGGGATGGATCACAGTTTGGTTGTAAATTAGATTATAAAGTTCAAAATCAACCCAATGGTTTAGCAGAAGCTTTTATAATTGGAGAATCTTTTATTGGTAAATCAAGTGTAGCATTAATTTTAGGTGATAATATTTTTTATGGAAGTGGTTTTGGAAAGTTAATCAGAGGAAAAACTTCTTTAAGTGGTGCTACAGTTTTTGCTTACCCCGTTAAAGATCCTGAAAGATATGGTATAGTTGAATTCGATGAAAATTTTAAAGCGATTTCAATAGATGAAAAGCCAAAAAATCCAAAATCCCATTATGCTGTTCCTGGATTATATTTTTATGATAACAGGGTAGTTCAATATGCAAAGGAAGTAAAACCTTCAAAAAGAGGCGAGAAGGAGATTACATCTATCAATAATAAATACTTGGACAATGGCGAATTAGATGTTGTTGTAATGAATCGTGGTATGGCATGGTTTGATACTGGAACTGTTGAAGCAATGGATGATGCAAATGAATTTGTTAGAGTAATTGAAAAGAGAACTGGTAAAAAAATTTCTTGTGTTGAAGAAATAGCTTATTTGCATGGTTTTATTGATAAGAACAAATTACTGGAAAGTATAGAAAAGTACGGGAATAGTGGATATGGACTTTATTTAAAAAATATTTTGAAAAATGATCGATAAAGTCTGTTTAAAACAACTACCTAAAATTGAAGATGAGAGAGGAAATTTAAGTTTTTTTGAAAATAAAAATCAAATCCCTTTCAAAATTGAAAGAGCTTATTGGATATACGATGTTCCTGGAGGAGCAATTAGAGGAAGTCATGCATTTAAAGAATCAAATGAGTTCATTATTGCATTGTCAGGCAGCTTCGATGTAATTCTTAACGATGGAATTACTGAACAAAGATTTAATTTAAATACATCATTTAATGGTCTTTATGTACCTAATATGGTATGGAGAACTCTTGCTAATTTTTCAACTAACTCTTTAGCTTTAATTGTTTCATCAATTGCTTTTGATAAAAAAGATTATATAACAAATTTTACAGATTTTAAAAAATTAAAAGATGGGTTTCAAGTCTAATTCAGTATTTGATTGCAAAATTTATAACATTACTAAAATTAAAAATATATCTGGAAGTATAACTGTTCTACAAAATAATAAAAATATACCTTTTGAAATCAAAAGAATTTATTACTTATACGATGTTCCAAGTGGAGAATCTAGAGGTGGACATGCTCATTATAATCTTAATCAATATTTGGTTGCAGCTAGCGGTTCTTTTGATGTTGATTTAGATGATGGAAACTCTAAAAAAAGCTTTTTTCTTAACAAACCCGATCAAGCACTTCACATAATTCCTGGAATTTGGAGATCGATAAGAAATTTTTCATCAGGATCAATTCTATTGGTAATGGCATCTGATTTTTACCTTGAAGAAGATTACATTAGAACATATTCAGACTTTATTGAAGAAAAAAAATGAACATAATAGTTGCAGGTAAAAATGATATTGCGGTTGATATTCTCAAAGAAATAAAGAAACTTAGTAATATTAATTGTTTTGTTGTTTTAAACAGAAATGAAAATTTTAAAAATAGTTTTCAGAAATCATTAGGTTTTTTTGCCAAGCTTTGGGGAGTAAAAATCTTAAAATTGGAAGATGTTTACAAAATGAATGATGTGATTTTCTTATCACTGGAATTTGACAGAATAATAAATACAAATCTGTTTAAAACAAAATATTTATATAATATCCACTTTTCATATTTACCCTCATATAAAGGAATGTATACGTCAGCCCATCCAATTCTTAATGGTGAGAAAAAGAGTGGAGTAACATTACATTTGATTGATAATGGAATTGATACGGGTGATATTATTGATCAAATAAGTTTTAAACTTTCAATAGATGAAACTGCCAAATCACTCTATTTAAAATATATTGAAAAGGGTACATTATTGGTAAAAAAAAATCTGAATAATTTAATAAATCAAAATATTAGTCCATTTAGACAAAAAATTAAAAATTCATCATATTTTTCAAAAGATTCAATTGATTATAAAAACCTTAAAATCAATTTATTACAAACTTCTTTTCAAATTGATAAATCATTAAGGGCATATTATTTCAGAGAATTCCAGTTGCCAAAAATTAATAATTTAAATATAGGTAAATGGAAAATTTCTCAAAAAAGATCAAAATACAAAGCTGGTAATCTGAAAAAAATCAATGAATTTAAATACATATTATCCACGATAGATTATGATATTTATTTGTGGGAAGACCCTTACGAGTATTTTTGGGAAAGCTGTAAAACAAACGATTTAAATGAACTTAAAAAAATTATAGGTCTCACTAATTTAGACCTAGAACAAAAAAATAATCAAGGACAAACAGCTTTATTAATTGGAATTATAAACTCTTCATTTGATTGTATAAAATTTTTAATTGAAAATGGCGCTAATTGTAATGCTTATGATTACAATAAAAAAAGTGCATTAATGTATGCTGTTTTAGTAGTCAAAGAAAGCAGAGAGTTTGAAATATTAGAAATATTAATTAATAATAATGCAAATAAACATAGCATAGATTTGTTTGGAACTAATGTTTTTGATTTAGTTGAAAGTAAAGACAATGAAATGTATAAATTTTTAAAAAATGATAAAATTCTTAGACCTTAAGAAAATTAATAAAAAATATCAAGAAGAGCTTAAAATTGCAGCTAACCGTGTAATTGATTCTGGATGGTATATTCTTGGAAATGAATTAAAAAGTTTTGAAAAAGAGTATGCATCATTTTGTGGTGTTAAATATTGCATAGGTGTAGCGAGTGGTTTAGATGCTTTGAAATTAATATTGAGAGCGTATATTGAAAACGGTGAAATGGAATCAGGTGATGAAATTATTGTTCCTACTAACACTTACATAGCAACAGTAATGGCAATAATTGACAATGGTCTCAGGCCTGTCTTAGTTGAACCAAACTTTAAAACTTACAATCTCGATTCTAATAAAATTGAAAGTAAAATAACTAAAAAAACTAAGGGTATATTAACTGTTCATCTGTATGGTCAAATTTCCATTGATGATAAAATGCTTGATTTAAGTAAAAAATATAATTTGAAATTAATTGAGGATGCTGCACAATCTCATGGTGCAGTTTATAATGGTTCTGTAAGTGGAGGTATAGGCGAAGTTGCTGCACATAGTTTTTATCCAGGAAAAAACCTTGGCGCACTAGGTGATGCAGGTGCAGTAACAACTAATAACAAGTCTATTTTTGAAATAATCAAATCATTAAGAAATTATGGTTCTGAGAGTAAATACATTTATAAATACCGTGGTTTTAATTCTAGACTTGATGAAATCCAAGCAGCATTTTTGAATGTTAAACTAAAATATCTAAAAAATGAAATTGAAATTAGAAGAAAAATTGCTGCTGAATACCTGAAAAAAATAAAAGATAAAAATATTTTACCAAAAATAAACGATCATAATTCGCATGTATGGCACTTGTTTGTAATAAGGGTAAAAAATAGAGAAAAGCTAATTAAATCTTTTAAGAAAAATAATGTTGAAACATTAATTCATTATCCAATTCCCGCGCATTTAAATGAGCCTTATAAAAGTCTAAAAATTGGTAATTACAAAAAAACTGAAATAATGTCAAGTGAAATTATAAGCCTTCCTATTAGCCCTGTAGTAAGTATAAGAGAAATTAATATTATTTGTGATTTAGTTAATCAACATGAATGAAAAAAAATCATTCGACACAATATTAAAAAGTACTACTCTTTTTGGTGGTGTTGAATTTATAAAAATTTTAATACAGATCATAAGATCAAAGGTTTTAGCAGTTTTACTAGGTCCTGTTGGTATCGGTTTGTATGGTCTGTTAACTACATCAACTGGGATAGTTACATCATTTACAAATTCTGGCCTTGATGTAAGTGGTGTAAAATTCTTAGCATCTAATAGTTCTGAAAAGAAAAAGAAAAGTGAGTCATCTATGATTTATAAATCACTTATTATTTTTTCCTCTATTATTGGATTTGTTTTAATGATTTTATTTTCACCTATTTTAAGTGCCATTACTTTTCAAAATTTTGAATATATAATTTCATTTAGCTTATTATCATTTTTTGTATTTTTTAATCAACTGAGTAATGGTAATAATTCTTTTTTAAGAGCATACAGAAAGCAAAAAGATTTTGCAAAGTCAACTATTTACAGCAGTATATTTGGTTTATTATTATCTATCCCAATTTATTACTTCTTTGAACTAGAAGGTATTGTTCCATCATTGATTATCACGGCAATCATTTATTTTCTTACTAGTCATATAATTAATAAAAAGGATCAAATTAACATATTTGAAAATAGTATAAAACACATTAGATATGGTTACGATGTTCTTAAAATGGGCTTTGTTTATAGTATGAGCAGTTTACTTATAATTATTGCTTCATTCTTAATACAAATTTTTATTAAAATTAATGGAGATATTTTTGAAGTGGGTTTATACCTTGCTGCTATTGCGATAGTAAATAATTACGTAAATCTAATATTTAAAGCTATGGCAATTGATTACTTTCCGAGACTTTCAAAAATAAAAAATAATACTAAGTCAAATCAGCTTGTTAATCAGCAGTCTATACTGTCATTAATTTTATTATCTCCAATTTTAATAATTTTAATAGTCTTTATAAAGCCTTTTATTCAAATACTTTACTCGAGTGAGTTTTTATATATTGATACATTAATCCAACTTTTAACAATTGGAGTTTTTTTTAGGACAATGAGTTGGTCAATTGCTTATTTATTTTTAGCGAAGGGGAATTCTAAGCTATTTTTTAAAAATGAATTATTTTTTAATATTTACTTTCTTGCAATAAATATGATTTTTTATTTGTATTGGGGTTTAACCGGGTTAGGTTTTGCTTTCATCTTTTCAAATATTTTATATTTCTTTCAGGTTTCTTACTATGCAAGAGTAAAATATTTTTTTAAACCCAAAACGGATTACATTAAAATTTTAATTTTTCAGTTATTGATGTCATTTAGCCTATTAATTATAAATTATTATGATTTTATTATTGCAGGATATTGGTATATTTTAGGCTTGGTTTTCATTTTTATCTCAAGTTATTATTCCTTTAAAAATTTAAAAGATAGATCTAATTTAATTTCAGACGTCCTTTCTAAAATATGGAAAAAATAGATATTGTTGTTTTATCATATAATCAAGATAGATTTATTGAAGAATGTATTCAATCAATTTTAAATCAATCATACAAAAATATTAGTGTTAAAGTTTTTGACGATAATAGCACAGATCAAACCCGATCAATTTTATCAAAAATAAAAGATCCGAGATTAAATATTTATTATAATAATTATAATTTAGGCGTTACAGCTAATCATAACAAAGCTATATCTTATGTAAAATCAAAATTTTTTGTTTTGACGGGCGGTGATGATATTTTTTATAAACATAAAATTATGAATCAATATAATTTTATGTCCAAAAATCCAAATTATGCAATTTGTGGTCATGATGTAAATATAATTGATACAAAATCAAAAATCCTTTCCAAAAGAAAAACAATCAAATGGAACAGGAATGGTTTAGGATATAATAAGTGGCTTCATAATGGTATGTTATGTGTGGCATTTAGTCTAATGTACAACACAAAATATTTTAATACTAAATATGATGATAGATTACCATATGCATCAGATTGGAAATTGGTAATCGATTTACTACAAAATAAAAACAGGTATCATATCTTAAAAATCGTTTTGGGTGGATATAGAAAGCATGAAAAAAGTCTAACCAAAGTACACAGGAATAAATGTATTAATGATCAACTTAATGCTTTGAAAATACTTTTTAATGAAAACCAAATAAAAGAAGATGAATATAAAAAATCATTGTCTTATCACCATAATTATAGATTACTGATTGAGTATGTTGGAAATATTAATCCAAATATTGGAGCTTTAAAAGCACTGAAAAACTTATTTATATTTGGAAAAAATTTTTATTTTTTAAATTTAAGATTCTACTATGGCTTGTTTATTTTTTCTAAAAAATTTTTAATTAATCACTAATCTAATATTCACTTAAATTAATGAAGATAAAATTTCTAATTGGTAAATTATACCTATTCTCTTTTAAAATTATTAGAAGAATTCTTATGATTATTTTAAAAAAACAATTTAAAAACTATGGAAATAATTTCATATTTGATCCTTTCAGTAGTTTTAGTTATAATACAATCTCTGTCGGGAATGATGTATATATAGGACCTAATGCTACATTTAGTGCTTCAGTAAGTCAAATCAAAATTGGGAATAAAGTATTATTTGGCCCTAACGTTACTATTATGGGGGGTGACCATAATATTTACGAAAAGGGTTTTTATATTTTTGATGTAAAAGAAAAAAAACCAGAAAATGATCTACCAGTTATAATTCAAGACGATGTATGGATTGCATCAAATGTTACAATACTTAAAGGAGTTGAAATTGGAACAGGTTCTGTTATTGCAGCAGGTTCATTAGTTTTAAATAATGTTCCCAAAAATACTATTGTTGGTGGTGTTCCTGCAAAAGTTTTAAAAAACAGATTTACTAAAAGTGAATTAATTGAGCATAGAAAACTATTAAAAAAAAGATATAACAATACATAATTATTGTGAAAAATATTATTTGGATTTTTTTATTTCTATTTATTTTAGGCCCCGTTCCAAATACTCCGTTAGGAATTTTTTTTGATATTATACTATTAACCTCAGTTGGACTTGTTCTTTTAAATCGTGATACTGGTTATATTGAGCAACATTACTACGTAAAAAAAATTTCATACGTTACTTTCCTACCACTTTTTTACATCATTATCATTGGATTTCCACTCGCTTTAGTTACAAAAAGTGGTGATTCCAGTTTTTTGGTTGCTCTTGTAAGACCAATCAAAATATTAATTACTTTTTTTGGTGCTCTGGCATTAGTTAAATTTTTCAGAAAATATTATCCAGATAATTTTTTTGAACTCATAGTTAATGGAATTTTACACATTCTTCTCTTCAATTCAATTATTATGATTTTACAATTATTTTTACCTGAATTTAGAGATTTTATCTCACTGATTTTATTTGATAATGTTAGTGATATTCATTACCAAAGTTTAATGAGGATGGGTGGGTTTTATCTTTCTGGCGGTGCATTAGCTTCAGTTTTTCAAGCCATTTCATTATTACTTCTCCCATATTTATTTAAAAAAAAACAAATTAATATTTATCAACTAGTAATATATTTTCCAATAATAATTTTTTCTATAATTATTACTGGTAGATCTGGACTTTTCATTATTCCATTTTCATTTTTGATTTTTTTTAAATTTTCAAAATCAAGTTTTAGATTATTATTGATAGCTCTTGTTTTTTTACCGTTTATTTTTTATTCAAATATTTTATCATCCATTGAAAATCTAATCTCTACAACAAATAATATTTTTTATGAATTTAATTTAAGTAGGTTATTAGATTTGTCAGATGAAATAGGCCTTAGTTCCAATTCAACTATTAAATATCTATTTAATTCATTTACGTTACCTGAAAATTTAGTTCAATTGATGTTAGGAGATTTGAGTTTTTCAAATTATATATTTACCGATGTATCTGACATGGGATATAATTTAAGTATTTATAAGTATGGAGTTCTCGGTTCATTTTTTTATTACAGCCCTTATCTTTTAATTATATATTTTCTTTATAAATCAGAAATAGAAAACAAAGAAAATCACTATTTCACTAAAATATTGGTTTTAGTATATGTCTTTTATGAATTTAAAGAGGAATTTATATATGCTCGAAATGGATTATCAATAATCTTTTTGATAGTTATTGCTTTATTTATAAACGTTAATCACAAAAATATAATTCAGAATAAAAAATAATTATGTGTGGAATTTCTGGCATTTATAGTTTTAAAGGTGAATTAGATAAAAATTTACTGAGTGAAATGAATGACAGTTTAAGGCATAGGGGACCAGACCACAGCTCAATAAAAATAATTGACAATGTTGGTTTTGGTCATTGCAGACTTAGTATTATTGATTTGTCTCAAGATGCTAATCAGCCAATGAGTTGTGAAAATGATAGATTTACAATAGTTTTTAATGGTGAGGTTTATAATTTTAGAGAAATTAAAAAACAACTCTCCATTAATGGGATAAGTTTTAGCACGAGCTCGGACACTGAGGTTGTACTCAAAGCATTTATAAAGTATGGTTGTAATGCGTTCAAGTTATTTAATGGCATGTTTGCATTAGCCATTTTCGATAAACTAAAAAAAGAATTAATACTTGCTAGAGATCAGTTTGGAATTAAGCCATTATATTTCCATGTTGATAATAAACAAATTGTTTTTTCATCTGAAAAAAAGGCAATACTAAAAATAAAAGATATTCCTCTGAATATTAATAGACAAGCTCTTGTTGAATATATTTGGTTTGGCAATCCATTAGGAAATAATACTTTTTTCCAGAGCATTTCTGAACTAGGGCCTGGAACTATTCTCAAAATTTCAAAAAATAAAATTGAGAAGAAAAAGTTTTTTAGTATTAACAAAATAAACCAAAAAAAGATATCCGAAGAAGATGCTATAAAAAAAATTAAAGTTTTGTTTGGTGAAAGTGTAAAAAGACATTTAATAAGTGATGTACCCGTTGGTATTTTTTTAAGTGGAGGAATTGATTCCTCTGCAATTACCGCCTATGCATCAAAGTATTCAAAAAGTAAAGTTAAAACTTATAGTATTTGTTTTGATTATGATAAAGGCACCAATGAATTAGGTCTTGCTGCTAAAATTGCAAAAAAGTATAGAACTCAACATACTGAATTAAAAATAAACGGAAAGGATTTAATAAAGGTTTTAGAATCGCTAGATATGTCTCACGATGAACCATTTGCAGATGCAGCGAACATACCACTGTATTTAGTCACAAAAAAATTAAAGGGTAAAATAAAGGTTATTTTACAAGGAGATGGAGGTGATGAGTTTTTCGGAGGTTACAGTAGATATAATACAATTAAAAGTAGGAAATGGAAATTTTTTTCATTTTTACCTTGGTTAATTGATCTTATAAAATCAGATAATACAAAAGTTTTAAGAATCCAAAGATTTATAAATGCAATTACGGAAAAAAAACAGTATCTAAGAAATGCACTTCTATTGACAATGGAGTCTAAATACTCAAATCCAAATAGAGTATTTAGTAAATCAATAAAAAACGAGGTCCAAAATTTAGACCCCTTTAAAAGATATAAAGAAGTATATAATGATTATCATGATGAAATTGATGATAGTCAAGCTTTGTTTTACACAGACTCTCAAATAATTTTAAAAGATACTTTTTTTGAAAAAGTTGATAAATCTACTATGGCAAATTCTATTGAAATTAGAATCCCTTTTTTGGATAAAAAATTATCTGAATTTGCTCTGAGCTTGCCATCTAATCTCAAAACAAAAAATGGTATTCAAAAATATTTACTAAAAAAAGCATTTGAGGATGAACTTCCTTCTGATATTTTGTATGGTCCAAAAAAAGGTTTTGGTGTCCCATATGGATATTGGCTTAGAACATCACTTAGTGATTATTTTATTAAACAAATATCCACTGAAAAGGCAGCTTATTTCATTGATAAAAAAGAGGTTTTAAAAATATTTAACATACATAAAAAAGAAAAAGGGAACTATGGTTTTTTATTATGGAAAACTTTGATTTTATGTATTTGGATAAATAAGAATAATATAAAATGAAAAATATTCTTTTTGTAGGTGCCTTCAAAAAAGACAATACAGATGGAAGTACTGGAGGTGTCCTTTTTGCGTGTACCAGTTTAATTGAATCTGAACTAGGTAATGAATATAATTTTATCAAAATCGACTCAACTGTTAGTTCTGTGCCTGTACCTCCAATATGGGTTAGATTCATCTATGCAATATTTAGATTAATGAAATTTTTATTTAATATTATTTTTAAGAAAGTCGATGGAGTCTTAATTTTTTCAAGCAACTCTTTTAGTTTTATCGAAAAAGGTCTCTATGTAATAATAGCTAATGTTCTTTTCAAAAAAATTTTATTTGCCCCAAGATCTGGACTGTCTTTGGTTGATTATAAGAGTTCTTTATTTATGAAATGGTATATGAAAAAGGTAATAAGAAATGCAACTTTTATAATTTGTCAAGGCAAATTTTGGATTAATTTTTATAGTAAAATGGATCCAATGAACAGTTCAAAATTTATTCTTATAAATAATTGGATTGACCCAAAGTTGTATGGTTCAGTTACTTATAAAAACAACAATAGAAATATAAATTTATTATATGTTGGTTGGTTAGAGGAATACAAAGGTGTTTTGGATTTTCTAGGTGCATTAATAATTTTAAAAAAAAAATATAAAAATTTTGTTTGTAGAATATATGGAAATGGTTCCTTGAAAAATAAAATAAAAAAAATCATAAGAGATAATAAATTAGAAAAAAATGTTTGTTTATTAGGTTGGGCGAATAAAGAAATAAAGCTCAATGCTTATATCAAGTCAGATATTTTTATTATACCATCACATTTTGAAGGATTTCCAAACTCTTTAATTGAGGCCATGTCTGCTCAACTTCCAGTTATTGCAAGTAATGTAGGTGCAATGGACGATATTATTGATGACGGAATAGACGGATTGATTTTCAAAGCGAAAGATATTAATCAGTTGGTAAAAAAATTAGAAATTTTAATTGATGACAATGATTTAAGAATGAATTTGGCAATTAATGCTCGTAAAAAGGTACTTAGAAAATTTACAATTAAAGAGGCAGTAATTAAGATGAGAAAAATTTTATAAATTTTAGCTTCAATAAAAAATTATTAAAAACCTAACCATGTTAAAAATATGAAACAAATACTTCAATCCTTTAAAACTGGAATTACAGAACTTGCAGAATTACCCACACCCACTGTAAAACCTGGTCAATTATTAATTCAAACGACTCGAAGTTTAGTTTCTTTAGGTACAGAAAAAATGCTTGTAGAATTTGGGAAAGCATCATTAATTCAAAAAGCTAGACAACAACCACATAAGGTTAAAATGGTACTAGATAAGATAAAGACAGAAGGTCTTATACCGACTTTAGAAACTGTTTTTAATAAGCTGGAACAACCACTGCCATTAGGTTATTGCAATGTAGGTAAAGTAATTAAAGTTGGTGAAGGTGTTATTGATTTTAAAGTTGGTGATAGGGTAGCTTCAAATGGGCAACATGCAGAGTTTGTATTAATACCTCAAAATTTAGCTGCACATATACCAGACAATATTTCGGATGATGAGGCTGTGTTTACTGTGATAGGTTCAATTGGTTTGCAAGGTATCCGCTTAATAAACCCAACAATAGGTGAAACTATTGTTGTAATTGGTTTAGGTTTGATAGGGCTGCTCTCAGCAGAGATGCTAATTGCCAACGGATGTAAAGTAATAGGTTATGATTTAGATGATTCAAAAGTAGAAATCGCTAATTCTAAAGGTATAATTGCATTTAATCCCTTAAAAGGAAATGATCCAGTTAATTTTGTTAATAATAAAACTAACAATATAGGTGCTGATGGGGTTTTAATTACCGCATCAGCTAAAACACACGAAATTATTTCACAGGCTGCTAATATGAGTAGGAAAAGAGGGAGAATTGTATTAGTTGGTGTAATAGGTTTAAATATTTCGAGAGCAGACTTTTATGAAAAAGAATTGAGTTTTCAGGTTTCTTGCTCTTATGGCCCTGGTCGCTATGATGATAACTATGAATTTAAAGGAATTGATTATCCATTACCATTTGTGCGTTGGACTGAAAAAAGAAATTTTGAAACTATATTACAATTAATTTCATCAGGAAAGCTAGTAGTTAAAGATTTAATTTCAGAATTAGTTCCATTGGAAGATTTTAATAAAGTGTACGGAGATATCGGTAATTCTAAGTCAATAGCCTCTATTTTTAAATATAAAGAAATTAATTCCCCAAAACACTCTATAGTTGTTAATAAAAATAATTCAAAATTCACAAAAGGTATAATAGGAATAATTGGCTCAGGGAATTTTACCAAGATGACCATGTTGCCAGCTTTAAAAAAGACTAAAGCAAATATAAAATATATAGTGTCTTCTGGAGGTATCAATGGGACTGCTTTAGCTAAAAAATATAATATATCACAAAGTACTACAGATTATGAATTAGTTTTAGATGATAAAGATGTTGATTTAATAATGATTACTACTCGTCATAATTTACACGCAGAAATGGTAATTAAGGCTTTGAATAAAGGAAAGCATGTTTTTGTTGAAAAACCTTTAGCCCTCAATAATGATGAGCTAAAAGAGATAGAAGAATCATACAAAAATAGTAATGGATCATTAATGGTTGGATTTAACCGTCGATTCTCACCTCACATACTTAAGATAAAATCTACAGTAGCTGATGCACAAATGAATATAGTTGCAACTATGAATGCGGGAAATATTCCCGCAAATGTTTGGGTTCACGATATGCTTATTGGAGGTGGAAGGATTATTGGTGAAGCTTGTCATTATTTAGATCTTATGGTATTTTTATCAGGAAGTAAAATAAAATCAGTTTGCATTAATGCTGTGGGAGAAAACCCTTCAGAAAATACCGACAATGCCTCTATTTTAGTAAAAATGGAAAATGGTTCATCAGGAGTTATAAATTATTTTTCTAACGGATCAAAGTCTTATTCAAAGGAACGTTTAGAAGTTTTTTCACAAGAAAAAGTATTAATAATGGATAATTTCATAAAGACTTCAGGATATGGAGTTAAAGGTTTTTCAAAATTAAAAACAAAATTAGATAAAGGACATAAAGCACAGTTTGGTCAAATAGTAAAGAAGATAAAGCAAGGTTCTGTAGACTTAATACCTTATGATGAATTAATAAACGTAACTAAAGCAAGTTTTGCTGCTATTCAAAGTTTAAAAGAAGGTTCATGGGTAACTGTAGATTAGATTATAACTAAGAATTGATGATCATACAAAAAATCAAAAGAATATTTGACTTAATTTCTAACATGGGAATGGTATATGTTTTTTTTAGGATTTTATACATCATAAAAACTAAATTGGGGTGGAAAAAAATAGTTTTCCCTACTAACATTGAGCAAAAAAAATATATTAGTTTTGAAGTTTGGAAAAAAAATCTACCACCTTTCTTTTTTCATGGAAAGGAAATTAACGGTCTAGAGAAAAAACCAACAGAAGAACTTCAAAATATTTTCGAAAATATTAAAAAGGGTACATATCTTTTTTTTAGTAAATCAAAAATTGATATTGGATTAGATTATGATTGGATTACCAATCCAATATCTAAATATAAATATGATATTAATAAACATTGGTCAGAAATAAAAGATTTGTCCAATGAAGCCGGAGATATAAAATATGTTTGGGAAAAATCTCGTTTCACTTTCTTAAATGATATTATTCGTTATGATTATCACCATAGTGATGATCAATCCAAATTTGTATTTAATCAAATTGAAGACTTTATAGATAAAAACCCTATAAACAAAGGACCTAATTATGTATGTAGTCAAGAAATAAGTTTACGTATTTTAAATTGGACATTTGCTCTGTATTATTACAAAGATTCTGAAATATTTTCAGAAGAATTATTCCATAAAATAATGCATTCAGTCTATTGTCAAATCCATCATGTCTACAAAAACATAAATTTTTCAAGAATTTCAGTTAGAAATAATCATGCAATAACTGAGACACTTAGTGTTTACATTTCAGGTAAAATTTTCCCCTTTTTTCCAGATGTCAAAAGTTGGTCAAAAAAAGCTAAAAAATGGTTTGAAAACGAAATTAATTATCAAATATATGATGATGGAACTCATTTACAGTACTCAACGAATTACCACAGGGTAGTTATTCAACTGTTAACAATAGCTATTAAATTTTCCAAGATTTATAACGATCCTTTAGACAAAAAAATTTATGATAAAGCAAAAAAATCTATAGAATTTTTAACTGATATGATGGATATTAAAACAGGCTACCTACCAAATGTTGGTGCTAATGATGGTTCATTATTCTTTAATTTTAGTAGTTGTGATTATAGAGATTATAGACCTCAAATTAATGACTTACATACATTAATTTATAATAACACCATTTTTAATTCTACTGAAAGTCTATACTGGCATGGTATTAAGCAATCAAAAAAAGTTAAATTAAAACAATCAAAAACAAAGAAATTTCCGGACGGAGGTTTCTTTATATTAAATGATAATGATCAATCAAAAACTGTTGTTAAATGTACAAACTACACCAATAGACCCTCCCAGGCTGACAATAACCACCTTGATATATGGCTAAATGGAAAAAATTATTTTAGAGACAACGGTTCGTTTTTATATAATACCCAAAAAAAATATATTAATTTTTTTAATGGAACTGTTGGTCACAACACTTGCACCATAGAAAATGAAAATCAAATGTTAAAAGGACCTAGATTTATTTGGTTCTATTGGGTTAAAATATCTAGTGGAGAAATTATTGAGTATCAAGATCGATTTGAAATTAATACGTACTTTATCGGTTTTAAGAATCTTGGAAAAAATATTGAACACCACAGAAAAACAGTCAAGTTCAAAAATAAATTAAGTTGGGAGATAATTGATTATTTTAAGAATGCCGAAAACTTTTCAAAACAAATTTTTTGGCACACCAATACAAATCTTTCGAATCAAATCAATTTGGAGGTTTATGATTTGAATTTAAAAAAGATCAACTCTACTACTTTACATGGGATGTACTCACCTTATTATGGGTATTTTAAGAGAAGCTCTTGTGTTAAGTTTGAATCAAAAAATGGTTTTAAAACTATGATAAATATAACTTGAAAATACTTTATTTACATCAATACTTTCAAACACCACAAGATGCCGGTGGGACTAGATCTTATTACATTGCAAAGCATTTGATTAGCTTAGGGCATCAGGTCAAAATGGTTTATGCAACAAGTGACAGAGGAGCTAAAAATAAATCAAAAAAAACATGCTATGAAGGAATTCAATTAATTGAGCTTAACTATAACTACTCAAACAAATTTTCTTTATTGAGGCGGGCATTAATCTTTTTAAAATTCTCAATGAAGTCTTGCTATTTAGTTTTAAAAGAAGATTATGATTTAATATATGCTACATCAACTCCATTAACAGTAGGTATTCCTGCACTAGTTGCTAAATTTTTCAGAGGAAAGAAATTTATTTTTGAAGTCAGAGATTTATGGCCAGAGTTACCAAAAGCCATGGGAATTATTAATAGTAAAATTCTATTTGAATCTTTGAAAATTTTGGAGATTAATTGTTATAAATATTCTGATTATTGTATTGGTTTGTCACCTGGAATTGTTGATGGAATTAATAAATATGTATCAAAAAATAAAACGATTCTAATTCCTAATTACAGTAATGTGGATTTTTTTAAAGAAAAAAATAATTTTAGCAATAAAAAAATTAAATTAATATATGCAGGAGCATTTGGTTATGCTAATGGATTAGATAATATACTAGATCTCGCTAAGTTTATTTTAAAAAATTTAGATGATCCAGAATTATTTGAATTTCATTTTTATGGTACTGGAATAAAGCTCGATCACCTAAAACTTAGAATTGAAAAAGAAAATATAATTAATTGTAAAATATTTTTACCAGTCTCGAAAATAAAACTAAAAAAAATTTTTAATTTATATGATTTAGGAATAATGTCTCTTGAAGATATTGAAGAATTTTATTATGGAACCTCACCAAATAAATTTTTTGATTACATTGCTGCTGGCTTGCCAGTTTTATGTAATTACCCAGGATGGGTTTCTGAGCTGATAATAAAACATAATTGTGGTTTTTCATTAAACCTTAAAAACAAAAACAATGTTCTTAAAGTTTTTAAAAAAATGATTGCGAATAAAAATTGGTTAAAGACTCAGTCTAAAAATTCTAGAAGATTAGCAGAAAATTTTTTCAGTGACAAAGTCCAACTAAAAAAAATCACAAAAATTATTGAGAGTTATAAATAAATTTTAATTTTTTGAGTAACATGAAAATTAATAAAATAATCCCTTTAAGCATACCAAATATTAGTGGAAATGAATTGACCTATGTAAAAGATTGTCTGGAAACTGGCTGGATATCATCAGCCGGAAAGTATGTTGAAATATTTGAGGAAAAAGTTAAAAACTATGTTGGTTCAAAATATGCTATTGCATGTATGAATGGTACATCCGGTTTACATGTTTCTCAATTAGTATTAGGTCTGAACCCTGGAGACCATGTTATAACACCAAATATCACATTTGTAGCTACTTTAAATTCAATAAAATATAATGGCGCGAGTCCAATTCTAGTTGACGTTAATCTTGATGATTGGCAAATGGATTATGATTTACTTGAAGAATATTTAGAACACAATACATTTTTCAAAAACGGGTATACTTATGTAAAAAAAACAGGAAAGCCTATTAAAATTATTATGCCAGTTCATGTTCTGGGAAATGTTGGTGATATTGATAAATTAATTTTTTTAGCAAAAAAATATAATTTAAAAATTATTGAAGATAGTGCCGAATCTCTCGGAAGCTATCATAATTATAAACATACAGGAACCTTTGGTGATATGGGTGTTTTTAGCTTCAATGGTAATAAGATTTTATCAACTGGAGGCGGTGGAATTATTGTAACTAATAATAATGATTTAGCAAAAAAAGCAAAACATTTAACCACACAAGCAAAAATAAGTAAAGAAGAATACATTCATGATAAGATTGGTTATAATTATAGAATGGTTAATATTTTAGCAGCCGTTGGAGTTGCTCAAATGGAGCAGTTAACTAAATTCCTTGATTCAAAAAAAAACATGGATAAATTTTACAGAAACCAGCTATCTGGTGTAGGTGATATAGAATTTCAAAAAGTTGGAGATAATGTTAAACCAAATTGTTGGCTTTTTACATTTAGGACTAAAAGAATGAGAAATCTTCTTGAATTTCTTAATAATAATGGTATTCAGTCAAGACCTTTTTGGGTCCCTATGAATCAATTAGAAATGTTTAAAAATGATATATATATTACTAAAAGTGATTCATCATCACTGATATATGAACAGTGTTTGAGTATTCCTAGCTCATCAGGTATAACGAAAATTGAGCAACTTAAAGTAGTAGAACAAATAAAAAAATTCTTTCTAAAATGAACATTCCAAATATTTCTGAATTTATAAAGTTATATATAACTAAAAGAGACAAAAGTTTATTTTTTAATGATATAAAAAAAAATGAAAAAAAACTTTTTAAAGAAATAGAAAATAAATCAATGTTAGTAATTGGAGGAGCAGGAACTATTGGTTCTTCATTTATCAGAGCAGCTTTAAAGTATAAACCATCAAAACTAGTTGTTGTTGACACTAATGAAAATGGATTAACAGAGTTGACCCGTAGATTGAGAAGTGATCTTAAAATATTAGTTCCAAACGAATACATAACATATCCAATGTCGTTTGGCTCAAATATTTTTTACAAAATGTTAAATACGCAAGGTAAATTTGATATTGTAGCAAACTTCGCCGCTCATAAACATGTTAGGAGTGAAAAAGACACCTTTTCAATTGAAGCTATGGTAATTAATAATGTTCTTTATGCAAAAAATCTATTAGACTTTTTAGCTAAAAATAAACCTTCACATTTTTTTTGTGTTTCAACTGATAAGGCAGCAAATCCGGTAAATCTGATGGGTGCTTCAAAAAAATTAATGGAAAATTTAATAATGGCCTATTCTAAAAAGATGAAAATAACAACTGCCAGATTTGCTAACGTTGCTTTTTCTAATGGCTCATTGTTAGATGGTTACATTCAGAGACTCCTGCAAAGACAACCAATTTCATGCCCGTCAGATGTAAAACGTTTTTTTGTTTCACCTGAAGAAAGTGGAGAAATTTGCTTGATAACATGTATTTTAGCAAAAAGTGGTGAGATTTGCTTTCCAAAATTAGATAAGAAACAATTATTGAGTTTTAAACTAATAACCAAAAATTTTTTTAAATATTTAGACAGAAAAATTAAGATTTGCTCCAGTGAAAATGAGGCCAAGGAATTAGCATTAAATATTTCTGATTTTTCACCATACCCTGTCTATTTTTTTGAGACTGATACAACTGGAGAAAAACTTTTTGAAGAATTTTATTCCAAAAATGATGATGTTCGTTTCGATAAATTTTCTTCAATTGGTGTTATAGCAAATGCACGTAAAATCTCTGAGGCTGATCTTGATAAATTTAATCATAGTATTGAAAATTTATTTCACAAAAATAATACAGACAAAAAGAAAATCATTAAACTTATAAAAAAACTTATTCCAAGTTTCCATCATATTGAAACAGGTAAATATCTCGACAGCAAAATGTAAACAATCTCATAATTAATCTAAAATTATCTTATTTTTGCAGAAATAACTTTAGGAAAATGATTAAAGATGACCACTTTATTAAAAGTTTTATTGAAATTCTTGATGACCCAGACCTTGTTAAAGTCAATATAGATACAAAATTTAAACATTTGGATGAATGGGATTCTCTAACTAACCTATCTTTACTAGTTATGGTTGATGCTGAATTTAATGTAAAACTTAATGCTGAGGATGTACGAAACTCAAATACTATAAAAGAATTAATTGACTTGATAAATTCTAAACTAAGTGCGTGAGTATATTCAATATAAAAAATAAAACTATTTTAATAACTGGTGCAACATCAGGAATTGGTTTAGAAATATCGAAAGAATTTAAAAAGATTGGTGCAAATCTAAATCTTCTTGGAAGAAATAAAAAGAAGTTAAATAATATTGAACTAGACCTAAAAAATATTAAGAAAAATAATTCCAGCTTTAAATTAATAAAGGGAGATTTAACACAAGATCTTGATTTAATAGCTGCTGAGGTTGATAATTTGGATGGAATTGTTTTTAATGCAGGAATTGTTGATTATAAACCTTTAAAATTTTTGGATGAATCAGAGCTTATCGAACTTTTTAATACCAACTATTTTTCATCGATTTTTCTATTAAAAAAATTAATTAAACAAGATAAGATCAACTATGGAGCTAGCATTGTCTTTATTTCATCGCTTTCAGCTAGCCTTGGAGTTCCTGGGACCTTAGCATATTCTGCATCAAAGGCATCAATTAATTCGTCAGTCAGAGTTTTGGCCTCTGAATTGTCTAGAAAAAAAATTAGAGTTAATAGTATAGCTCCCGGACTTATTAAAACACCTCTGATCGAAAATGAAATATTCAATAATGAAAAGTTGATGGAAGAGAAATCAAAATATCCATTAGGTCTTGGTAATGCAAAAGATGTAGTATACAGTTCACAATTTTTATTATCAGACGCATCCAGATGGATTACAGGTATTGTTTTAGAATTGAATGGAGGATTTAAACTTAAATAATTATGAATTCACAAATTTCAGCTAAATATTATCATTGTACTCAACAGTTTGAAAGGGAGAAAAAGAAAATTTTTGCTAACACTTGGATTTTTGCAGGTTTTAAGCACGACTTCCAAAAAGATAATGATTTCAGAACACTAAAAGTAAATGATATACCTATTGTTGTTCAAAAAATGAAAGGTGAGGTAAAAGCTTTTCTTAATATATGTTCACACAGATTTAGTAAAATTCAGGTTTCTGAATTTGGAAACAGACCACTCCTCTGTCCTTATCATGGTTGGGCATATAACAGTGATGGAATACCTGTAGGCATTCCAAAAAAACCATTATTTAAAAAATATAATAAAAAGGAACTTTGTCAAATGAAATTAAAGGAATTTAGAGTTGAGCGATGTGGTTCTTTATACTTTTTGACATTGAACAATAAAGTTAAATCTTTGAAAGAATATTTGGGAGAATATTATAAAGAAATTGAGGAAATGACAAACGGATTTGGAAAACAAATTGATGTTAATCGTATGAAAATAAAATCAAATTGGAAAGTGATTATTGAGAATACGATGGAAGCATATCACTTAGGGCTTGTACATACTGATACATTAGCTAAACTAATGCCAACAACATCAATTGACAATTTGAAATTCTCTTTTTGTGGCCCACATTCAAATTATATTATTCCATTACTTGTTGATGAGAATAGTAAAAAGTTAAAGTTTTTACATAGTCCTTTTTCAGACCGAAAGTGGAAAATTAATGGGTTCAAACATTATTTATTATTTCCAAACTTATTAATATCATCATCTTACGGAACAACTTTTAGCGTTTCAGTTATTAACCCAATTACAAGTACAGAAACAGACTTCATAAATAATATTTTCCTATGTAAATTAAATTCAAACAAAAGTTTTAATGATGTTAAAAGTTTTATTGATACTGCAGTTGATTATAACAGAAAAGTTTTTGACGAGGACAAGGAGGCTTGTGAAAATGTACAAGAAGTTGTCCCATACACCACTCAGCCAGGTGTTCTAAGTCTTGAAGAAAAAAGAGTTCATGAATTTCAAAAAGAGTATCTAAAATTTTTAAATGAATTTTAAATTTAAAAATATCGATGTCAGAGGTATTTTCACTACAGTACCTAAAAATATATTAAAATTTAAAAACCTTAGTGGCATATATGGTGAGAATGAAATTAAAAAAATCACTAAGGTAACAGGAATAAATTCAGTTAGAGTTGCTAATAAACATACTACTTCTTCAGATTTGTGTCAATACTCAGCTAGTAACTTAATGAAAGTATTAAAAATCAATCCTAGTAAAATTGATGGATTAATTTTTGTTTCACAAACAAGGGATTATCAACTTCCCCAAACAAGTAATCTATTACAAAGTAAGTTGGGCTTGCCAACAAGTTCTGTTTGCTTTGATTTACCATTAGGATGTTCAGGATATGTAAATGGTCTCCTCCAAGCAGCGCTTTTAATTGGTTCTAAAAGTTGTGAAAATATATTGGTCTTGGCAGGTGATACATCGACTAAAATGATTAATGATAAAGACAGGGCCAATAGAATGGTTTTTGGTGATGCAGGTAGTGCAACATTATTATCAAAAGGCAAAAACGAAATTGGTTTTTCAATTTATAATGATGGAAATGGTTATAATGATTTAATCATACCTGCGGGTGGTTATAGGGAACCAAGTTCAACAAAAACAAGAGTTAATAAAATTGCTGAGGATGGTAATATCAGGTGCTCTGAAGATTTGTTTATGAATGGAATGAATATTTTCAAATTTGCTATTGAAAAAGTCCCCAATTTAATTAATGAAATAGTTAATTATTCACCTTATTTAAATGTAGAATGTGTTGATGGATTTTACATGCATCAGGCAAACAGGTTTATGGTTGATTATTTATGTAAGAAAATTAAGGTTAATAAAGAAAAAATGCCTGTTGAAATTGATGGATATGGAAATACTGGGCCTTCATCAATACCATTATTATTAACCTTACTTGAAAAAAGACAAAAAGGTTCTGCCAATAAAAAAAATAGTATTTTTTGCGGTTTTGGTGTAGGGCTATCATGGGGAGCTTGCTATACTAACCTCGAAAGCACACAAATTATGAATACAAAAGATTATGAATAATAAAGATAAACTATTGACTATTATAAACGAAGTGTTAGAGGGAACGCAAAGAGAAAAGATGAGTAAAATTAAGGATGAATATAATTTAAGGCTTGACATTGGTTTTGATTCTTTTGATTTAGCTGAGTTGACAGTCAGGATCGAGGAAGTTTTCGACATTGACATTTTTGAGGATGGAATTGTTGAAACTATTGAACAGATTTTAATTAAAATAAATGAAAAATAGTATTGATAAAATATTCTATTTAAATACAGCTCAAAACTCTAAAGTAACTTACGAGGATCTATTTTTTTTTATCAAGAATGTTAATTCAATTAAAACAAACTATTCATTTACCAATACTAAAGATTTTATTTTAAATTTTTTAAGCTCTGTCTTTTATAATGTGGATATTAATTTACATGATTTAAATTCATTAAACAGCAAAATAGACTCATCTAAAAAATTAAAAAATGTAAGTCGACCAAAATCCCTGGAAGAAATTATTATTGGAATTAAAACAAGTAAATCTAAAATTAAGTTATACACTTCTGGTACCACAGGGCAACCAAAAGAAATAATACACAATATTAAAAACCTATCTAGAGAAGTTAGAGAAGGAGATAAATTTAAGAACAACATATGGGCTTTTGCATATAATCCAACCCACATGGCAGGTATTCAAGTACTATTTCAAGGTTTATTTAACAGAAATTCTTTTTATGACGTTTTTGAGCTCACCAAAGATCAAATAATTAATATTTTACACAGTAACGGGATTACAAATATTTCTGCAACACCAACATTTTTCAGATTATTAGTTCCTATTAAAGAACCAATTATTAGTGTTAAAAATGTAAGTCTTGGTGGAGAAAAGTCCAATAATGAATTACAAAAAAAAATTAAAGAGTCTTTTCCAAATGCAAAGGTTTTAAATATTTATGCTTCTACGGAAGCTGGGACACTTTTTTCAACATCTGGAAATTATTTTAAAATTAGTCCTGATATGAGAGAATTTGTTAAAATTTTTGATAATGAGTTAATTATTCACAAGACTTTACTGGGAAATATTGATAAAAATAAATTGATGGATGGTATTTGGTATAAATCAGGGGATTTAGTTGACGTTGTAAATAAAGAAACAAATGAATTTAAGATTATTTCAAGGAAAAATGAAATGATTAACGTAGGTGGTAACAAGGTTAACCCAATTGATGTAGAGTCTATTATTGATAACATAGATGGCATTGAAAAGTCTTATATTTATGGAAAAGTAAATTCAGTTATAGGAAATATATTATGCGCAAAAGTTCAATTGAGAAATAGTGATCTTACTGCAAATGAATTAAGAAAAGTTTTAATGCAAAAATTACCAATTTATCAAATACCAAGAAAAATAGAATTTGTGCATAATTTAAAGCTAACAAGAACTGGTAAATTAAGAAGATATCTATGAAAAATGTTCTATTGACAGGTTGCTCTAGAGGAGTTGGATTAGTAATTACAAAAGTTCTGGTATCAAAGGGTTATACTGTATATGGAATAAGTAGAAATTTATCGAATGAATACAAAAATCTAATGAATTCATTTCCCAAAAAAATAAAATTCAAGTCATTTGATTTATCAAATGTAAATGATATCAATAAAGAAGTTTTTAAAAATTATATTCCCAATTCAACAAAGTTGCATGCTTATATTAATAACGCTGCCATTGCTTATGATGATATAATTACAAATTTAAATGTTGATAGACTAGAAAATATGTTCAAGGTTAATGTTTTTTCTCCATTAAATATTGTTAAATATGCAATTAGAAATATGATTTTTAATAGAAATTCAGGACATATTATTCATCTTTCATCTATAAGTGTTCACACAGGATATAAGGGATTGGCAATGTATGCAGCAAGTAAGGGTGCTCTTGAAGCATTTTCAAAAAATACGGCAAGAGAATGGGGTGAAAGAGGTATAAAATCTAATTGTATTGTTGCTGGATTTATGGAGACTGATATGAGCTCAACCCTTGGTGATGATATGAAAAATAGAATATTTAAAAGAACATCATTAAAAAAACCTACTGATTTAAATTCCGTTGCAAATACTATTGAATTTATAATCTCTGGAAATGCAAAATCAATCACAGGTCAAAATATTCATGTTGATTCTGGAACAATTTAAAAAATGAAAATTGGTCAAATATGAATGATAAAATATTAATTATTGGAAATGGCGATTTATCTAAAGAATTTATCTCCTTCTGGGATTTAGATGAAAAGTATGTTAAAGTAATAGCCTATATCGATGATATAGACCAGAAATATTTAAAAGACCAGTTCGATAAAATTTATATAGCTATATCAGATCCATCGATTAGAAAAAAAGTTTATGAACAACTTAAATCGCATAGAATAACGCCAGACACCTACATTCACCCAAGTGCACACATTGGGAGAAGAACTGTCATAGGGTCTGGTTGTATAATACAACCAAATACCATAGTTTCCAATGATGTTGTAATTAAAGACTCTGTTTTTATTAATAATAGTTCTAATATTGGACATAATTCTGTAATTGGCGATTTTTGTTCAATAATGACAGATGTTAATCTGGGAGGACATTGTGTGTTGCGTAAAAATATTTTTATAGGAACAGGAGCAATCTTAATCCCAAAAGTTGAAATAAAATCTAATATCACCATAGGCCTTGGATCAGTTGTAATTAAAAATTTAAAAAAAGAGGGATCTTATTTTGGAAATCCAGCTAGATTGATTGGGTAATATAAATTTAATTAAATATGTATTTACTCATAAAGTATTTTTTTGACTTTATTGTATCTTTTACAGCGATTATTATTTTACTTCCTTTCTCAGCTCCAATAATGATTTTATTAAGATTCACCTCCGAAGGTGAAGTTTTTTATTTTCAAGATAGAGTGGGATTGAAAAATAAAAAATTCAAAATATGGAAATTTGCAACAATGCTTAAAAATAGCTCAAAGATGAAAGGTGGCTACCTTACAACAATTAATGACTATAGATTTACATTTTTTGGCAGTTTTCTCAGAAAAACAAAAATAAATGAATTACCCCAGCTGATTAATATTTTATTAGGGGAAATGAGTTTTGTTGGACCTAGACCTGTGATGAAAGTTAGTTTTGATTCTTATCCTAAAAAAATTAAAAATATTATATACAATGTTAAACCAGGTTTGACAGGTATTGGTTCTATAATTTTTCGTGATGAAGAACGATTAATTACAAACATTACCAATCAAGGTAAAGACCCAATTAATTTTTACAAAAAAAAAATTTATCCTTACAAAGGAGAGTTAGAAATTTGGTACCAAAATAATCAGTCATTTTTGACAGATTGTAAATTGATTATGGTTACAATATGGGTAGTTTTTTTCCCAAAAAGTTCAATCCACGAAAGATTTTTCAAAACCTTACCAAAAAAATCATTTTAAAATACAATTCAGAAAAATTTCTATTTCGAAGAAAATTAATAAATTAGCGCCCGCTATGAAAAATAAAATAATCTTTTTTTTGTTTTTGTTTTTCGTTTACAATATTAATTCTCAAGACCAGGGATTAATTTTAGACGAGGCAAAAAAAAGGAATATTACAACCACCGAAGATGCTATAATTGAATTAAATAAAAATGGAATTTCATTATCTCAGGCAAGGGAAATTGCACGTTTGCAAGGCATTGATTTGGTAACTTTTCTTAACAATAACTTTGAATCAAGTAGCAATGCAAGCAGTAAATTAACAGGTAGCTCTGAAGTTGTTGATAGTATTAAAATTGTATCAGATAATCAAGACTCAAGTACAATTACCAATAATTTTATTGAAAATGGAATTGAAAGCAATCAAACCTATTTTGGTTATGAAATATTTAATAATAATCCTTTTGCATCAAAAAATTATTTAATTGGAAATATTGATGAAGGGTATTTACTGTCCCCTGGAGATGAATTAAGAATTACAGTTTATGGAAATAATGCTCTAACAACAGAAAGTAAAATTGATCTTAATGGGAATATAATTTTCCCAGATTTAGGGGTTTTTCAAGCTGCTGGAAATTCTTTAAAGACTTTAAAACAGAGATTGAAGATATTTTTAGGAAAATTTTATAACGGATTAGTGTCTAGACCACAACAGACCTTTTTAGATGTTTCATTAACTCAGATTAGACCTGTTAAGGTTAATGTTTTGGGTGACGTAAAGACACCGGGCCCTCATTTAGTAAATGGATTAGCGTCTGTTCTAAATGCACTTTATGCTGCAGGTGGTGTTAATACAAATGGTTCATTGAGAAAGATACTTGTTTACAGAAATAATAAACTTTTAAAAGAAATAGATTTGTACAATTATATTACAAAAGGAAATATCGATAGGGATGTCCGTTTAATGAGTTCAGATTTTATTTTTGTTCCATCTAGGCTTAGCTCTGTTACACTCAACGGTATTGTAAAGAAACCTGCTATTTATGAATTAAAAAAAGACGAAACATTGGAAAATCTAATTGTTTTTTCTGGTGGTTTTTCATCTGATGCATCTCAAGAAAATCTCAATTTAAGTAGAACTGTTCCTTTTGATGATAGATTGTCTGAAGATGTTTTTGATAGATATTTAACAACTATAAGTTTTGAACCAAATAAATCCCTTGTTCTTAACGATGGAGATATTATTACAGTTAAACCGATTTTGGATAAAGTGTTAAATGTTGTCACTCTGACTGGTAATGTTAACAACACTGGTACTTTTTCTACTCTAGCTTTTCCAAATTTAAAATCATTAATTGAAAATGGCGGAAAGGGGGTATCAGCTAATACATTTTTCGATAAAGTTGATGTGATTAGTGAAGACTTAGATGGAGATAAATCATTTAATTCTTATAACCTATCCAATATTTTAGATGGTACCACAGAAGTTTTATTAAAGCAAGATGATATTATTAAGGTTTATAGTTTAAACGAAGTGATGGGTGAAAAATTTGTTACTGTTTCAGGATTTGGTATTGATGATAATACAATTTCTTGGCGGGAAAACTTGTCAATTTTTGATTTAATATTTGAATCATCATCATTGTATGAGCCCGAATTCAAAAGTAAAGTCTTATCAACTAGAATTGATGTTGATGAGTTTAATCCTAAAAATGGTCAGTATACTACAAAAATATTCTCTCTCGATAGAGTAGTCGAGTTAAAAAATACTTTTTTAAAACCAAAGGATAGAGTTAGATTATATTCAGAAGATGTTATGGGTGAAATAAATCCAAGTGTAATAGTTGCTGGTTTTTCAAAAAATCCAAAAAGAATTGATTTAAATGAAAATATGTTAGTTGAGGATGCAATTATTAAATCTGATGGATTTGAAGATTATGCCATCACTGAAAGTGTGGACATTGTTAGACAAAAAATCTTTAGTAAGGATAAAATTTTCAGTGAAACTTTAAAATATGATATTGATAAGGATTATTTATTAGGTTTAAAAAATAAACCTAATAATCCATTCATCTTGAAAAAAAATGATGTAGTTGTCATTAGAAAATTCAATAGAGATGGAATTATTTCAACAGTCGAGTTAAGTGGAGAAGTAAACCTTCCTGGTACATATAGTTATCCTAGTATTGATATAACACTTAAAGATATTATCAACAGATCTGACGGATTGACAGAATACGCATTTTTAAATTCCACTAAATTTACAAGAAATGGATCATTGGTTTCTTATAAAAATAAAACTAACTTATTAAACAAAAGACTGCAAGAAGGAGATCAAATTGAAATAGGATCTATTTTAGACGATGTAAAAATTTTAGGTGATGGAGTTTTGAATTCAACAAGCTCAACTTGGGTTAAAAATAAAAAAGCGAAATATTATATTAGGAACTCTGGTGGATTAAATGGAAGAATTAAGTCCAAAGTTGTTTTAAGAGCAAATGGATCTACTAAAAAAATTAAATCTTTTTTAGGTAATCCTTCAATATACCCTGGAGACACAATTTTCGTAACAAAAAAGCCTGAAAAAAATAAGTCAGATAATACATTTTCAAATGAATTTATTAGAATTTTTGGATTAGTGTCAAGTGCTCTAACGACTATTTTATTGATTACAAAATTGTAGACGATATGAGTGATAATTTTATATCCAATAAAAATTTTTTAGATTTTGAGTTAATACTCAAAAAAATTTACTCTGAAAGAAAATTTATTTTAAAATTTAGCACTATTACTTTTTTTATTGGGTTGATGTTTGCTTTAATTACACCGAATCAATATACAACATCTTCAACTTTTGTTCCTCAAATTTCTGATAATAAATCTAGTAATTCACTTTCTGCGTTAGCCTCACTAACTGGAATTAATTTGTCTCAAATTGATAACTCACCATACAGAGAAATTTCTCCTTTGCTTTATCCAAAAATAATGGAAAGTGTACCCTTTAGAATTGAACTTTTAAATTCTAAAATCATACATCAAGGTGAAGATGTTTCGATAAGAAATTATATTATTTCGAGTAAGCCAGGACTACTTTCTAAGATTAAGAAATATACAATCGGTTTACCATCTTTATTATTTAATAAGTTGTCATCACAAAAAAATGTTTTAGATAATAGTTCAAACCTAAATTACATTTATTCAATTACTAATGAGGACGAAAAACTTTTTACTGTATTGGAAAAATTAGTTTCGTTGACATTATTCGAAAAAGATGGTTTTATTACATTGTCAACTACTCATTCAGATAAATATATTTCTGCACAAATAACAAAAAACGCTGAGTTAATCTTACAAAATAAGATTATTGAAATTAAAAGTAAGTCCTCAAAGGAATTTTTGATTTATGTAACTGATCAATACGATTTAAAGAGAAATGAATTGAATAAACTACAGGATGATATTGCAATTTTTAGGGACAGAAATGTAAATATTAATAGTTTATTGTTTAAAAACAAGTTAGATAGAATGTTGAGTGATTATGAGATCTTGAAAATTGTTGTTCAACAACTTGCCTCACAAGTTGAAGAAGCTAAATTAAGTGTTAATAAGGATACCCCTATTTTCACCATTATTCAACCTGTTCACACTCCTTACAGTAAAACCAAGCCCTCAAGATCTACAATTGTATTTCTCTGGGTTTTATTTGGAATTTTTGCTTCATCAGCTTTCATTCTTTTTAACAAAAAAATTAGTAATTTTTTAGATTTTATTAGAGGCTAATTTTACTTCTCAACTTCATTAATACATAAGCTCTATAGTTCTTATTTGTTAAAAAAGTAAAAAACTGTTTTGGTTTATACTTTATTTTATAAAATAAATTAATTAAAAGGCCATTTAATATCCCAAAAATTCTAAATTTTTTATATAATCTGAATACTAATCTCAACATTTTATAGCCCTTGATCTTTTTATTATAAATCCCAAGTTCTTCTGCAATTACATAATAGGATTTAATAAAATAATTAGCTTCATGAGTATTCAATTTATATTTTTTTGATAATAAAAAATTGTCATATAAATTTCTGTAATGATAATTAATCTTCTTTGACCCAAGATCATTAATTTGAAAATTATAAATGTTGTGAAGAAATTGATTTTTAATTGAAGGAATATATAATTGATTGCATCTAATCTTATTTTCAAAAAATTCATTTGGATTTAAAAAATCGATTTGTTTTTTAAGAATTCTGGAATGGATTTCAATTGGAAAAAGTGCGTCAGACTTCGACTGCCTTGGTTCATGTAAATGATTTTTAGAATTATTTATGTCAAAACCTAGAGTTTTAGTCTTGTATCCATTCTTTTCAAGAATATCAAATCCTTCAAGGATAATTCTTTTTTTCATTAAAATATCAATATCACCAACCATTCTAATTCCAATATCATCATACAAATCAGAAATAATAAGCGCCGAACCTTTTAAGAAAACAAAATCAAATACATTTTTATCGTTTAGAATTTTAGAAATTTTCTTTATTTCTTTAATTAGAGTTTTATTTCTTAGCCTGTTAATTTCAAAGATTTCCCGAACATAATAATAAAAATCTTTAGGCAGAAAATTTATATATCCCTTCTGGCTAATTTTAAAGTAGAATAGAGGTATTATTAAATGTTCGCTTAATAATTTAATTAAATTCTCAAAATCCAAACCTTTTATTAGTTGCCGTGAAATTTTATTTTCTTTAAATAATAATTTAATTAAAAATTCCTCCTCTTTTTTTAACATGATAAATTAAAAATAACCTGTTAGACAAGTTGATAAATATATTTAATATTTTTACTAACAAAATAATTATGTTTCTGTTTTTCTTAATTGTTAGCGCAATAACCTCCACTTTTCTAAATGGTTATTTACAAGATTTTTACTCTAAACGAAAATTATTTGATCCTGTAAATATAAGGTCTTCCCACAATGAAAAAGTTACAAGATCGGGTGGTCTAGCAATTTTTTTAACTTTGTGTTTTTGTTATGGTCTTGGGCGGGCTTTTTTAGATCTAGATATTAATTTATTTTCCCTAATTGCTTGTTGTTTTGTTGCTTTAATTGGATTTTTTGATGACTTATTTGACGTTTATTACGTCGAAAAATTTGCCTTACAAATTTTTGCAGGAATTATTTTGATACAAAGTGATGTTTATATTAATAATTTTCATGGAATTTTTGGAATATATGAAATATCTCAGTTAACTGCATACATTATCTCATTATTTGTTTTTCTAGTAATTACCAATTCACTAAATCTTATTGATGGAATTGATGGGTTAACTGGCTTGATTTCACTTAAGTTTTTTGTTGTAATTTCAGTTATAATATATTTTACAGACACTAATATTTACGCTTTCTCTGTAAATAAAGAATCTATGTTGTCTTATTCATTGACTCTGATTGGAGCATTAATTGGTTTTTTAATATTTAATTATAAATCTGAAAAGAAGGTTTTTTTAGGAGATTTTGGCTCCCTTTTAATTGGATCAGTCATTACTTATTTTATTTTTTCAATTCTTCACTCAAACAATCAAATAATAACTGATAACTGGGTAAACAGATCTGTAATTTCTGTATTATTGCTGATTTACCCTCTGACTGATACCTTAAGGGTTTACATTTTGAGAGCAAAGTCTGGAAATTCTCCATTCCTGCCTGATAGAAGACACTTGCATCATAAGCTAATAGACAAAGGTTATAGTCATGTAAAAGCCTCTATTTTAATAGCATTGTTATCAATATCAGTTCTAATTTTTGGTTTTGGAATATCCCTTTTGATTTGGAACATTGATTTGTCCTCGAGCTTATTTGAAGGGTTTAATATTGTTGCAACTATTTTGATTATTATTGCTTACATGATTTTCCTATATTATAAATTTTTTGATTTGGAGATATCAAAGTGATTTTATTACATATGTTACAATTCCCCAAATTTGTAACTCATTTTCTTCATCAATTTTTATTGGCTTGTAGTTTTTATTTTCCGGCTTCAAATACAAATCCGCCCCTTTCTTAATAATTCTTTTTACTGTAAAATCGCCATCAATAAAACATACGGCTATTTTATTGTTTTCTGGATCTAAACTGCGGTCAATCACAATTAAGTCTCCATCACTTAGTCCTGCATTTATCATTGAATCTCCGCTTACTTTCGCATAAAAAGTAGCATCACCATTTTTTATTAGTTCTCTGTCCAAGCTTATCCTGATTTCTTTGAAATCGTCTGCAGGTGATGGAAATCCTGCAGATATTCCTTGTTCCATTAACCATTGTCCTAAATTTTTTTCTTGTTCTGGTTGAAAGAAGTTTAGTTTTTCTCTTTTCATGTTACTTTTATTATTTCATTGATTTTTGTGGTATAAAGATTGCTTAATCTTTCTTGTTTCATTTTCCATCTTTTTTTAAGGTCTTGACTTGCTAGCTTTATTTTACTTTGCCCATCTTTTTTTTGAATGTAGTCAATGGTTTTCATCAGTTTTCTGTGTTTAGGATTTTCATTCTCAAATAAATTTGTTTGATAATTTTTAATTGAGTTGATTGCCATTACAATTACACCTGATTTTTTGTAATTAAAACCAGATCTAAATATCTTTTTTAACCCTTCAGTTGCATATTTGCTTATTACCATGTTAGAATTTGTTGCAAATGGTATTGTCATAAGTATACCGTTCCTATACTGAGGTTTATTTTTTTGGAACTTATTACTTCTTAGAAAAACATATACTGCATTACATGTGCTTTTCTGTAGTCTTAACTTCTCTGCACAGCACACTGCAAAAGTTGATATTCTTTCCTTTATTTTCTCAAAATCTGTAATTGTACCTTCAAAACTTCGGGTTGTAGCAATTGCTTTTTTAGGTGATCGATTTTCTTCTAGACATAGGACAGATTCCCCCTCCAATTCTTTTTTAAGTCTTAACCCCACAATACTCATTTGTTTTCTTACCCAATCATCGGGAAGAGATACAAAATCGTGAGCATTATTTATTTCAAAACTTCTCAGTTTTTTTGCATGTCTAAATCCTATTCCCCAAACATTTTCAACTTCTAGCCATTTTAATGCTTTAATTCTATTTTTCTCTGATTTAATCATATAAATACCCTTAGTTCTTTTTGGAAACTTTTTTGAAATTCTATTTGCTACCTTAGCCAGGGCTTTCGTAGGTGCTATACCTATACTTATAGGTATTCCCGTCCATTTAAGAACCTTTTTCTGTATTTCCTTGCAGTAGACTTCCAAGTCATATTCTTGAAATCCCTTAAATTCTAAAAAAGCTTCGTCGATACTATATATTTCAATATTAGGAGTGTAGGAGGATAGGATATTCATCACCCTACTACTCATGTCCCCGTAAAGGGGAAAGTTGGATGAAAATATTTTTACATTATTCTCTTTGAAAATTTTTTCATATTTGAAAGCTGGTGCGCCCATTGGAATACCAAGTTTCTTAGCTTCATTACTTCTTGATATTGCACAGCCATCGTTATTTGACAAAACTACAACTGGCTTTCCATTAAGAGTAGGGTCAAAAACTCTTTCGCATGAAACATAAAAATTATTACAATCAACCAGTGCAAACATTCTATTAAATTTAATATGGATTTATAGCTTTATCAAATAATAGTGTATTAAAATTTCAGTAATTTTATTTTATGGTTTTTATGCAAAAAACTTTAGAGGAAATCGAGTTGAAAGGCTTTAAAGTTGTAGATAAAGATTTTCAAAGACCTTGGGGAGGATTCTTAGTGATTGATGAAAGTCAGGCTCAAGATTTTTCTAATAGTTTTTTTAATGGAATTGACATCAGTGAACTTAAAATATCTGGAAAATTAAGCCCAAAGATTCTAATGGTGAAATCTAAGTCAAGATTATCATGGCAATATCACTATAGAAGAGAGGAAATTTGGAGTGTACAAAAAGGAACTGTTGGAGTAGTGGTCAGTAACACAGATTTTGAAAAAGAAATGATTCAACTCAGACAGGGGGATCAAATTAAACTTAAAAAAGAACAGAGACATAGACTGATTGGATTGGATGATTGGGCAGTAGTCGCCGAGATTTGGCAACACACAGAAAAGGACAATCCCTCGAATGAAGATGATATTGTAAGAATTAATGATGATTATGGAAGATAATTAGTGGAAATACCGGTATAAGTTGTAATTTTGATATGTAATTGGATTATATGGATCCTTACTCATTTTTAAATACCGCACATACAGCATTTTTTGCAGAATTATATAATGAATATCTTCTGGATCCTGATTCAGTTGAACCTAGTTGGAGAGCATTTTTTCAAGGTTTTGAATTTGGTATTGATAAGAAATCAAAAAATGAAGACTTTTTAATACCTGAAAACATTCTCAAAGAGTTTAGAGTTGTTGAATTAATCAATGCTTACAGAACGAGAGGGCATCTTTTTACAAAAACAAATCCAGTCAGAGATAGAAGAAAATATGAACCAACATTGGATCTAGAAAATTTTGGTCTATCTGAGGAAGATCTACAATCTACATTCAATGCTGGGGAGGTTATCGGAATTGGCAACTCAAGTCTTGAAAATATATTAATTCATTTAGAAAGAATTTATTGTGATTCAATCGGAATAGAGTACATGTATATAAGAACCCCTGAAAGAATTAAGTGGATTCAAGGTTTCTTAAATAAAAACGATAATCACCCTGATTTTAGTTCTAAAAATAAAAAACAAATTTTAAAGAAATTAATTGAGGCTTCAAGTTTTGAAAGTTTTCTACAGAAAAAGTTTGTTGGTCAAAAAAGATTTTCATTGGAAGGAGGAGAATCACTAATTCCTGCACTTGATTCTATTTTCGAAAACGCAGCAATAAAAGGAGTCAAGGAATTTGTCGTTGGTATGGCTCACAGAGGAAGATTGAATACATTATCTAATATTTTTGGCAAACCTGCTAAAGAAATATTCAGTGAATTTGTTGGAAAAGATTATGAGGAACAAATTTTTGATGGAGACGTAAAGTATCATTTGGGTTGGACTTCCAAAAGAAAATCAGATTCCGGAATTAATGTCTATATCAATTTGGCCCCAAATCCGTCTCACCTTGAATCTGTTGGTCCAGTTGTACAAGGAATAACACGAGCCAAGCAAGATAAATATCACAATGAAAATATTGAGAACGTTTTACCGGTAATCATACATGGAGATGCAGCAATTGCTGGTCAGGGTGTTGTTTACGAAGTTGTTCAAATGGAAAGGCTGAAGGGTTTCAAAACTGGTGGAACTATTCATATAGTAGTGAATAATCAGATAGGTTTCACAACTAATTACATTGATGGACGATCATCCACATATTGTACTGATGTTGGTAAAGCAAATTTATGTCCAATACTACATGTAAATGCTGATGATGCTGAGGCTGTTGTGCATGCTTCAAATTTTGCTTTGGAGTATAGAATGAGATATAAAAGAGATGTTTTTATAGATTTATTAGGGTACAGAAAATACGGTCACAACGAAGGAGATGAACCAAGATTTACCCAGCCAAAACTTTATAAGTCTATTGCTAATCACCCATCAGTCAAGGAAATCTATGCCCAAAAATTAATAACAGAAAATATCATAACTGATTCTGAATTAAAGAAAATGGAGAAAAAGTATGCTGATGAGTTGGATTCTGATCTTGTTGATTCCAAAAAAGAAAAAAATGCCATTGTAACACCATTTATGCAACACGAATGGAAGGGATTTAAATCTGTCAAGAAATCTGACATGTTGAAAAAAGTTGATACCTCAGTTAGCAAAAAGGATTTGGATAAAGTTTCCATAGGTTTATTTGAGCTTGATCATCCCGATCAATATTTAAGAAAAGTTTCAAAATTAATGTCAGACAGAAAGACAATGTATTTTGAAAAGGATAAGATAGACTGGGCGATAGCTGAAACACTTGCTTATGGTACTATTCTGCAAGAAGGTTATAACGTAAGAATTTCGGGGCAGGATGTTGAACGTGGAACTTTTTCTCACAGACACGCTATTCTTAAAAAAGAAAAATCTGAAGAGGAATACATTCCACTAAACCATGTATGTGAGAATCAGGGTTTATTTCAAATATATAACTCATCATTATCAGAATATGGTGTTATGGGTTTTGAATATGGTTATGCGCTTGCTTCCCCTCAAACATTAACAATTTGGGAAGCACAATTTGGAGATTTTAGCAACGGAGCTCAAATTATGATAGACCAATACTTATCTTCAGCTGAGGATAAATGGAAACTTCAAAATGGATTGATTTTGATGCTTCCTCATGGGTATGAAGGACAAGGCGCAGAGCATTCATCTGCTAGGCTTGAAAGGTATCTTCAATTATGTGCCAAAGACAACATGTTTGTTGCAAATTGTACGACACCAGCAAATTTATTTCACCTTTTAAGAAGACAAGTTGTTACAAAATATAGAAAGCCGTTGGTTTTGATGACTCCGAAAAGCTTACTAAGACATCCAAAAGTTGTTTCATCAAAAGATGATTTAATTAATGGTAGGTTTAAATCATTAATTGATGATGAAAATATTGAAAGCCCTGAAAAACTAGTTTTCTGCAGTGGTAAGTTTTTTTATGATTTAATTGATTACAGGGAAAAGAATAACATCAAAAATGTTGCAATTGTTAGAGTAGAACAATTGTTTCCTCTGCCCGTTGAATCAATCAAAAAATTAATTGATAAATACAATGCAAAGGATGTTGTTTGGGCTCAAGAAGAACCAAGAAATATGGGAGCATGGGGACACATTTTAATGCATCTTGATATTTCAAAATCATTTAGAGTTGCATCAAGAAGATTTTATAGTTCTCCAGCATCTGGCAGCGCTGTAAGGTTTAAAAGAAGACATAAGCAGGTAATTGAGTATGTATTTGATGAAAAAAAAGATAATTTTAAATAATCAAACAATGGTGAAAAGAAAAAAATATTTTTTAGATAAAGTGAAATTTTTAGTGATTTTAGGTCTGTTGACTGTTTTAGCATGTAGTGATGGATCCGATCAAGGCGATTCCGACAACATTGATTTCAAATCGATCAGTGTTTACCCTGAATCAATAGTGTTTCCCGAGACTATGGTTTCAAAATCTTCTGCAACTAAAAACATAAATGTTACACCAAATAATCTCGATTCAAATATTGAAGTTAATGTGGCAGGTGATTTTCAAATATCATCTGATAATGTAAACTTTAGTAATACTATTTCAATAGATGGTAATGTGATGTCAACTATATACGTTAGGTTTCAACCTACTGTAACAGGAAACATAACTTCTAACCTAATTTTTAGAAGCCCAGGTGTTAGTAATGTAAATGTAGATCTTACTGGAACTGCCACAAGATTTCGACATAATTACAAGACCTTTTCTAATCAGAGAATTGCGTTTGGGGGAGGTTTTAATAGATCAAATATTCAAAGCTTTGATCTTCATGACGAAATCACCAACATTGAAATGATTAAAATGTATTTACGTTTAGATTGTCCATCGGGCGGGTGTGACCCTTGGGATCGATATGCGAATATTCTTATTAGAGACCAAATTTCTAACGAATGGTACGAATTAGGAAGACACATTACACCATATGGTGTGGATAACAGGGTATTAGACCGAGGACTTGAATTTGATGTAACAGATTTTAAGTCTCTATTAAACGGAAATGTTGAGCTCAAACTTTTTGTTGATACCTGGGTTGCTCAGGGTTGGGTCATTTCCCTAGAATTTGATTATTATCCAGGAACACCAGACTATAAATATTACAAAATATCAAGAATTATTCAATATAATTCAAATTCTCTTGCAGGTGTCCCTTACGGAGGTGAAATAAGAAATGGTGAAATTAGCACCCCTGAACAGATTGAAGCTAAATTTGATTTAAAAAAATCAATACAAGTTGGATCTAATATTGATAGTGCACACATAAGAACAATTATAAGTGGATGGGGTCATGCTACACCTGCTGATAGTGATGGAAGAAGATGTGCCGAATGGTGCTTTAGAACACATAATATCAAAATTGACGATATTAATACATTTAGTCATTACATGGGACCCATTGGTTGTTCTCAAAATCCGATTAATAACCAAGGGGGTAATTGGGAACCTGACAGAGCTGGATGGTGTCCTGGAATGGTAGTGCCCGTTCGAATTAATAAATTTGATAATAATATTTCTGGAAAAAATATGAGATACGAATATGATTTTAAGGATTGGGTTAATGATTTCCAAACAACAACTGATAATAAAAATGGATATTATGCAATATCCTCATTTTTAGTTTTAAAAAGTAATCAAGAGATACAAAGGGCAACAATAATTGAATAGTATGATTTTAGAAATGAAGGTCCCATCACCAGGAGAATCTATTTCAGAAGTTGAAATAGCTCAATGGCTTGTTTCTGACGGTGACTATGTTGAAAAAGACCAAACCATTGCTGAGGTTGATTCCGATAAAGCAACACTCGACTTGCCTGCTGAGGAGTCGGGAGTTATTACATTGAAAGCAAATGAAGGTGATGTAGTTCCTGTTGGAAATGTCGTTTGCCATATTGATACATTAGTAAAAAAATCAGTTAAAAAGCATATTGAAGTTTCAAACCCAACTAAAGACGGGAACCTTATGGATAAAGCTTTGGAGCTTCAATCTAAACCAGAGAAAATCATATCTGAAAAGGCAAAAAATTCTTCTCCATCCCCGGCTGCATCCAAAATTTTAAGTGAAAAGGGAATAAATCCACTTGATATAGTTGGTTCTGGAAGAGGTGGAAGAATTACCAAGGAAGATGCCTTAAAGGCATTGCCAAAAATTGATGAAACCTCAATTTCAAAAGGAAGAAAAACTGAAAGGAAAAAATTATCAATGCTCAGGCGAAAACTTTCCCAGAGACTGGTAGCTGTAAAAAATCAAACAGCTATGTTGACAACCTTCAACGAAGTCAACATGACTCCAATTTTCGAAATAAGAAAGAAATACAAGGAAATATTTAAAGAAAAACATGGTGTTAGTTTGGGTTTTATGAGTTTTTTTACAAAAGCTGTTGTTAACGCGTTAAAGGAATTTCCTGATGTTCACTCAATGATTGATGAGGATCACAAACTCAGCTTTGATTTTTATGATATTAGTATTGCTGTCTCAGGACCTAAAGGTTTATTGGTCCCTGTGGTTAGGGATGCTGATAAATTAACTTTTAGTGGAATTGAAAAAGAAATTAAGCGTTTGGCAATAAAAGCAAGAGATGGTGAAATCTCCATTAAAGATATGGAAGGGGGAACTTTCACTATCTCAAACGGAGGTGTATTTGGTTCAATGTTATCAACTCCTATCCTTAATCCGCCTCAATCATCTATTTTAGGAATGCATAATATCATTGAAAGACCAATTGCAGTCAATAGGAAAGTTGAAATTCATCCTATGATGTACTTGGCATTAAGTTATGATCACAGGATAATTGACGGAAAAGAATCGGTTGGTTTTTTAATTAAAATAAAAGAAGCTTTAGAAAATCCTGTAGAAATATTGATGAATAATGATTTGAAAAAATCCCTAGAGATCTAATTTTAAATAAATTTTTTTTTCCCTAAAACTTATAATTCCATCATATTTACTTATGATGTCATTTCCAAGAATCCCATCAACTTTCGTTGACTCATTTTTTTCCAAGGTTTTATTAATGTGATTCATATCAAAAACAAATAATTTAAAATTTTTGATAGTAAAACCAACAATGTCAATTGAATTGCTTGTGGAAATGTACATGTCTTTTATTTTCTCTGTAGCACTTGAAGCTTGCTCATCATAATTTTCAATTTCAATCTTAAATGCTTCAATTCTGTTTGAATCAATACACGAATTTGATGCACCTGTATCAATAATGAGTTTTGCAGAGACCCCATTCACTTTAGAACTAATTATCAAGTGGCCTGATGGGAGAATTTTAAATTTTTGTGATAAATAATCATTAGTTTTTTCAACTACCATATTGAAAATAATTAGTACTAAATTAAATAACTTTGATATTATGGAAATTGTTGATACTCATACGCATCTCTATTTGGATCAATTTGATCATGACTTTGATGATACTGTAAGGCGTTCAATTGATAATAATATCACCAAATTTGTTTTTCCATCCATTTCGTCAAAGTATTACAATAAAATGATTCAATGCAAAAAAAAATATCCAAAAAATATTTTCTTAATGCTGGGTTTGCACCCAGTATATGTGGATAAAAATTATCTTCAAGAACTCAACTTTGTTGAAAAGAATATCAATACGAATAATTTTGTAGCAGTTGGCGAAATAGGTTTAGATAAATATTGGAGTAAAGAATTTTACAAACAACAAATTCAGGCTTTTGAAATTCAAATTGATTTGGCTATAAAAAATAAATTACCTGTAATTATTCACTGCAGAGATGCATACGAAGAAACAATTGATATTTTAGAAAAGAAAAATAACAAAAATCTGAGAGGAATTTTTCATTGTTTTACTGGTTCTTTGCGTGATGCTCAAAGAATTATAAATATGGGTTTCAGTTTAGGAATAGGTGGCGTGGTAACTTTTAAAAACGGTAAAATTGATCAATTTCTGAACAAGATTAGCCTTGAAAATATAGTTCTAGAAACCGATTCCCCTTATTTGGCACCTGTTCCCTACAGAGGAAAAAGAAATGAGAGTTCTTATATTATTCACATAGTAGAAAAATTAAGTGAAATTTATGATTTAAATGTTGATCGGATCATTGAACAAACAAGCTTGAATTCACATAAAATTTTTAATTTCGATTCCCAATAGACTTAGAGAGGTGGCCGAGTGGCTTAAGGCGCACGCTTGGAAAGCGTGTATACGTTAATAGCGTATCGAGGGTTCGAATCCCTTCCTCTCTGCAACTTAAAAGCCTAACACTTAATCGATTTTGATTTGTGTTTATAAGTTTTTTCTATATATTTAGCCTTCCAAAAACTATAATAAAATAAATATGAAAAAATTACTAACTATAGCTTTTGCATTTGGATTAATCTGCTTTTTACCACAACAAATGCTTGCAAACTTTAATCAAGAACAAGAACAAGAGCAAGAAGTTGAGGTTGTAGAAGCTCCAGCGATGGAAGATCAAGAAGAACCCCAAATGACAGTTGCTGAAGCTCCATCGGTTGGATTCACTCAGGAACTAAAAAATAGATTTATTGAGGGTGGACCTGGATTTATGGGTATTGTTTTAGCATGTTTAATATTAGGTCTTGCAATAGCAATCGAAAGGATAATTTATCTAAATTTTGCAACAACTAATACTGAAAAATTAGTAGAAGATATTGAATCAGCACTAAAATCTGGTGGTGTAGATTCTGCCAAAGAAATTTGTAGAAATACCCCTGGGCCTGTTGCTTCAATTTTTTATCAGGGTCTTGACAGAGCTGGAGAAGGTGTTGAAAGTGCTGAAAAAGCTGTAGTTGCATACGGAGGTGTCCAAATGGGACAACTAGAAAAAAATGTGTCCTGGATATCATTATTTATTGCTTTAGCTCCTATGCTTGGTTTCATGGGTACAGTAATTGGTATGATCCAGGCTTTTGATAAAATTCAAGCTGCAGGGGATATGCAACCCTCTCTAGTTGCGGGTGGTATTAAGGTTGCACTTCTTACCACTGTATTCGGTTTAATTGTTGCCATCATTTTACAAATATTTTACAATTACATTGTCGCTAAAATTGATAGTATTGTGAATGATATGGAAGATGCCTCAATTACATTGATCGATATTTTAGTATCTCACAAGAAATAATCTCAGATGAATATTAAAAAAATAACTAATATAGTTTCTTGGACACTCGGCTTATTGGGTATACTATTTCTGTTTATATTAATATTTCAAGGAGATGACTCAATTGAAGCCAATGCGATGCAAGGAAGTTATGGTTTTGTATCTTACATGATATGGCTAGCAATAATTGTCCTATCCCTAGTCACTCTCTCAACCCTTGTTTTTTCTCTTAAGAATATTTCGTCTGATAAATCCAAACTTAAAAAGTTTGGAATATCTATTGGTTCTTTTCTAGTAGTTATTGTTATTGCTTTTATTTTTTCATCTGGAGTTGAAACACCAATGGGTGATGGTAAAGAACTTTCAGTTACAGGATCTAGGCTTGTTGAGACAGGAATCAAAACTTTTTATTTCTTAGTTTTAATTGCTGGTGGTTTAATGGTGTATAATTCTGCAAGTAAATTATTCAAAAAATAGAATATGGCAAGAAGATCGGCACCTGAAGTTAATGCTGGTTCCATGGCGGACATTGCGTTTTTGCTTTTGATTTTTTTTCTTGTTACAACCACAATTGAAACTGATTCTGGTATCAACAGAAAACTTCCTCCGATGGAAGAAATAATTGACCCACCAATAATTAAAGAAAGAAATATTTTTACGGTCGTGGTTAATAAAAATAATCAGATACTTGTAGAGGAAGAATTGATGGATCTTCGTGATCTTAGAAAAGAAGCTGTAGCTTTTTTGGATAACGGTGGTGGAGTAGCTGAGGAAGCCTGTGCTTATTGTCAGGGAGAAAGAGATCGAGCATCCTCTGATAACCCTGATAAAGCCATCATATCTCTCAAAAATGATAGAGAAACCGACTACAAGGTTTATATCTCTGTTCAAAATGAATTAGTCGCTGCTTACAACCAATTAAGAGATAGGGAGTTTACAAGATTATATCCTGAAGAAAATATGAGTTATGTTGAAGCTGACAAAAAATATTCAGACCCTAGGACTGATAAATCTGTCAAGGAAAAGTTGAAAGAAAAAATATCTGTCATAAAATTGATGTTTCCAATGAAATTGTCAGAAGCAGAACCAAATAAAACAAGTTAAATATGTCTAAATTTAAGAAAAAGGGTAGTGGTGAGTTACCAAAGATTTCAACGGCATCTTTGCCTGACATTGTTTTCATGCTTCTTTTCTTTTTTATGGTTGCAACTGTTTTAAGAGACAATACTCTGCTTATACAAAATACATTGCCTGCCGCGGATCAAGTACAAAAATTAGATAAAAAAGATCGTGTTATATACATTTACGCTGGTAAGCCCAGCTCCAGATACCAGGACAAATATGGTGATCAGCCCAGAATTCAACTCAATGATAAGTTTGCAACAGTTGCTGATGTAGGAGCTTATGTGTTGGCTGAAAGAGCTGCCAAAAGAGAAGAACTTCAAAATGTATTGACTACTGCACTAAAAGTCGATGGTGAAACAAAAATGGGTTTGATTAGTGATATTAAACAAGAGCTAAGAAAAGTTAATGCTCTAAAAATTAACTACACTACTAGAATTGGTGATTACTCACAAAACCAATAAGAATTCACTCCATACTTTTTTATCTTTATCAAAACTTACTTATGGTTTTAAGATTTTTTATTTTTTTTATTCCACTATTATTTACTATTGGTTTGTTATCACAAGAAAAACAAAGGTATTTTGAGGATCAGTTTTACATGGGTTTATCATACAATTCACTCGGCGGAAAAGTTGATCAGCTCAAGGAGAATAAATTTTCCTTCTCTGTAAATTATGGGTTTATTAAAGACATTCCAATCAGTGATAATGGAAAGCTTGCAATTGGTTTAGGTATAGGGTTAGCACACAACTCTCTAAACAATAACCTGAAATTAAATGAGTCAGAACTCAATTTTGTAACAAATTTAAGTTCAATTAATACTAACAGATATAATTATACCGAATTTCAAATTCCTTTTGAGTTTAGGTGGAGAAATTCATCATTAACTAATTATAAATTTTGGAGAATATACCCTGGCTTAAGATTCTCAAGAGTTATAAAATCTAAATATATTTTTGAGGATGATACAATTATTAATAAAATTGATGTTTTACCAATTGAAAAAAATCAATTGGGAGTAACCCTCAATGTTGGATTTAACACCTGGAATATAAGTTTGTACCAATCACTAAATTCCTTTTTTGATAAAAAGGATTATTCAGATATTGAAGATCTCAAGCAATTTAGAATGGGTTTTGTCTTTTACATATTCTAAGATTAGGCGGTATTTTTTTAATGATTTCTCTGTTATAGATGCTTAAAAATATTACTTTTGCAAAAATCTTTTATATTTACAGAATATAAACGACTAATATTAAATTTAAAAATATGAGAAATATTTTGTCCATGATGTTTGTATTGTTAAGTACATTCATCCTCGCACAAACTAATGTAACAGGTGTGGTTGTTGATAGCAATAGCACTCCAATCCCTGGTGCAAACGTTGTTTTTGATTCAACAACTGGTGCAGTTGCTGATTTTAACGGAGAATTTTCGATTGATGTTGATGCAAGCCCTCCTTTCAGTTTAACTATTTCCAGTATTGGTTTTGAAACTACATCAATAACAGTAACTGATTCAGGTGCTTCTGTTTCAGTAACTTTAAGTGATTCAGAAAATTTACTTGACGAGGTCGTATTATCTGCATCTAGATCCGCTCAGAGTTTATTTGAATCTCCTGTAACAATAGAAAGATTTGATTACACCGATATTGCAGCATCTACTGGCGCTGATTTTTATCAAAGCTTAGAGGCATTGAAGGGTATTCAAGTAATCAGTACGGGGATAATAAATCAAACCATTAACGCCAGAGGTTTTTCATCTGCATGGAATGAAGGTTTTGTTCAGTTAGTTGACGGGATGAATAATGAGGCTCCTGGTCTAAACTTTTCAGCTGGAAATCTTGCAGGTGTAAATGAATTAGATTTATTTAATATAGAGTTCTTACCTGGTGCGTCTTCAGCATTATACGGTCCCAATGCTTATAAAGGAATTTTAACAATCAATACAAAAAATCCTTTTGATTTTCAAGGATTTAGTGCCTACCTAACTCAAGGAGTTACATCTCAGGATGTAGCTGGTGACAACCATTATTATGACTTTGGGATGAGATTTGCTCACGCATTTTCTGATAAATTTGCTGTTAAAGCAACACTCGGTTATGTAAAAGGTAAAGATTGGCAGGCTGCAAATTACAATGATTGGAACACTGTTGAGAATGCTTTTATTCCCGGAACATTGGAAATCGCTGATCAATCATTATTTCCAGATTATGATGGTATTAATGTATATGGTGAACAAAGTTTTGGAAATGTACCAATGACCGATACCTTTCTTGGACTTGTCCTACCTCGTTTAGGTGCACAAGCGGGTTTGAGCCCAGGAAATATTGCTTTCATTGGAAGAATATTTTCTTTATTTGCTCCAGATTACTTTGGAAGTCAAGTGATTCACACAACTGGATATAGTGAATCGGATCTTGACCCAACAGGCGATGCATCCAACTTTAAATTCAATCTGGCTGCTCATTACAGATTCAATGGTAATTCAGAGCTTAGTTATGTTTTTAACAGCGGTCAGGGTAATACCCTTCTTCAAGGATTTGCTAGATTTAAAATGTTGAATTTTGGTATTCAGCAACACAAGTTGGAGTATAAAACTAAAAACTTTACAGCCAGAGCCTATAAATCAATTGAAAGTTCTGGTAATACTATGCAGTTTGAAGCCCTGGGTGGTTATTTATTCTCTGCTCAACCTGGAGGTCCCGGTGCATTTGCTGTAAACTATTTTGGAACATACTTTCAAAATCTAGCAGGTCAAATCCATCCAAATCCAGTAACTGCAATCAATGCAATGCTTTCTGGTATACTTTTCGGTGGAGATACCAGCATGTACGACAGATACGTCACTCCAAAAATGAATTATTTAGCTCATGGAGCGGCGAGACAAGCTGCCAATGCAAATATGTTGGTTCCTGGATCTCCTGAATTTAATGAAGCTTATGACCGAATTGCTAAGACTCCAATTGCAGATGGCGGAGCGGTTGTTCTTGATAACACTTTATCAAATAGTTACGAAGCTACGTATGATTTAAGTGATCTAGTCACTGGTTTTGAAATGGTTATTGGTGGGTCACACAGGGAATATGTTCTCCGATCAAATGGAACACTTTTTACAGATTATGATGGACCAATAACAACTAGCGAAACAGGACTTTTTGCAAGTGTACAAAGAGATATTTTTGATGGTGCTATTAGTTTAAATGGTGCATTGAGATATGATAAGGCTCAGAACTATGACGGCAGCTTTACACCAAGACTTGGTGCATTGATTAATTTGGCTCCAAGACATAACCTTAGAATTTCTTATCAAACTGCAATGAGAACACCAACAATGCAAGATATGTATATTGGATTGAGAAGTGGTACTCAAAGTGGGTTTCCAATTGTATTGTTTGGATCTTCACCTGACAGTGTTGATAGATTCACAACAGACTTTATCAATGGTGCTACAGGAGCATCGTACACTGTAACTGGTGATATGGTCATGAATAATTCATATCGTGCGGAGCAGTTTCTAGCTGGTTCTTTCGAAGTTGCTGAATTAGATAATGTTGAGCCAGAATACGTTCAGTCAAGAGAAATTGGATATCGATACAATGGAAAAAAATTCTCCCTTGATGTTAATGCATATTGGGCAAATTATAGAAATTTCATTGCATCCAAAAATGTTGTTGTTCCTTTTTATGGAAGCGTAGCTAATGGTTCTGCTTTGGCTGCAGTTCAAGCTAGGGACGTTGCTATTTTTGCCGTTGACAACAATACTGATGAACTTGTCTCTACCATGGGATTAGACATTGGACTGGACGCAAAGATATTTGAAAAATTCGATTTTGGTGCAAAATTCGCATACAATGAGATGGACAGAACTAATATTGATCCAAATTATGAGACATCCTTTAACACACCGAAAGTCAGAGGAAGGTTATCATTAGGATCTACTGAAATAGGTAAAAACCTTGGATTTAATCTTTCTGCTAGCTATCATAATGCATTTTTGTATGAGTCAACTTTTGCTGATGGAATTATTCCTGCTAACTGGGTATTCAATGCTTCTATGAGCTTTGATGTTCCTGAATTGCAAAGTAAAGTTAAGATTGGTGCAGTTAATTTAACAGGTGATGATTATGTGAGCATACCTTACACAGGTCTGATTGGTAGTCAATACTATGTTAAGTTCATCCTCAATCCGTAACATATCAACAAATGATGTTAATAAAGGCGCTTTTTTAAGCGCCTTTTTTTTATTTTTTAATCTATTAAAATACAAGTTTCAACTATATTTGTATTGATTTTAAATTAAATCTATTATGTCACAAAAAGTTGGAAAAGTTTCTCAGATAATTGGCCCAGTTGTAGATGTTTCTTTCGACACATCGAACATTGAACTGCCAAATATTTATGATTCCTTGGAAGTCAGCAAAGATGACGGTTCTACACTTGTACTTGAAGTTCAATCACATGTTGGAGAAGACATGGTTAGAACTATTTCCATGGATTCAACAGATGGACTGCAAAGAGGTCAAGATGTTGTATCAACTGGAAGTCCAATTCAAATGCCAACTGGTAAAGAAATATATGGTAGACTTTTCAATGTTATGGGAGATTCGATTGATGGAATGAAAAATTTACCTAAAAAAGGAGAATCAGGTTTGCCAATTCATAGAGAAGCTCCTGCTTTTGATCAACTTTCTACGTCAACTGAAGTTTTGTTTACAGGAATAAAAGTTATTGATTTAATTGAGCCTTATGCAAAAGGTGGAAAAATTGGTCTATTTGGTGGTGCCGGAGTTGGTAAAACCGTTTTAATTCAAGAGTTAATTAATAATATTGCAAAGGGTCATGGTGGGTTATCTGTTTTTGCTGGAGTTGGTGAAAGAACACGAGAGGGAAATGATTTACTTAGAGAAATGCTCGAGTCAGGAATTATTAATTACGGAAAAGAATTCATGGAATCCATGGAAAATGGTGGATGGGATCTGAGTAAAGTTGATAAAAAAGCTTTGGAAAAATCAAAAGCTACATTTGTTTTTGGTCAAATGAATGAACCACCAGGCGCAAGAGCAAGAGTTGCACTTTCTGGACTAACTGTCGCAGAATATTTTAGAGATGGTAGTGATGACGGTCAAGGTAAAGATGTTCTGTTTTTTGTTGATAATATTTTTAGGTTTACACAAGCTGGATCTGAGGTTTCCGCTTTGCTGGGCCGAATGCCCTCTGCTGTTGGTTATCAACCTACTTTAGCCACAGAGATGGGTGCTATGCAAGAAAGAATTACATCAACCAAAAAAGGGTCAATTACATCCGTTCAAGCTGTGTATGTTCCTGCTGATGATTTGACCGATCCTGCTCCAGCTACAACATTTTCTCACCTAGATGCAACTACCGTATTATCCAGAAAAATTGCTGAATTAGGTATTTATCCAGCTGTTGATCCGCTTGATTCAACCTCAAGGATATTAACACCTGAAATTTTGGGTGATGATCATTATAACTGTGCTCAACGAGTCAAGGAAATGCTTCAGAAATACAAAGAGTTGCAAGATATAATTGCAATTCTTGGTATGGAAGAATTATCTGAGGAAGATAAGTTGACTGTCTCACGAGCTAGAAGAGTACAAAGATTTTTATCACAACCATTCCATGTTGCAGAACAATTTACTGGAATTCCTGGTGTTCTTGTTGATATAAAAGACACTATTAAAGGCTTTAATATGATCATGGATGGAGAATTGGATCACATTCCGGAGGCTGCCTTTAACCTGAAAGGAACAATTGAGGAGGCGATTGAGGCCGGTGAAAAAATGATTGCAGAATCAAAATAATAATATGCAATTAGAAATTGTAAGTCCAGAAAAAACCATTTTCAGTGGTGAGGCCAAGTCGGTCCATTTACCAGGCTCTGAAGGCCATTTCCAGGTTTTAAATAACCATGCACCAATTGTATCTACCCTAAAGAAAGGAGAAATTTTGATTGATGGAGTTGATAATAATCCAGAAAGTGACTTTTTAGATTTTTCAAATGGAAAGGCATCACTAGAGATTAAATCTGGAGTAGTAGAAATGAAAAAAAATAAGTTAATTATTTTGGTTGATTAATTTTTTATTTTTTGAAAAAAAAACTAATTCTAATACTAATCTTTATATCGCTAACGATTAGCTCCCAAACAATTCAGCAACTAGACGAGGTTGTTGTTTCCGATTCCAAAATCAATATTCCCTTCAGTAAAAATTTTAGGTCAATTCAATTAATTGATTCAAAAACCGTAGAGGAGATCGGAGCAAGAGACGTTACTGAGCTATTACAACTTCTAACAGGAATTGATGTTAGAAGAAGAGGAGTCTCTGGTACACAAGCTGATTTATACATCAGGGGTGGTGGTTTTGATCAAACATTACTTCTAATTGATGGAATGAAAATGGATGATATTCAAACAGGTCATCACACACTGAATTTGCTCTTACCGGTTCAGTTAATTGAAAGAATAGAAATCATTAAAGGACCTGCCGCCAGAATTTTTGGACAAAATGCATTTAGTGGTGCAATTAATATTATAACGAAAACTCTTAAAAAGTCTAATAATAAAGTAGTCGAGATTTATGCTAACGACATCTCGTACGGCTCATACGAGCAACTTAACTATTCCATAAAAATGAGAACCAGCATTGAAGATAAATTCAACTCATTGATATCATTTCATAAGTCAAAATCTAGTGGTTACAGATACAACACAGACTTTAAAAACGATTTTATTTTTATGAAAAATAATATAAAATCTAAAAATGGATCCATTGATATTATCTCCGGATTTACAGAAAAAAAGTTTGGTGCAAATGGCTTTTATGCCAGCCCAGATGCAATAGATCAATATGAGGCGACACAATCAAGCTTTTTAGGATTTTCTACAAAATTTAAAAAAGAAAAACTGGTTGTAAAACCTAAACTGTATTGGAGAAGAAATCAAGACGAATATGTTTACATTAGAGATAATCCAGAAATATATAGAAACTTACATATCTCGAATAAAATTTATCTAGATTTAAACTTCATTAAGTTTTATGATTCAGGCAGTTTTTCGAATTTCGGTATTGATAATTCACAGTCCTATATTTCGAGCAACAATTTAGGTTCGCACAAAAGATTTACATCAACAGTTTATTTTGATCATACATTTAATTTGCTCAATGATAAACTTATTGTTTCTCCAGGATTTTCTGTTTCATATTTTTCGGATTTGTCTTTTCATTTCTTTCCTGGTCTAGATTTAGGTTTTCACCTTTCAGAGAAATCCAAATTGTATGCAAATTTTGGCAAAACTTATAGAATTCCAACCTACACGGATCTTTATTATACAGACCGAAACACCATTGGAAATCCTGATTTAGATCCTGAACATGCTGTAAGTAATGAACTGGGTTTTAAATTTGAAAACAAAAATATTCAACTATCATCTTCCTTTTTTCAAAGAAAGTCGACAAACATAATTGACTATGTTAAAGAAAATGAAACCGAAAAGTGGAGAGCTACGAACATTAGGAATCTGAACACAAAAGGTTTCGATGTTGATTTAAGCTATGTAAAAGTATTAAGAATTGGTTACACCTATCTTTTTGATGATTCTTATGTTAATGATATCAATTTTTCTCGATACTCTATCAATTCATTCAAACACCAATTAACATCAAGAATATTTTTGAATTATTCTAAAAGATTATCACAAAATTTGATGCTTAAGTATGGGGAAAGGTCAGATAAGTCAAACCACTCAGTTGTTGATACAAATATTAAGTATAGTCTAGGAAGCAAAGGTTATTTATTTTTTTCTTTAAACAATATATTTGACCAGGCATACTCAGAAACCAATTTGGTCCCCATGCCAGGAAGAAATTTTTTGATTGGATTTATTAACTATTTCGAGTAAACAAGTTCACCGTCAATATAGGTTTGTATTACTTCTGTATTCGGAATTAAGTCTGCTTCAACTTCCATTATGTTTTGATTTAAAACAACAAAATCTGCACTTTTCCCAATTTCCAGACTTCCTTTTTCATGTTCCTCGAAATTAAAATAAGCACCCCAGATGGTCATACCTTTTAGCGTTTCTTCTCTACTTAGGGAATTCTCCATTTGGAATCCATTTTCTGGATAACCGTTTAGGTCCTTCCTCTCAACTGAGCTATAAAACGTATGAAATGGATTTACTTTTTCAACCGGAAAATCAGTCCCTAGAGCTACCCTACTGGACGATCTTAGCAAATCTTTGAAGGCATATGCTCCTTTTATTCTTGAACCTAGCCTGTCATATGCCCAGTACATGTCACTTGTTGCGTGTGTGGGTTGAATGGAGGGTAAAATTTTATCATTATACAACTCAAATTCATTAATGTCAACAACTTGGGAATGTTCAATTCTCCAGCGAGGGTCATCAATATCTTTAAGTACTTTTTTGTACTCATTTAATAGGACAGAAACAGTAGAATCTCCTATCGCATGAGTATTCATTTGAAATCCCATTTCGGCAATCTCTTTTGTATAAAACTTTAAATCTTTAGCACTTGTTCTAAGAATTCCATAATTGTGAGGATCATCACAATATGGACTTTTGAGTACGGCTCCTCTTGAGCCCAATGCTCCGTCACCATAAACCTTAAATGATCGAATATTGAGTTTTTTGGATTTATATATTCCTTCTTTTTTAAATTTTTCAATATTTTTTCTGGAGACACTTATCATCGCATAAATTTTAATTTTCAGATCATTGGATTTGTGCAAACTATCAATTATGGATGTTATGTTGGTGCTTAAGCCCGCATCATCAACAGTTGTAAGACCATAACTAAAACAAATTTCTTCTGCCTGTTTAAGTGCATTAATTTTTTCATTCAAGGTTTTCTCTGGTAAAACTTTATCAACCAATGACATAGGACCGTCAATCAACACACCAGTTGGTTTATTATCTTTTAATAGAACAAGACCTCCGCGAACTAATGTGTTTTTATCAATTCCAGCTAGTTCAAGAACATTGTCATTCACTATATATGCATGTCCATCAATTCTTTCAAGAACAACCAACTTATCTCCAAATTCATCATTGAGTTTTGTATTTACGGGAAAACTCTTTTTATCCCAATCATTTTGATCCCAACCTCTACCAAGTATTACATTAGTTTCATTCTTTAATTCATAGTTTTTTAATCTTTGAATAATTTCATCAAAAGACTTAGTTTCTCTTAGGTTAACAACTTGTTGATCAAGACCAAGATTGTAAAAATGACAGTGTGAGTCAATAATTCCTGGTATGATCGTTTCTCCATTTAAATCAATAATTTTAGTTGAGGTATACTTTGAGTCTAAATTTTTGACATCTATATCAACAATTTGCCCATTTTTAATAGCCATCGACTTTGCAATTGAAAAATTATTATCAACAGTATATATTTTGGCATTGATGACTACTAGATCAACTTCATTTTTTCCAAAACTGTCAATAAAAAAAATAGCTACTAAAAAAAAGAATTTAAAGTTTATTGATTTCATTATAAATAATTTCATTTTCCCAACCTCTGTATTTAAAATAATCAAAAATTTTTTTCTTCATTATTATTTTCTTTTCATTTCTGAATTTTTCAGCTAAAAAATTAAAACGCTCTTTAAACTTGGCTTCGTAAACACCCTGATCAATTTGTTTCATAGCAATATCAATATTCTTTTTTGATACTGATCTCTTTTTTAATTCCAAACTTAATCTAATTTTACCCCAATTTTTGTTTTTGAATTTTCCTCTGACAAAGCTTTCTGAAAAACGTGTTTCATTCAAAAAGTCATCAGCAATTAGTTTGCTAATTACCTCATTAATATCTGTATTTGATGAGGTAAATGTTTTTAGTTTTTTATAAACTTCTGTGTGACATCGTTCCTGGTACGAGCAATAATATTCTCCTTTTCGCCGAAGTTCTGAAATACTTAAATATTTATTCATTACAAATAATATAAAAAAAAAGCGGCTAATGCCGCTTTTAATGATGATTAATCTTTCCTTTAATATTAAAAAATCTGTAGTGTAAGTAAGTATATGAATCCCTTGGTATAACCTTGATCCATTTTTTGTACTTAAAAAACCACAGAACTCTCATGGAAATCAAACCTTTCGTTATATAAGCTGCTATAAATGGATGTAAATGCAACTTAAGATTCTTTTTTGAAATGTATTTATTTCTGAGAATTTTTTCTATGGAATTATTAATCTTATCTATAATAACAATAGGAGCTTCAATTTTTCCATTACTGTTGGGGTTATTTTCCTTAGTAGTAATATTCATTTCGGGTCTTACCCTCTGTCTGGTCATTTGTATCAACCCTATTTTGCTTATAGGTAGAATTTTGTGTTTTGCTCTGTCTGATTCCATTTCAGATTTGAAATGATCAAACAATTTTTTTCTATTCTCCACTTTAATCATATCAATAAAATCCAAAACAATTATTCCGCCCATATCTCTGAGCCTTAACTGTCTTGCAATTTCAGAAGCAGCAATTAAATTTACTTCTAATGCTGTTTCTTCTTGATTAGAACTTTTGTTGGAACGATTTCCACTATTAACATCAACAACATGAAGAGCTTCAGTATGTTCAATAATTAGGTAAGCACCCTTGCTCATTGAAACTGTTCTTCCAAATGCTGACTTTATTTGACGTTCAATGCTGAAATGTTCAAATATTGGAGTGTCAGATTTATAATATTTAACAATTGAATTTTTACTTGGAGCAATTTGTTCAATATAGTCCTTGAGTTCGTAACATAAACTTTTGTCATTACAATACACACCTTTAAATTTTTCGTCGAAAACATCTCTGAGTATAGAGGATCCTCTGTTTAATTCACTCAGGATTCGTGAGGGTACTTTCGAACCGTTAATTTTTTTACAGAGATTTATCCATTGATTGTATAAACCCTGTAAGTCCTTACTTAATTCAGCTGTTTTTTTTCCTTGAGCTACAGTTCTGATTATAACACCAAAACCTTTTGGCCTAAATTCTTCAATCAAATCTTTTAGTCTATTCCTTTCGTCTTTGCTTCTAATTTTTTGAGAAACAGAAATTCTATTAGAAAAGGGTATAAGTACTAAAAATCGGCCGGCAAATGAAAGCTCGGAACTGATCCTTGGACCTTTTGTAGAAATAGGCTCTTTTATTATTTGAACTAAAAGGTTTTGATTTGCTTTTATTACATCATCAATCTTACCTTGTTTTTCAATTTCTTTTTCAAATTTAAATTTTTCAAGTGAGTAATTCGTAATTTTTCCATCACTGACTAACTTGGTGAATTTAATAAGAGACTTAACTCTTGGTCCTAAATCATGATAGTGAAGAAAAGCATCTTTTTCATAACCAACATCAACAAAGGATGCATTTAAACCTGAGATAGTTTTCTTTATTTTAGAAATAAAAATATCACCAACCCCAAACTTATTATTGTCCTTTTCTCTTTGTAGTTCAATGAGTCTACCTTCTTGTAAAAGAGCATAATCGACAGCTGAATTAATTGATCTTACAATTAATTCTTTATTCACAATTAATAATTTTAGTTAAACTTTTTTTATCGAGCTTGTGTTGTGTAAGCTCTTAATTTCAATGATCGTACAGACTTTTTACTTTTTCTTGTGTCTGTTGGCTCTACTTCTTTTTTTTCTTTTATGAGTAGCAACCTTGTGTCTTTTTCTTTTTTTTCCGCTAGGCATAAGTTAATTGTTATTTTTTACATCTTCAACAAAAATTTTTGCTGGTTTAAATGATGGTATTGAGTGAGCAGGAATTTTTATAGTAACATTTTTTGAAATATTTCTACCAGTTTTTTCTGCTCTTTTTTTAACAATAAAACTTCCAAAACCTCTCAAATAAACATTCTCACCTTCACTTAATGAATTTTTGACTTCTTCCATAAAATCCTCAACTGTTGCAAGAACTTCATTTTTTTCCAGTCCTAGATTTGATGATATTTTTGTAACTAATTCTGCTTTCGTCATTTTTATTTGAATTTTTAAAATTTTTGATTGCCAAATATATAAATTTATATTCTCATATAATTTTTTAATATATTTTTTTTGGTACAAGCAATTTCTGACATAAATCTTTCAGATAAGCTGATAAAATGGTTCTTGAGTAATAAAAGAGATCTTCCCTGGAGAAAAACTAAGGATCCTTATTCGGTTTGGGTTTCTGAAATTATTCTACAGCAAACTAGAATCGAAACGGGAATAAAATATTACAATTGTTTTATTAAAAAATATCCCAATGTCAAACTACTTGCTAAATCTGATAAACAGCAACTCTTAAAGACATGGGAAGGTTTGGGTTATTATTCTAGGGCATTAAATATGCATAAAGCGGCAAATCAAGTTTTGCTTAATCATAATGGTGTTTTCCCTAAGGATTACCATTCGTTAATTAATTTGCCTGGAGTTGGTGATTATACAGCCTCTGCAGTCAGTTCAATTTGCAATAATGAAAAACAAGCTGTTGTCGATGGAAATGTTTTGAGACTCGTTTCGAGATTACTGAAAATCGATGAACCAATAAACTCTACAAAAACAAAAAAACAAATCAAAAAATATCTCAATGAAAAAATTTCTCTCAAAAGCCCCGGTGACTTTAATGAGGCCATTATGGATTTTGGTTCTATTGTATGTAAGCCTAAAAAATTCTTATGTAAAAGCTGTATTTTTTCTTTGGACTGTCAAGCATACCTTTCTAATACAGTCAAAAATTATCCAACAAAATCACATAAAATTAAATCTATTAAGAAAGAAATGAACTACGTAATAATCATTTCTGATGACAAAAAAATTTATTTAAATAAAAGAACAGATAAAGGAATTTGGAAAAATTTGTTTGAGTTTTTTTTAATTGAGAGTGACCCAATGCCAATAACAAAAAGTATGATTGTTAAAATTTTGTCAAAAAAATTCACTTTTGATTCTAATAAATTTAGATTACATAAATCGATTCTACATAAGTTATCTCACATGGATTTAAAAATAAACTTTTACATGATTGAGGTTAAAAATAATAGAAGGAAAATGTATGATTTTAGCAGTTTAAATAAAATACCTTTTCCCAAACCATTAAAAGTCATAATAGATGATTTTGTGTGATGATGTTTTATTATCTTTGAGCTATGAGTGGGTCATTAAATAAAGTAATGTTGATTGGAAATCTTGGAGATGATGTCAAAATGGTGAATTTTGATGATGGAGGATGTTTAGGCAGATTCCCCATTGCAACAAATGAAAGCTACAACAACAAACAAACAGGAGAGAAAGTTGTTAATACGGAGTGGCATAATGTAGTTGTTAAGAATAAAGCTGCTGAAATTTGTGCAAAATATTTAAAAAAGGGAGATAAGGTTTATGTAGAAGGTAAATTAAAGACAAGGAAGTGGAAGGGTGATGATGGAGTTCAAAGATATTCAACCGAAGTTCACGTTTCGGAGTTTAACTTTCTTTCCAATAAAAATGATGTATCTAATACAGCTGTTAATGAACCACCAATGAATCCACCTTCCACAAATCAAGATTCAATGGCTTCATCCGATAATTCAGATGACCTGCCGTTTTAAAGTTAATTTCAAAACTTTGAGTCCCGCATTAAATAGTCTTAAAAAATGAGAATTTTTTGGATTTTTTTAGTTTTGTTCTCTTGTGATTTACCAATAACACCAAAACAAAGTGCATTTTTTGCACCTGAGTTTGGAACACCATCCCATAATTTATTTACAACTGAATGTAATTACAGTTTTTCAAAAAATAAAATTGCTAGAATTGAATATCAAGACAATTGCAATTTCAATATTGTTTACGATGATTTAAATGCTAAAATTTTCTTTAGCTCCATTAATATCAAAAATAATTTTCCACAAATAATCAAGGTTTTTGATGAGAGAATAATTGAGAATTCCGCTAATGTGAATGAAGTTAAAGTAAGCGAATATACAGATGACCAAATTTTAGTTTATAGTAGAATGTTTACCTATGTTGGCAATGCGCCCAGCAATGTCCAGTTTTATTTGACCGACTCCGCATCCAATTTTTTGGCAGGAAGTTTGTTTTTTAATAGTGAGCCAAATTATGACTCTTTACTTCCCTACATAAACTACATAAAAGCAGATGTTAGAAAACTTATTGAAAACTTTGAGTGGAATAAATGACAAACAATAACAAAAAGTGGATTCTTTTATTAGTTCTTTCTGTAATATGGGGAAGTTCATTTATTTTAATTAAAAAAAGTTTAGTTGGGTTAACACCACTTCAGGTTGGAAGCTTAAGAATTATCTTTACAGCTATTGTAATTTCTATATATTCTTACTCATCCCTTAAAGAAATCCCAAAAAAAAGTTGGAAGTGGATTATTTTGACTGCCTATGTAGGTACATTTTTTCCAGTCTATTTGGTCAGCTTTGGTCAGACAGAAATTGAAAGTGGTTTAGCATCTATCATAACAACTTTGACTCCAATTAATACTTTAATAATTGGAATAATTTTTTTCAGCCTAACCTTTACAATAAAACAAGTCATAGGCTTGGTTGTTGCTTTTTTTGGAGGGATACTTTTATTATATAATGGTGGAATTTCCCCAAATTACAATGTTTACTTTTCAATTTTTATTTTTTTTACAACAGTTGGTTATGGAGCATCAGTAAACTTAATAAAGACTTACTTAACAGAAATTTCACCCTCAGCAGTTACAGCAGGAATTTTTCTGTCAATTCTGCCACCAGCTGTCTTGGTATTATTTTATTCTGATTTTTTTGTTTTGAAGTTTGGTCAATCCAATATTTATGAATCAATAATATTTGTTTTCTTACTTGCTTTATTTAGCAGCGCTATTGCTCAAACACTCTTTAATAGGTTTGTCAAGTTAGCATCACCCTTATTTGCTTCCGCTGTGACATATTTAATGCCTATCGTTGCGATTTTTTGGGGAGTGATTGATGGTGAAGTTCTAAGTCTCAAACAGTACGTAGCCACTATAATTATTCTTTCAGGAGTTTATTTAGTCAACAATAAACAGAAAATTAATTAAAATCACTCTCAGCGAACGACTCATTGAATTTAATTTCTTCAAATTCAATTGTAATGGTTTGCATTCCATTTATAATTTCGGTTTTAAAAGGATACAAAATTCCATCAACATCTCTATAATCTGATAATTTTCTTGTTGTGGTTATTGAGTTCCCTTCCACCGACGTAGTTTCTTCAATCCGTTCAAGAAGACCAGAATTTACATCATAATATTTTATGGTTTTATCATCAACTTTAATTTTTACCAACTCATTTCCACCAATTGTAGTATATCCATCAACTTGCAACTGTGATGAATCATAATAAAGTTCTTCAAAAATTCCCTTCTTTGATTTGGAACTTTTAATCTGATCCTCATTTAATGGAATATTTTGGCCCATTTGCTCCATATACCCTGTTTCACCATTAAATTTTTGTTTCATTATCGTTCCCATTTCTGGAGCACTCATTTCAAGAGATGTTTTATTTGGGTTTTGCTGCTTAATTATAACGGATGGCTTAAATGGTGCTTGAGGAATTTCAAAATTCCCTGTCATCATTATAGATTCAACGGACTCTAACTTCTCTTTTCCCCCTATTGCCGCGATATATTTAGACATAACTTCAGAAGGTGAAACTTCAACTTGGTTATAAGAATTAATTAAAAATAGTAAAGCAAAAAGTGATAATATTTTTTTCATACAACCAATTTAAATAATTTTTAACCATAAAAGTTCTCTTTTCAAATAATAAATATTTTTTGTTCAATTTATTCGGATTTAATTATATTTGCCCCGCCTAAAGATGAATGCAATAGTTAAAATTTCTGGGAAACAGTATAGTGTTGAGAAAGACACTAAGCTATATGTTGATAAACTTCAAGAAAAAGAAGGTGCTAAAGTCAAATTTGATGATGTTTTGATGGTTTATAATGGAAAAGATACTAAAATTGGTAATCCGTTAGTAGTTGGAGCCTCTGTTGAAGCAAAAATTGTTAAGCATTTTAAGGATAAAAAAGTTATTGTTTTCAAAAAAAAGAGACGTAAAGGTTACAAGGTTAAAAATGGTCACAGGCAACAAATGACAGAGATTATCATTGAGAAGGTAAATGAAAAGTCTGCTGCCAAGGCCAAAGTAGCCACCAAGCCCAAGGAAGAAAAACCAAAGGCAAAGGCAAAAAACACGAGTAGTAAAACAAAAAAATAATAGAAAATGGCTCATAAAAAAGGTGTCGGTAGTTCCAAGAATGGTAGAGAATCAGAATCCAAGAGACTAGGTGTTAAAATATTTGGAGGTCAGTTTGCCCAAGCTGGAAATATCTTAGTAAGACAAAGAGGAACCAAACACAAAGCAGGTGATAATGTATATCTTGGTAAAGACCATACATTACATGCCAAAATAGATGGGGTCGTTAAGTTCACTAAGAAAAAAGACAACAAATCTTTTGTTTCAATTCTACCCTTAGAAAAATAAATCTCATTTATTTATATTTAAGCCTTATGGCTTTAATTGATCATACCCAACTTTTTAATAGGTTCGAGTTGTTGATTTGGGAAATCAAAAACTCAGACAAAATTGAAGCGATTGATCTTCCAAATAATATTTTAAAAAAAATAGATTCCAATAAATCCCAATTAAAGAAAAATCAAATTTTAGCAGTACATCAAATCCTTAAACATAGAAATATTCCTTCCCAAGACCTTTTCTATGACAACTATGGAGCACCTTATCTTACCAGTGGTTTAAATATTTCAATTAGTCATTCAGAATTGTTTGTTGCTGTTTGTCTTTCAAAAGAAAAAGTGGGGATTGATTTACAGATTATAAATGAAAAAATTTTTAAAGTATCAAATAAGTTTATCAATGATCTTGAAAAAAAATTGACTAAAAAAAATAATTTGGAAAAGTTGACACATTTGTGGACAATCAAAGAAGCTGCATATAAATACTTTACAGTCGGTCAACTGAGTTTGAAAAACGATATTATAGTTAAACAATTGGGAGATGACTCAAACCTGCAAATTAATGGTTTAGGCAAACATTTAAATTTAAAATCAAAAACTATAATTACACCAAATTATATTTGTAGCCTTGTATATGATGAATGAAATTATAGATCAAATATTTCAACAATACAGTCAATATTCCAACGTTGACATAAGTTTGGAGCTGATAGCAGTTTTTTTTGGACTTCTTTCTGTTTGGTTCTCAAAAAATAATAATGTATTGGTTTATCCAACCGGTATTATTAATACTTCAATTTTTGTTTACTTATTGGTAAAATGGGAATTATTGGGAGATATGATAATAAATGTATATTATTTTTTGATGAGTATTTACGGATGGTATTATTGGACAAGAAAATCCCATAATCAAGAATATACTCCCATTACCAAAATAAAAGAAGCAGATATAAAAATAATTTTGATTATTATCATTTCATCAACTCTTTTTGTTTCATATCTATATTCTTTTTTTGACAAGTGGAGTGGTTTGGTTTCGTATATAGATATTTTAACTACTGCAATCTTTTTTGTTGGAATGTGGTTGATGGCTAGAAGAAAAATTGAAAGTTGGTTTTTTTGGATTTTGGGAGATGTTATTTCGGTTCCTCTTTATTTTGTTAAGGGATTGGCTTTCTCGAGTTTTCAATATCTTATCTTTACACTAATTGCAGTTGCTGGCTATTATAAATGGAAAAGTATTTACAACAACAAAAAACGGATTGCATAAAAATAGTTTTATTTGGTCCAGAGTCTACAGGAAAAACAAGTTTAGCAGTCGAACTTGCAAAACATTATAAAACTTTATTTGTAAAAGAATTTGCAAGAGAGTTTTTACAAAAAAAAATGGATGAACAAAATAAGGTCTGTGAAATTGATGATCTAATACCAATTGCAATTGGTCAAATGAATTCTGAAAATATATTAAGTAAAAAAGCAAATCGCATACTTTTTTGTGACACAGATCTTTTAACAACAGCCACATACTCCAGGTTGTATTTTAATAATTTTTGTGACCCAGTAATTGATAAGTATTCAAAAGAAAATAAATACGATTTGTATTTATTACTTGATATTGACATACCGTGGGTGAAAGACGATTTAAGAGATAGACCCAATGACAGAAAGTTATTTCTTGAAAATTTTAAAGAAGCTTTAATTAAAAATCACAAACCTTTCAAATTAATTTCAGGTAATTTTAAGGAAAGATTGAAAAAATCTATTAATTTTGTAGACGAAATTTTACTCAGGAAAACTTGAAAAAAGTTATTGTTTCATTCTTTATTTTTTTGCTTTTTCTTCCTCAACTTTTGGAGTTTGGTCATAGTTTTTTCCATGATCATCATCATGATCATAATCATGTTCATATAAGTAGTACAGATCAAACACTTCAAACCCCGGAAAGTATATGTACTTTTTGTTTAATTTTTAGATCTGCCACTGATTTTGACTATTATTATTCAATTTTATATTCATTTATTATAACTATGTTGACTGTTGGTTTGGTTTTTTCTAAATCATTCCAAAAAAACTTTGGTGTTATCAATTTTAATTCAAGGGCACCACCTGTTAATACGTAGAAAAACGGATAAAAAAATTTAATAAAACAAAATATTTATGAAAAACTTAATTAGGGCTACCTTAATATTAGCCCTGCTAATAACAAACAAAAATTTTTCTCAAGAGGTTGAGATGGATTCGATATTGCCAGTTATGTTGGATGAGGTTATCGTATCTACTCCCTTTGGAGAAACAGCTGAAGAAAATGTAATTAAGGTTACAAAAGTAGATTTGGCAAAAATGAGTGCTGTAAATACTCAAACAATGAAGGATGTCCTCGCGGAAACACCAGGACTTTCATTTATATCAACAGGACCTGGAATATACAAACCAAATATCAGAGGTCTGTCTAGTAATCGTGTCGTTGTTTTCAATCAAAACATTCGTTACGAGAATCAACAATGGGGTGATGAACACGGCATTGATATCGCTACAGGTGGCGTTAGCTCTGTTGAATTGATTAAAGGACCTGCGTCCATATTGTATGGTAGTGATGCCATTGGAGGTGTGTTATATTTCAATCCTCAAAAGTATCTTATATACAATGGAACAAAAGGCGATTTCTCCACATTTTATAATACCAATTATTCAGGTTTTAATTCTACCATAGGAGTTAGTACTACAATCGACGAGTTTAGTTTAATCGCTAGGGCTAGTGTTGTTGAAAATGGTGATTATTCAGGATCAAAAAGACCCGATGGTTACGAGGGGCCTTATGAAAGTACTGGAATGGAATCGAAAGATTTTCAACTTGCTTTGGGTTATTCCAAGGGTAACTATAGCTCTGATTTTAGAATTAATTTCAATGAGTCAACTTTGTATGTACCACATGGAGATGAAGAAGAAGGTCACGATGACCATGATGATGGGGATCATGATGATGACCATGATGATGATCACGACGATGACCATGATGATCATGAGGAGCATGAAGAAGAGGAGAGTTACCAAGACATTGAAAACTTTATTGTTAGTTGGAAAAATGATATAAAGTTTGACAATTCAACTTTTACAGTAACTGCAGGTTTCTCTCAAAATTTGAGAAAAGAATTTGGACATCATGATGAACATGGTGATGAGCATGGTGACGATGATCATGACGATGATCATGATGATGACCATGATGATGACCATGATGATGACCACGATGACCACGATGACCACGATGAGCACGGGGAAGAAGCAGCTCTTGATATGACATTGAGAGTAACTTCTCTTGACTGGAAATATGTCAATGAAAAAAATGACAATATTGAGCTTGCTATTGGTGGAAACTTTATTCATCAAACCAACGAAAATCACGGAGAAGAGGTATTGGTACCTAACGCCACAAAAAATGATATGGGATTATTTATGCTTTCACATTTTCATTTTGATTCATCTGATTTAATGCTTGGAGTTAGAGCTGATATGAGGCAAATCGATGCCATTGGTATTGAAAAAACCTACACAAGTATGACTGCATCAGCTGGCTACAAGAAAGATTTAGGTAAATCCTCTATTTTTCGAGTTAATATGGCAACTGGCTATAGAGCTCCTAATCTTTCTGAATTATTTTCTGATGGTGAACATCACGGAACTGGTAGATATGAAATTGGATCTAGTGAACTATCGGTTGAAAAAAACTTTCAAACTGATATTTCTTTTGAAACATCTAGTGAAAAATCCAGTTTACTTGTAGATTTATTTTACAATAATATCAACGACTATATCTTCTTGAATCCAACAGGTGCTCAAACTGATGAATTTATGCCTGTCTATGAATACGCACAATCAGATGCAACTATTTTAGGTGGTGAAATTGCTTATTCATCAAAAACTGGGATTGATTGGTTGTCATACTATGCATCCATGGAATACCTAAGAGGAAAAAAGAAAAATGATGGATGGCTTCCAGACATTCCACCGGTTACATTTAAGCTTAATCTAGATTTAGACTTTAGTGAAAAAATTAACTATGCGATTGATATTTTACATAAAGCGAGACAAGATAAAGTGGCAACTTTTGAGAATTCAACTCACTCAAACTTCTTAGTTGATGTTTCAGGACAATATGATTTAAACACATCATACCCCGGAGCAAAGGCTCAGTTATTCTGGAAAGTTGAAAATGTTTTTGATAAGTACTACTACGATCATTTATCCAGATTTAAAAACTACGGTTTTTTTTGATATGGGAAGAAATGTTTCTATTGGACTCAAAATTTCTTACTAGGATTTAAAAAGCGGCTTTCGGGCCGCTTTTTTTTTTAACTTTGTATAAAATCTGGGGTGCTACGGCTGAGATTATACCCATTGAACCTGACAAAGTAATTTTTGTAAGGAAATGTGACTCACTTTAGAATCCCGTTAAAGTTTATAAATATGAAAAATTTAATTTTAACGGTATTTTTATTTTCAAATATCGCAATCTTTTCACAAGAAAATACAGTTGACACCATTCTAGTAAATAAACAAAACCTCGATGAGGTAGTTGTAACAGCAATAAGAGCTTCTTCAAATAATCCCATTCCGTTCAAAGTATTAGATGCTGATGATATATCTAGAGTAAATCTTGGTCAAGACATTCCTGTGATTTTAAGTATGACACCGTCTGTAAATATTACATCTGATGCCGGAAATGGAATAGGTTATACGGGTATGAGTATTAGAGGTTCGGATGGTTCTAGAATTAATGTTACAATTAATGGTGTACCACTTAATGATTCAGAATCCCACGCTACTTATTGGGTTGATTTGCCAGATTTTGCTAGTAGTATTTCAAGTATTCAGATTCAGCGTGGGGTAGGAACTTCAACTAATGGGGCAGGGGCTTTTGGTGGTAGTATCAATGTTTCTACTCAAAAACAATCCCAGGTTCCTAAATTCAAATTATCCAATTCCTTTGGTAGTTATGGAACACTAAAAAATTCAATAAGTTTCACAACTGGGAAGGTAGGTAATTATTTTGAACTTAGCGGTAATCTATCAAAAATATATTCCGGTGGATATATCGATCGTGCATCTTCAAATTTAAAAGGTTATTTTTTACAAGGCTCATATTATAAAGACAGAACCAATATAAAATTTATCGCTTTTGGTGGGCATGAAAGAACTTATCAAGCTTGGTATGGTCTTGATCAAGAAACCCTAAGTACAAATAGAAAATTTAATTATGCAGGCATGTATTTCAATGATGATGGGGATCAATTTTTTTACGATAAACAAGAGGATAATTATAAGCAAGACCATTACCAATTGATTTTTAATCACAAGATAAATCCATCATGGCGTGCCAATCTAACATTTCATTATACTCATGGTAGGGGTTACTATGAGGAGTATAATGAAGACCAAAATTTATCTGATTATTTAATTTTTGATAATAATGGTGAAGTAATCTCCGACCTTGTTAGAAGAAAATGGTTGGATAATGATTTTTATGGTTCACTCTTTAATTTTATTTATGAAAAAAGTTCAAGCAAATTGATTTTAGGAGGAACACTAAATAAATATTTTGGTGATCATTTTGGTGAAGTAATATGGGCTAGAAATGCAGGTAATTCAGAAATTAGACACAGATATTACGATAATTATGGTAACAAAGAGGAGTTTAATTTATTTGCAAAGTTCCAACATACTTTCAATGATAAGCTTTATGCTTTTGTTGATCTTCAGAACAGAAATATAAATTATGACGCTGAATTAATTGGTGGTAATAACATAAATAAAAGTTTCAATTTTTTTAACCCCAAAGCGGGTCTCTATTATAAATTAAATTCAAATAATGAATTTTATTTTTCATTTGCTCGTGCGCACAGAGAACCAACCAGAACAGACTATGAAAACGGAAATCCTTTTCCTGAAAAGCTTGATGATTTTGAATTAGGATGGAAGCATAAAGGAAAAAAGTCCATATATAATTTCAATTTGTACTTTATGGATTATAATGATCAATTGGTTTTAACTGGAGAAAGAGACGATGTTGGTTATTATATAAGAGCAAATGTTGGGGAAAGTTACCGAGCTGGGATTGAGTTTGATGGTATTTTCTTTCTTGATGATCACTTTACAATTAAGCCAAATATTACATTTAGTTCAAATAAAAACAATGATTATTTGACTCAATTTGACGGTAGTTTGAGAAATTTTGGTAAAACTGATATTTCCTTTTCACCAAACTTGATTTTTGGAAATACTGTTGAATATAATTTAAATAGTAAAACACTTTTATTTTTTAACACCAAATATGTTGGAAAACAATACATGTCTAATACAAATGTTGAGTCTTCTGTTCTTGCATCATATCTTGTTAATGATTTAGGATTAAATTATAACTTTTCAATACCAGGATTTTCACAAGATTCTGAGTTTAAGTTCTTGGTAAATAATTTATTGAACCAAAAATATGAAAGCTATGGTGGACATTATTTTTATGACATCGATAACAAGACATATTCAGGGTCGTATTTTTATCCCATGGCTGAAATTAATTTCTTGTTAGGTCTTGATTTCAATTTCTAATTATAGATTCTAAGTGAAGATCCAATTTTTTCTGTTCTGTACCTAACAAGAGGGTATTTGTTATTTTGATCAATGTTATTTAGTAGTTGACCAGTGGCTAAACTATATAAGTTTTGTGTACAATCACACGAAAGTTGTACCCCACTTATATTTAATTTTGGACACGATGAGTTAACAGCATGATTAGGAGGACATTGTTCCCATGCTAAAATATCTCCATTGAAGTTAAAAATCACTATTCCACATACACCAATTCCACTTAGTTCAACTGAACCACTTGGGAACTTAACATCATCATACAATGGTAAGTCTAAATTAATGGTTTTGTCAAAGTTAATATTCGGAATGTAAGGATTGAAATTAACGTTTCCATCATCACAACTAAATATTAAAACAATTACTAATAATATTATTCTCATTATCAACTTTCAAATTTAAATAAAAGAAGATTAAAATTTGTATATTGGATATACCTCTTTTGAAGAGGCTTTTTTTTAATTGCATGAAGGTTAATTACTACACAAAAGATGGTCTAAATAAGTTAAGAGCTGAGCTCAATCAACTGAAGGATGTAGAAAGACCTAAAGTCTCAAAAGCAATTGCAGAGGCAAGAGATAAGGGTGATTTAAGTGAAAATGCTGAATACGATGCAGCAAAAGAGGCGCAGGGATTATTGGAGCTGAAAATTTCAAAATTGGAGGAAACACTTTCAAACGCAAGACTCATAGATGAGTCACAGCTTGACTCATCAAAAGTCCTAGTTTTGTCAAAAGTTAAAATTAAAAACCAAGCCAATCAAGCTACTCTTGAATATACTCTGGTTGCAGAAAGCGAGGCTAATTTAAGAGATGGAAAAATATCAGTTAATTCACCTATAGGGCAAGGTCTTTTAGGTAAGTCAGTGGGAGATATTGCTAAGATTAAAGTTCCAAACGGAACAATTAATTTTGAAATTTTATCAATAACAAGGTCGTAATTTGTCATCCATTTTCACAAAAATAATAAGAGGTGATCTACCATGTTATAAAATTGATGAGACTGACGACTGTTTTGCTTTTTTAGATATAAATCCAAATAAAAAAGGTCATACATTGTGCATATTAAAAAAAGAGATTGACTATATATTTGATTTAAATTCTGAAGATTATGAAAAGCTTATGAATTTCTCTAGAAAAATTGCAATAGCATTAAAAAAATCAGTTAATTGTAAAAGAATAGGACTTTCTGTTGTGGGATTGGAAGTTCCTCATGTTCATGTCCATCTAATTCCTTTAGATTCGATGAGTGATATGAACTCTAGTAGATCTGTAAAATTGAATGATAGTGAGTTTAAATCTATAGTTAAAAAAATAAAATCAAATTTAAAATGAATATATCAGGAATAATTAAATTAATAAATGAAACTAAGGAGTATGGCTCAAATGGTTTTAAAAAAAGAGAACTTGTAGTAACTACACAAGAGCAGTATCCTCAAAATATACTTGTTGAGTTTATTCAGGATAGGTGTGAGATTTTGGATGCATTCAATGTGGGAGAGTTTGTAAAAATTGATATAAATCTGAGAGGAAGAGAGTGGGTAAATAAGGACGGAGAGACCAAATATTTCAATTCAATTCAAGGATGGAGAATCGAAAAAACTCAAAATCAAACTGACAGTAATTTACCACCCATTCCGGATGATATCGATATAAAAGCTGATGATTCCTCTGATTCAGATGACTTGCCATTCTGATTATGCAACAACTCGGTGATGATTATAAATTTCCTTCCCCACAATCAGCAACCAATGAAGGTGTTGTTGCTGTCGGAGGAGATCTAAATCCTTTAAGAATATTAGAAGCATACAAAAATGGGATTTTCCCCTGGTTTAATGACGATGATAATTTAATGTGGTGGAGTCCAGATCCTAGGATGATTTTATATCCAGAAAAAATTAAGATTTCAAAAAGCTTTAAGTCTTTTTTAAAAAAAAAAGAATATCGAGTTAGTTTCAATGAAAACTTTGAGGATGTAATTGAATCTTGCTCAAATATTAAGAGAGTTAATCAAAAAGGCACATGGATTACCAATGGATTGAAACAATCATTTATTAAGCTTCATCAAATGGGTTATGCTCACTCTGTTGAAGTCTGGCAAAATGGTGTGATTATTGGAGGTTTGTATGGTTTGGATTTGGGTAATATTTTTTGTGGAGAAAGTATGTTTTCCATAAAATCTAATGCAAGTAAAGTCGGGTTGTACTTTTTATGCCAAGAACTTAAGCATAATAATTACAGGTTCATAGATTGTCAAGTGCCCTCACAACATTTAAGGACTTTGGGGGCTGTAGAAATATCAAGAGATAATTTTTTAAAAAAATTATTTAACCAAAACTTTTGAAATTATTGATACTTATTGAGTTGGATAGATCATAATCTCCTATCGAAAACCTTTCAAGATGTTTTACAAATGCACCTATTTTAAGATATTTTCCAAAATCATTTGCTATGGTTCTAATATAAGTTCCCTTTGAGCAAGTAATTTTAAAATCTATCTCTGGGAAGTTATTTTTTAATATAATAAATTCAAAAATCTCAATTTTTCTTTTTTTTATATCACTTATACCTATACCTTTTCTTGCAAAATCATATAATTTTTCTCCATTTTTTTTAATTGCTGAATACAAAGGAGGTTTTTGAAGAGTTTCACCCTTGAACTTTTCAATTGTTTGTGTAATTTGACTATTACTTATGTGATTAATATCAAAAACTTGATCTATATCAGTTTCAAGATCAAATGAAGGGGTAGTTGCTCCAAAGTAAAAAGTTGTATAATATGTTTTTTTTAAGGCTTGAAGTTTTTCTATTTCTTTTGTTTTTTTTCCTATACAAACCAATAATAAGCCAGTTGCTAAAGGATCCAAAGTACCAGCATGACCAACTTTAATTTTTCTAAGTCCAAATTTTTTTTTGAAAAAAAATCTTATTGTCTTTACGACATCAAATGATGACCAAAACAATGGTTTATAAACTGGAAGAATTAATCCCTCCTCAATTTTTTTGACATTATCAAACACTTATAGATTAAAAAATATACAAATTAAACCTAGAGTTAAACAATAAACTGAGAAGTACTTCATCTTACTTTTTTTTACGAGCACAATCATCCATTTACAAGCAAAAATTCCAGATATAAATGCACTCAAAAACCCAAAAACATACAAGCTAATAATTTCTTGATTAAAAATTATTTCATCAAAAATTAGAATTTTTAAAAATGAACCAAATATTATTGGTAAAACCATTAAAAATGAAAGTTTTGCTGCTAATTCACGATTGACTCCCATTAAAATCGAAGAACATATAGTTAATCCACTCCTTGAGATTCCCGGGATTATTGCTAGAGCTTGTGAAACTCCAACAAAAAAGGATTTTACATAATCTAATTTATTTGTTGTCTTTATTTTAAAATCGGATATAAATAAAATTATAGATGTAAATAACAACATTGATCCTACCAAAATGATATTACCATCAAAAAGGTTTGAGATCTTTTCTTCAAAAAAGAAACCCACAAAACCTGCAGGTAAAATTGAAATTAAAATTAGAGATAAAAAATAGGTGTTTTCATCTTTTTTAATACTAAAAACACTTTTAAAGATTTTTTTAATATCGCTCCAATATACAACCATCACACTGAAGCTAGTTGCTAAATGAAGTATTAAAGTAAAAAGTATATTATTATTCAGCCCAGTTTCAAAACCTAAAATAACTTTAAATATTTCAAGATGTCCACTTGATGAAATTGGAAGGAACTCCGTCAGTCCCTGAACTATCCCCAGTAAAATTGACTTAATAATTTCCATTTAGTTCGGGTTTTTCATAATTGCATATACTTCAATTATAAACCCAAACACAACCAAAAAAGGAGCAAGGCGTATTCTTCTAAAATTATAAATTTCATCATTAAAAACGTTGGGATCATCGGATCCTCCCCCCGACATTAAAACAAACCCTAGTGTAATAAAGACCAAGCCCAATATCATTAACCGGTAATTTCTTTTCCCAAATAGAAGTTTCTTTTTTTCTTTTTTCATTAGTATAGTTTATCAATTTTTGAGTTTAAAAATTTATTGGTTATAAATGTTGTTGATATGAAAGATATAAATAAGCTAAATAAAAGAGATGTAGAAAATGAAATAATTAATGAATTCAGTATTTCATTAATGTTAATCTCAAAAACATTATTTGACAGATATATTAGAATAAAAATGATAATTAAACT
>CACIGC010000004.1 GCA_902586095.1 uncultured Bacteroidota bacterium | reverse complement strand
TGTGTTCATGGTGTACTCGCTGCTTCTGAGTGTGGCTATGAGACAATTATGATCAACTGTAATCCTGAAACAGTTTCGACCGACTTTGATGTGGCTGATAAACTTTACTTTGAGCCAGTATTTTGGGAACATATATACGATATAATCCAACATGAAAAGCCAGAAGGAGTTATAGTTCAACTTGGTGGTCAAACAGCACTAAAATTAGCTGAAAAGTTGGACAGATACGGCATTAAAATAATAGGAACCACTTTTAAATCTTTAGATCTTGCAGAAGATAGGGGTTCTTTTTCGGAACTTTTAAAGAAAAACAATATTCCTTACCCTGAATTCGGTGTTGCTGAAACTGCAGAACAAGCTTTGGAATTGTCAGAAAGTTTAAATTTCCCAATACTTGTTAGACCTTCATATGTATTGGGCGGCCAGGGAATGAAAATTGTGATTAATAAAGAGGATTTAGAAAAACATGTTGTGGATCTTTTACAAAAAATCCCAAATAACAAACTACTTCTAGACCATTATCTAGATGGTGCAATTGAAGCAGAAGCTGATGCTATCTGTGATGGTGAAAATGTTCAAATAATTGGTATAATGGAACATATTGAACCGTGCGGAATCCATTCGGGTGATTCAAATGCCACGCTTCCTCCTTTTAATTTAGGAGATTTTGTGATGCAACAAATTATTGATCACACAAAAAAAATTGCTTTAGCTCTAAAAACTGTTGGTTTAATAAATATACAATTTGCCATTAAAGATGATACAGTTTATATAATTGAAGCAAACCCTAGGGCCTCCAGAACTGTACCATTTATTTCAAAAGCTTACAAACAACCTTATGTTAATTATGCAACCAAAATAATGTTAGGAAAAAATAAGATTGGTGATTTTAAATTTGAATCCAAATTAGATGGTTTTGCTATTAAACAACCTGTTTTTTCTTTCAGTAAGTTTCCTAATGTAAACAAAAATTTGGGGCCTGAAATGAAAAGTACTGGTGAAAGTATCTTATTTATTGATGATCTTAAGGATGATGATTTTTATGAAATTTATTCCAGAAGGAAAATGTATTTAACAAAATAAGTATTGTAACATTGGAACTAATAATTATCATATTTCTAGTAGCGATAATTTCAGTACTTACATACATCCTGCTGAAGGGATCAAAAAATTCCGATTCCGATACTTTGGTTCAATTGACCAGTAGCTTAACAAATCAAATTCAGGATGTAAGAAAAGAAATCAATGATAATTCTGAAAAGAGTAGAGTTGAAATTGAATCTAAATTAAAGACTATAAACAAAGAAATATTAGATTTTCAAAATAACTCTACTTCCTCGCTACAAAAACAATTTGCTGAATCATCAAAAATTATTAAAGATGTAACTGCTGAACTTACTAAAATAAAAAATACTAATGAGCAAGTACTTAGTTTTGCAAATCAGATGAAATCTCTCGAAAAAATACTAAACAATCCAAAACAGCGCGGAATTTTTGGTGAAATTCAATTAGAAAATTTATTGTCTAATGTTTTACCACCAGAAATTTTTAAAATGCAATATACCTTCAGCAATGGTGAGACAGTAGATGCAATAATTAATGTTAATGAAAAAATTATTCCAATCGATGCAAAATTTTCATTGGATAACTATAATAAAATGATCGAAAGTAGCGATGAAAATGAAATAAGGGAACTAGAAAAAAAATTCAAGTCCGATATTAAAGCAAGAATAGATGAAACTTCAAAGTATATAAGGCCTGAAGAAAAAACTCTAGATTATGCCTATATGTTCATTCCTGCAGATGGACTCTATCAAGATTTATTAAATAGCAGAGTTGGCAGCTTAAAAATAAATTCAAGTGAACTTGTTTCTTACGCTTACTTAAAAAAAGTAATGATCGTATCACCAATGAGTCTGTTTCCCATGCTTCAAATTACAATGAAAGCGTTAAATAATTTAAAATTTGAGAAAGAGATTGAGAATGTTATTAAAAATGTTAGAAATTTGTCCAATCATTTGTCTAGTTACAAAGTTTATCATGACAAAATGGGTTCACAACTTAGAACAGTTGTAAATCATTATAACAAATCATCAGAGGAATTTAAAAAAATTGATAAGGACGTTACTAGAATTTCAGGTGGAAAAATAAATTTAAATTTAGATTCTGAAAAAATCGAAAAGCCTAACTTGAGTGAGTAGCCCAAACTTTATTTTTCAAGCTTTCGTAAATAAATTTAATTAGGAAAGAATAAATTAAATCTCCGAGAATTGTGAACCCAAAAAAAGGGATTGCATTAACGTAACAGGTTAAAAATCCCTCAATTGTTCTCGGATAACCCAGTAACCATACTCCAAAATTAGATATTATAAAAAAAAGTATACTGGATAAAAGAACAGAACTTAGATTTATTTTTCCAATGTAATGTCCTACAAGACTTATTAATAAAAAAGATGAATAGACAAATATGTTTATGCTGTAAAACCCCAAAAATAAGTCAGAAATATACAGGCAAATTAGAGGGATTAAAGATGCCAAAAGCTTATTATTAAGTCGAGTTATTGAAAATAGAGCTATCGCAGTTATTGGTGTAAAATTTGGAGGGTGGGGGATAAGCCTAGATAAAGTGGCAATTATAATTAATAAAAAAATAAATTGGGTTTTTCTTAATTTCAAATTCCAGTATAATTATGGGGATTAATTTTTTTTAATTCTTCCTTTATATTTTTATTTATGTTCAAAGAATTAATGAAGTTAATAAAAACCTCTCTATCAATTTTTTTATTATTTCGTGTAAGGTTCTTTAGTTCTTCGTAAGGATGTGGATAACCCTCTCGTCTCAAAATTGTTTGTATCGCCTCTGAAACTACAATCCAATTTTTGTTTAGTTCCTCATTGATTTTTACTTGATTTACTAGTAGTTTATCTATACCCTTGATTGTAGACTTTATTGCAATAATCGAATGAGCTATAGGAACACCTATATTTCTAAGTACCGTGCTATCCGTTAAATCCCTTTGAAGTCTTGACACTGGAAGTTTTGAAGATAAGTGATTGAATATAGAATTGGCTAAGCCAAGGTTACCCTCTGAATTTTCAAAATCAATCGGATTTACCTTATGCGGCATTGCTGATGAACCAATTTCACCTTTTTTAATTTTTTGCTTAAAGTAGTCCATTGAAATGTAGAGCCACATATCTTGATTAAAATCAATAACAATATTATTAATCCTACTGAGGTTATCAAACAAAGCAGCTAAATTATCATAGTGTTCTATCTGGGTAGTAGGATAAGATAATTTCAATCCTAGTCCACTTACAAAATCATGAGCAAATTTTTTCCATTGAATTTTGGGAAATGCTACATGATGAGCATTAAAATTTCCTGTTGCCCCACCAAATTTAGCAGAGTGTGGAATTTTCTTTAATAATTTAATTTGTTCTCTGATCCTTGTTGAGAAAACCTTGAACTCTTTACCAAGTTTTGTTGGTGATGCAGGCTGACCATGTGTTTTAGCCAACATTGAAATATTTTGATATTTTTTAGATTTTTCTTCGATTTTATTAACCAACCTAGAAATTTGTTGGTAATAACCATCGCTATTTTTGTCTTTGATTTCAAATTCTAAAAAATCTTTAATTAGCAGAGGAATTGCAGTATTATTAATGTCTTGTGATGTTAGTCCAAAATGAATAAATTCAGAAAATTTTTCATATCCAAGTATTTCGAACTTCTTTTTTAAAAAATATTCAACTGCCTTTACATCATGATTTGTAATTGTTTCTATTTTTTTTATTTCCAGAGCATCACTATCATTGAATTCAAGGTATATTTTTCTTAAGTGTTTGTCATTTTGACGATTCCAACCCTTGAACTCTTTAATATCTAATTTAGATAGAGAAATAAAATATTCAATTTCAATTTTAAGCCTATATTTAATTAGTGCTTTTTCGGAGAAAAAATTAGATAAAACTTGAACTTTATCAAAATATCTTCCATCAATTGGTGAAATCGAATTAATTCGTTGTTTCATTATTATGCAAAGATAATATATCTAGGAAAAGAAATTTATTTTCTCTTAAGCAGTTTGAATTCTTCGTAGCACTGACTTATTGCCTGAAGAATTTGTAAGTCGTTGGCAGATAAAATAAAACTTTCCGAGTAACTGCAATTTCTCAGAATTTCATCAATATCAAACTTATCTATTTGTAACAATTCAACTAATGTTTCACGATCAAATTTTGTGCTCAGAAGTTCTCTAATTTGATAATCTTCTTTCATTAATTTTAGTTTATTCATTTGCCTTGGTTTTTTACCAAAGATGTTATAAAGAAAATCCACTGGATTGAATATAGCAGCAAAAACTTTACTAATGGCACCTGGGCTACTGGTTCCAGCTTCATATCCCCTTGTTGGTAGTCCAGGAATATTGTAGCGGTATGTTTTACTTAGCGGGATGTTTCTTGCATCAATCTCTAGATAACCAGTTAGTTGATAGGGGCTTACAACAACTTCTTCCAATGCATATGCTAGCTCAGTTAATTTAATCTTAGAATTTTGAAATTTTATTAAGTCATTAGTTACTCTAATTTTTATAGATTTGAAGCCTAAATAAGAGAAAAACAAGGTATCATTAACTTGGGCACTAATTTCAAACTCACCATCCTTATCAGTAATTGTTCCCTCAACTTTATTGAGGTTGATTACATGAACATTTGATATAGGCTTTGAATCAGCATCATTTTCTACAACTCCTACTACTAAATCTTGTGAAAAAATATAGCAACTGGTACTAAAAAAAACTAAGATGAAAATATTTAATATCCTCATAAAATAAACTTACAATAAATTATTTTCTTTTAAATATTGTACCATTTTATTAATTGCTATTGACCTATGACTAATTTTATTTTTTTCTTTTAAACTCATTTCACCGAATGTTGATGCATATCCATTGGGTTGAAAAATCGGGTCGTAACCAAAACCATTACTACCTCTTTTTTCTTCAGTTATTTTTCCTTCAACAACACCCTCAAAATTAACACTCTTACCATCAATAATTAGAGAAATAATAGTTTTAAATCTTGAGTTTCTATTGGCTTTATTTTTTAGTTTTCTTAATACCAAATCAATATTTTTATCTGAGCTTCTATCAACCCCGGAGTATCTTGCTGAATAAACCCCAGGCTCTCCATTTAATGAATCAATTTCTAGGCCAGTATCATCAGCAAAAACATTTTTTCCTGTTTGTGTGTTTACAAACTTAGCTTTAAAAATTGCGTTTTTTTTTATAGTTTTTTCATTCTCAGGAATTTCTTGATTTAAACCAATGTCACTCAAACTGAATAAATTAATTTTGTCTCCCAAAATTTTTTTAAATTCCACCAACTTATTTTGGTTTTGACTAGCAACTATAAGTTCCATAAATCCTATTAAATTGCTAAATTAACTAAAAAACCAATTTTACTTTGTCGGATATATATACAGTTGAGGTCGTAATTCCAATTCCATTAAGCCAAACTTTTGATTACATGGTTTCTAAATTAGAATTCGAAAATATAAAAAAAGGCTCCAGAGTAATTGTCAGTTTTGGTCACAAAAAATTATACACGGCAATAGTTGTTAAAAAATTTATTAATAAACAATATGATTTTAAATTGAAGGATATTGAGTTTATTGTAGATGATTCACCATGTCTTTCAACAGAGCAAATAGATTTGTTTAAATGGATCAGTGAATATTATTTGTGTCCGATTGGAAAAGTTTATGAAACTGCTTTACCTAAAATATTTTTAGTGAAAAGTGAAACACTAATAAAGTTATCAAATGAAAAAAACAATTTAGAAACCTCAAATCAAGCTAAATTAATTTTAAATGACATTAAAAATTCCACGGAGATCACTCTTAAGGATATTATTAAAATTTATGGAAAAGAATCAATTAAATTAATTGATGAGTTAATTGAAAAAAATAAAATTCTTCTAAGTGAGGAAGTATTTGATTATTACAAGCCCATAAATAAATCGTACTTAAAGATAAATAAGTCTAGAGATCCCTATAATTTGGCCAAAACTCCGCTCCAAAAAAAAATTATTGATCTATTTTTCTTAGAAAATCAAACTGAAATAAGTAAAAGTAGAGTTAAAAACAAACTTAATATCTCAGACTCTGCAATTAAATCATTGATAAGATCAAATGCCTTGGTTGAGTTCAAAAAAAATATCTTAAGATCTCAAGATATTAATAGTAAAACTGAAAATAAAATTGAACTCTCAAAGGATCAAAAAACTGCATACAAGCGAATTGAAAAAGAAATTAAAAAAGAAAAAGTAATTCTCTTTCATGGCGTAACTTCTTCTGGAAAAACTGAAATTTACGTTGAATGCATAAAAAACCAACTAAATCAAGGTAAATCTGTCCTTTTTCTTGTCCCCGAAATTGCATTAACAACACAATTAGTTAATAGGTTAAACTCTTTTTTTGATAAAGAATTAATTGTTTATCATTCATCTGTAAATCCTCAAACAAGATTAGAGATATGGAAAAAAATTATTTCAAAAGATGATCCTTACTTGATACTGGGAGCAAGGTCAGCAGTTTTTCTACCTATTAGAAATAACGGGTTAATAATTGTGGATGAGGAGCATGAAAATTCATATAAACAAACTCAAAAATCGCCTTACTATAACTCCAGAGATATCGCAGTTTATTTATCAAAAATTCATAAATGTTCTGTTCTATTAGGTTCTGCAACCCCTAGCTTGGAGTCCTTTTACAATGCAAAAATTGGAAAATACTGTATCGTTAATTTAAAGAGAAGGTTTGGAGGTTTTGACCCACCAAAAACTCTATTTTTAGATCATTCATCAACAAAAAAATTATTCAGCGATAAAGTTACAAGCGAAATTAACTTAAGAATCGAAAAAAAAGAGCAAGTTATAATTTTCAGAAACAGAAGAGGCTATTCAACTTTTCTTCAATGTACTGCATGTAATGAGGTTGAAAATTGTCCAAATTGTGATATAAGTTTGACATATCATTTGAATACAAACACATTAAAGTGTCATTATTGTGGTCATAATGAACCAGAGAAAAAAAATTGTTCAAGTTGTGGGCTACCCTCTCTCAACCGGAGAGGAGTTGGTACACAATTAATAGAAAATGAGATTCAAAAAAAATTTCCAAATGTCAAAGTCGCAAGATTGGATTACGATACCACTCGTACAAAAAAAAGTTTTAAGTCAATAATAAGAGGATTTGAAGAGAGAGAGTTTGATATTTTGGTTGGTACTCAAATGGTTACCAAGGGACTAGATTTTAGTAATGTTTCATTAGTCTGTGTAATTGAATCAGATTTTTTATTGAATTATCCAGATTTTCGTGCCAATGAAAAATATTTTCAAATGATAAGACAGGTCTCTGGTAGGGCGGGTAGATCAAAATCACAAGGAACGGTTCTTATACAAACAAAAAATGTAAATCACAGTTTAAATAGAAAACTACAATTAGATGATGACATAAATTACTACGATAGAGAACTTGAACAGAGAAAAGAATTTAGCTATCCACCCTATGTCAAACTTATTAAAATAAAGTTTCGTTCAAGAAACAGAAAAATATTATATGATGGTTCCAATTGGTTTGCAAATGCTTTAAAAAGTAATATTAAATCTAAAGTATTAGGACCAGAATTTCCCATTATTTCAAAAATAAAAAATGAATTTCTGATGAATCTATTAATAAAAGTTAAACCAGATGATAATTTATTTTTAATAAAAAAAATAATATTAAAAATTTTAAAAAAGTTTAACACATATAGCGAGTTTAGATTGATAAAAACAAATGTCGATGTAGATCCCTACAATTAAATTATAATTTTTTTTGGAAGTCTTGATATAAAGAGTATTTTTGCCCTCGAAATTTATGAATCATTACGAATCTATTTTTATATTAAATCCAGCATTATCTGAGACACAGGTTAAAGATGTAATCAAAAAGTATCAAAGTCTTCTAAAGGACAATGGCTGTAAAATAGTTGATACCGAGAGTTGGGGACTAAAAAAGTTAGCCTACTCAATTCAAAATAAATTAAGCGGTTTCTACGCTCTAATTGACTTCGAATACAGTGGAGATGAAAATATCATTAATACTTATGAGACAGAGTTGAAGAGAGATGAAAGGGTAATGCGTTATTTGAATGTAAAATTAGATAAATATGCAACCGAATGGTCTTTGAAAAGAAGAAGTAGAGTGAAAAAAGAAAAAGTTTAACAACCATGGCAGATTTAAATACAAATACAAATCAGGGCGAAATTAGATATCTAACTCCATTAGATATATCAACAAAAAATAGAAAAAAGTACTGTAGGTTCAAAAGACTTGGAATCAAACACATAGATTATAAAGATCCTGAATTCTTATTAAAATTTATTAATGAACAAGGTAAAATATTACCAAGAAGATTAACTGGTACTTCACTAAAATTTCAAAGAAAAATCTCTGTTGCAGTAAAGAGAGCACGACACCTAGCTTTACTTCCTTATCAATCAGATTTGCTTAAATAAAACTATGGAATTGATTCTAAAAAAAGATGTTGAAAACTTAGGCTTTGCCGATGATATTGTTAGTGTTAAGAATGGTTATGGCAGAAATTTTTTGATCCCTCAGGGAAAAGCTGTCTTAGCAACAATATCAGCAAAAAAAGCTCTTGCTGAAAAACTCAAGCAATCTGCTAACAAAGACAAACTTGCAATTGAAGAGGCCAACAAAATTCTTAAAAAATTAGAAAATCTGGACCTTATCATACTTGCAAAAGTTATCGAAACTGATAAACTATTTGGTTCAGTTACCAATTTGGATATTAGCAAGAAACTACTAGAAGAAGGATTTGAAATAGAAAAAAATAGTATTATTTTATCTTCAAACATCAAGAAAACTGGTAAATATTCCGCAAAAATAAGACTACACAGAGAAGTTAATTTTGAACTTTTTTTCGAGGTTGTTTCTTCAGAAAAGTAATTCCTTTATTTTTTTATTTTTTTTAAAAGAGTGATATTTGATTAAATATGTCAAATAAATCCACCAACCCAAAAGGAACTAAAGATTATGGACCTAGTGAATTACTTTCACTAAGATTCATAATAAATAAAATTCGAAATGTTTTTATTTCCTTCGGCTACTCCGAAATTGAGACTCCATCAATTGAAAAAAGAGCAACACTTTACGAAAAATATGGTGATGAGGGTGATAAATTTATTTTCAATATTATTAACAGTGGCGAAAAGGTAAAAAAAGCTGATATTAAGTCATTATCTGCTGGTAAATTGAATCAGTTTGTGTCATCGATTAGCGAAAAGGGTTTAAGGTTTGATTTGACTGTCCCTTTGGCGCGATTTGTTGCTCAGCATTTTAATGAGATAATCTTCCCTTTTAAAAGGTTTCAAATTCAAAAAGTATGGAGATCTGATAGACCTCAGCGAGGAAGGTTTCAAGAGTTTACACAATGTGATGTTGATGCGATTGGTTCTAACTCACTCTTCCTTGAGTATGAGATGATTCAAATTTATTCTAAGGTGTTCAGAGAATTAGGTTTAAAAGATGTGAAAATCAAAATTAATCACCGACAAATTTTAAATTCTATTGCCAATAAAATTGGAATAAGTGATAGTTTCAATGAATTTATAGTCCTAATCGACAAGAGGGATAAGATTGGGTCAGAAAAACTAAGAAATTTACTTAGAAATGATTTAAACATTAAAGATAGTCACATAGATTATCTGTCCGAATTATTTGATTATTCAGGAAAATTTTCTGATTTAATAAATAAAATTACAAATGAATTTTCAGATGCATTATCAATCAAAGCAACTGAAGAAATTAATAAGATTTATGAAATGATGGAAAATTCAGATGAACTAGTTGAAATCGAATTTGATTTATCTTTAGCCAGAGGGCTGAATTATTACACAGGCATAATTTATGAGGTTGTTGCTCCTGGTTCATCCATAGGATCATTGGGTGGTGGTGGAAGATATTCGGATTTAACTAAATCTTTTGGTGTTGATAATCTATCAGGCATAGGAATATCCTTTGGACTTGAAAGGATTCATTTGTTAATGGATGAGAAGAATCTTTTTCCATCTCTGAAGGTGCTTTCAAATGATATTTTAATTATCAACTTTGATATCAATTTTGTTAATGAAATAGAACAAATAATTTATGGATTGAGAGATCTTGGTAGAAATGTATTTGTTTTTCCTGATTCGATAAAAATTTCAAAGCAGTTTTCATTTGCTGATAAGAATAAATTCAATTTTGTGATAATTTATGGTCAAGAAGAAAAAGACAGAGGTAGTATTAAAATTAGAATATTGGATAATGGCAGTGAGAAACTATTCAAGCTCAAAAACTTTGTCCACGAATTTTCTAAAATGTAGCGAGGGGGAGACTTGAACTCCCGACCTCCGGGTTATGAATCCGACGCTCTAACCGCCTGAGCTACCTCGCCAAAAGTGCTCAAATATAAAAACAATATTACTAGGGTCAAACACTGTTTAAAAAAAAAAAAAAAATAGTTGATTTTGATTTTTTAGTATTATATTGTCTCATATGTCAGAAAAAATTAAATATGAGCTAGAGTTTCCAATACAAGCCTCCCCTAACATGTTGTATCAATATATTTCCACAGCTTCAAGCTTATCTGAATGGTTTGCTGACAATGTCAACTCAAGGGGAAAAATTTTCTCCTTTTTTTGGGATGGTGTTGAAGAAAAGGCAGAATTAATGTCATATAAGAACAATAAATATGTCAGATTTAAGTGGTTAGAAAATGACGATGAAACTTTTTTTGAAATTAATATTGTTGTAGATGAGCTAACTAAGGACGTTTCACTAGTTGTATTTGACTTTGCAGAAGAAGATGAAGTAGAGGAGGGAAAAATGCTTTGGGAAAGTCAAATTTCTGATTTAAAGCAAGTTATTGGATCTACTTAATAAATTTAATGATCAATTTTAACGGTCAGCTTACTGATCAATCATATCAAATTGAAAATAATCGAGGTTTTTTATATGGTGACTGCGTTTTTGAATCAATAAGAATAATTGATGGAAAAATATGTTTTTGGGAGGATCATTATTTTAGGTTGATATCCTCAATGCGAATCCTTAGGATTGATATTCCTAATCATTTTACACCTGATTTTTTTGAAAGTAACATAATGAGTTTACACAATATCATTTCTAAAAATGGTTGTTCAAGGGTTCGTTTATCAGTTTTTAGAAATTCAGCTGGGAAATACAGACCGATTTCTAATGAATGCAAATTTTTGATATCCTGTGAGAATTTGAAATCAAAAAAATTTTTAATTAATCAAGAACCATATAAAGTTGATATTTTCAAAGAATATTATATTGATAAACAATTAATTTCATCTTTAAAATCAAATAATAAAATTATAAATGTAATTGCATCTATCTATGCTAAAGAAAATTTCTTGGACAATTGCATACTATTGAATAATGATAAAATGGTATGTGAATTTATCAATGCAAATCTATTTTTAATCAAGGATGGTTGTGCTATAACGCCTGATTTGAAGTCGGGGTGTTTAAATGGGGTTATGCGTAAAAATATTATTAGAATTCTAAAAAAAAATAATATTGAAACAGTAGAGAGGAGTATTCATTCTTATGAAATGATTGATTCAGATGAGATTTTTGGATGCAATTCAATCCAAGGAATTTTTTCAATTACAGAATACAGAAAAAATAAATTAAAGTCTGATATGACTAAAAAAATATTAACAATTTTGAATGAACATGCTCAATTATAATTTGGGTTTTCCGGTGAGTTTGCCCATAATTTATATTTGTCTCCTAAACTTAAGAGTATTTTTTTCCACAAATCTTTCTTGCACTGAAAAATATCATCAGAATTGAATTTATTTTGGACCAACCAAGAATTTTCGATTATTTCACTTTCCAATTGTTTATATTCCCATCCAGAATAACCCATAAAAAATTTAATATTCCCAATATCAATTTCTTTTTTTCTTATAAGCGATATTAACTTCTCAAAGTCTTTTCCCCAATATATTTCGTTTGAAACTTTTTCACTGCTACTTAACATTGTGTTTTTTCTGTGTATGAAATGAATAGTATCAACACTAACGGGGCCCCCCAAGTATATAGGGGCTTTAATATCACTGAACTCTTTGTCTAGATCACAAATTTTATAAGAAGATTTTTTATTTATAACAAAGCCAATAGATCCCTCACCATTATCCTTTGTAAGGTAAATTACTGACCTGTTAAATTCTAGATCATTGATAAGTGTATAATTTGATATTAATAAATTTCCCTTTCTCAAAAAAATTGTAATTTTTTTCTTTGAATTCCATTAAGAAAATCAAGACCACTTTGTTCTTTTTTACCCTCAACTTTTATTTTAAAAATATTAATGTATCCATCTTTTACTTTGACCATACAATTTTTATCAACAGATAAAACAGAGCCGTTAACACCTTTCAGACCTTGTTTAGGAATAAATAACGAATCTAGAATTTTTACTCTAATTTCATTGGATTTCATAGTTGACCATGCTCCTGGATATGGTGAAAGACCTTTAATTAAATTATTAATTTTACTACCATCAATATCCCATCTTATCCTCGTATTTTCTTTATCAATTTTAGGTGCTTTTAAAAGTTCTGATTTTATTTTGGTTTGAATAACTGGTTTTAATCCATTCTCAATGGATTCAATTGTGTCAATTATAAAACCCGCGCTTAATTTCTTCAATTTTGTATACAGTGAACCAAAGTTATCATGCTTAGATATTTCTAATTCTTTTTTCATAATAATATCTCCAGTATCAATATCTTCATTTATATAAAAACTTGTAAGTCCTGTCTTTCTAAGTCCATTAATTATAGCCCAGTTAATAGGAGCAGCTCCGCGAAGTTGTGGTAATAAAGACGCATGTATATTAATAGTCCCCTTACAAGGTATTTCCCAAATGATTTTGGGTAGTATTTTAAAAGCAACAACAACGAAAAGATCTGCTTTAAAACTTTTTAGGTTGTTGATAAAAACTTTGTCATTGAAAGCAACCGGCTGCAAGATTTTTATACGATTTGAAATACAATATTTTTTAACTGCACTTTCTTTCATCTTTTGACCTCTACCTGCTTTTTTATCTGGTATGGTGACAACACAACACAAATCATGATTTGATTTGTATATAGAATCAAGACTATCAACAGCAAAATCAGGTGTGCCCATAAAAACAATCTTCATATGTTAATTCTATTTAATATAAATTCTACTCTATCATTAACTGACTTAAAAGGTAAACTTATTAATTCAGCATTAAATTGTTTGTATGTTGATAATATACTTTGATGAATCATTTCACATTGATTAAATGTCTCCTCTCTAATTTCATCATTTACATAGATTTTCTCCCAAGGCTCAGCAATGAAATAAAAATCATATTTAATTGTTTTAGCAAGATTAATTAGTCTACTAGGACAATTAATTTTCTTGAATTTTAGATATGCAATGGAATCAATTGGTCCTCTGTCGTAAAATATAGTGTCAGATTTTATCTCTTTTTTGTATTGATTTGTTCTCAAATCAAATAATTTTTCAGTAAAATCTATTGGGCTAGATTCAAAATAATTTTTTACACCATAACTTCTTTTTGACGATTTTAATTCTCTTACAATTTCAGGAAAACAAAAGAATCCTCTGTTTAAAAGTTCTTTTATTAAAGATGTTTTACCCGTACCAGGACCGCCCGTTATTAAAATTTTAGTAGACATTAATCTCAAAAATTACATAAAAATAAAACTATAATTTGTTAGTATATTTGAAATGTGGCAAAATCCTCAGAAATTTTTTATAAAAATTTAAAGCAAAGTCTCAACGAGTGTCATCATTGGCCTACACGTTACCTCTTTAAGTTCATAGTGGAAAACACCCCGGATAAAAGAAAGCAGTTAATGTCATTATTTGATTTAAAAAATGATTCTGTGAAAGAGAAAATATCCTCTAACTCTAAATATGTTTCATTTTCAATTAGTAAGGAGGTTTTGTCTGCAGAAAGTGTCATAAAAACATATCAATCAGTTTCTAAAATAGAGGGGATTATATCCTTATAGTTAAAAAAAACTATTACTTTTGAAATTATGATAGATTCCTTGGAATATAATAGTGAAAGAATTGATTTAATTATTCCAGAGTATGGTAGACATATTCAAAAAATGGTAAATCAAGCCGTTGAGTGTGAAAATAAATCTGAGAGAAATGACATGGCTAAGGCAATAATTGGAGTAATGGGTAATTTAAATCCCCACCTCAGAGATGTTGCAGATTTTCAACATAAATTATGGGATCAATTATTTATAATGTCAGAATTTAAGCTCGATGTAGAGTCACCATTTCCTAAACCTGAAAAAGAATTATTAGAAGAAAAACCAGAGAAACTAAATTATCCACAAAATTATCCGAAATACAGATTTTATGGCAATAACATAAAAAAAATGATTGACATAGCTGTTAGTTGGGATCAAGGTGAACTTAAAGATAAATTAATCTATGTCATAGCAAACCACATGAAAAAATGTTTTCTGACTTGGAATAAGGATACTGTAGATGACAAGGTCATATTTGACCACATATTTGAACTATCCGATGGTAAAATTAAGTTAGACAGAGATTCAAAACCTCTAACTGATTCAAAAGATCTAATTATAATGTCTAACAAAAGGTTTACAAAATCTACAAAAAAAGGGAAAAAGTCCTATCGAAATTATAAAAGAAAGTAATGAGCTCTTTTGAAGTAGTTGGAGGAAAAAAACTATCTGGAAAAATTTATCCCCAAGGTGCCAAAAATGAGGCACTGCAAATAATTTGCGGAGTACTACTGTCTGACCAAAAAATAACTATCAAAAACGTTCCTGATATAATTGATGTAAATAAATTAATTGATTTATTAAAATCAATGGGTGTTCAGGTGGTAAAAGTTTCAAAAGGAGTTTTTCAATTTCAGTCCAAAAATATTGATTTAGTTTACTTAAACTCTGAAGATTTTGAGTTAAAATGCAAAAGTCTGAGAGGTTCTATAATGATTGTGGGGCCATTACTGGCCAGGTTTGGCTCAGCATCCATTCCTAGACCTGGTGGTGATAAGATTGGTAGAAGAAGATTGGATACACATTTTGAAAATTTAATAAAATTGGGTGGAAAATTTAGTTACGATAAAGAAAATAAGAAATATAAAATTGAAACTAAAAAACTAAAAGGTTGTAATATTTTATTAGATCAGCCGTCGGTTACAGGCACTGCAAATATCATTATGGCATCCGTCTTGGCTGAGGGAAAAACAACAATCTACAACGCAGCTTGTGAACCTTACATTCAGCAATTGTGTTCAATGTTAAGCTCTATGGGTGCATCCATTCAGGGTAAGGGTTCAAATTTATTACATATTAAAGGTGTTGATAAATTAAATGGTTGTGAACACACTATTCAGCCAGATATAATTGAAATTGGAAGCTGGATTGGTCTTGCGGCCTTGACGAGAAGCGAATTGACCATTAAAAATGTTTATGTAGAGTCCTTGGAACAAATCTTATCAGTTTTCTCAAAGATTGGAGTTAAAACTTATATTGATGGTAATGACATAAATATTCCCGCCCATAAAAATGGTTATGAAATTCAAAATAATATTGATGGTAGTGTCCTTACAATTTCCGACGGACCATGGCCACTTTTTACACCAGATTTAATTAGCATAATTTTGGTTGTCGCCACTCAGGCAAAAGGTAGTGTTTTGATTCATCAAAAAATGTTTGAAAGCAGGTTGTTTTTTGTAGATAAATTAATTGATATGGGAGCGAAAATTATTTTATGTGATCCTCACAGAGCTGTTGTCATCGGACATAATTTTAAATCTAGATTAAAGGCAACTAAAATGTCCTCACCAGATATACGAGCTGGAATATCTTTGTTAATCGCTGCCCTCTCAGCTAAAGGAATTAGCACAATAAATAATATCGAGCAAATCGATAGGGGATATGAAAATATAGACGGGAGGTTGACTGCAATTGGTGCAAAAATAAATAGGGTTACTTAAACTTATTATTAGAAATATTTTTTTGTCTACTGCATTTAAATTTTACAAAATCTATTTCTCTATTCTCTCTCAATTTTAGATGTTTTGTAGTTCTTCCGTTGACTCTTTTTCGCCAAAGTTTAAAACTGGATTTCTTTAAATTGTTTCTCATTAACTTGATAATTTCGCCCTCATCAAAGCCAAACTGATTTTTGATTGCCTCAAAAGGTGTTCTGTCCTCCCAAGCCATTTCAATGATACGATCAATCTTCTCAATTTCCATTATGAAATTGATTTTAAAAAGTTATTAGAGGTTAAGTTGATGGTTTCCTTTTTTTCTGGATTCATTTTATCATAAGTGCTGACTAACATTCTCATTCTAGGATTAGTAATAAAAAAATCTCTTTGATTGTTGATGAAATTCCAAAATAAAGAGTCCCAAATCGGACACCATTTCCCTTTTTTATAATTACTCATTTTAAGAACGTAACTACTTCCACTTATATAGGGTTTGGTTGACATCAATCCACCATCGGCAAATTGGCTCATTCCATAAACGTTAGGTACCATTACCCAGTCGTATGAGTCAATAAAAAGTTCCATAAACCATTTATATACATCATCGGGATCAAATTCACATAGAAGCATGAAATTTCCTATAATCATCAATCTCTCAATGTGATTTGCATATGCCGAATTGTTTATTTTTTTTATTGTGTCGTCAAGAGGTTCAATTCCAGTTGTTCCATCATAAAATGATTTGGGTATTTTTCTTTTGAATCCCCAAAAGTTTTTTGTTCTTTCTTCAGAACCTTTGGCAATATAAACTCCTCTAATAAATTCTCTCCAACCTATAATTTGTCTTATAAATCCTTCACATGAGTTTAGTCTAATATCATTATCATTATAAAATTTAACTGATTTTTCCATGATTAATTTTGGGTTCAAAAGACCAGAATTAATAATTGGGGAAAGAACACTATGATTCAAAACAGACTTTTCTTTAACAACAGCATCTTCATAGGGACCAAATTCATCATATCTTTCAGCTAGGAAAGCTTCAAACCAACTATCTGCTGTAACGAAATCATACGGATAAATTTTATCGTCGTTCAATTTTCCAGGATTATGATTAAAATTTTTTTCTATGTAGCATTTTGCTGATTCATAATCATCATTTGGGTCAATATAATTGATGTTTGGTGGGATTTTATCTTTAGGATATTTTTCACGGTTCATATCATCGTAAGTCCATTTACCTCCCTCAGGTTTGCCCTCTTCCATCAAGATGTTGAATTTTTGTCTTTGGTTTTTGTAAAAGCTCGTCTGAAAAAATTTTTTCTTATCAGCTCTAAAAAAAGAGTCCAACTCAATTTTCTTAGTTATAAAAAGTTGATTTTCGTATACATTAACTTTTATGTTGTTTTTTGAGCAGGCCTTAATAATTCTTTTTTCTAACCAATTATCTTCAGGATCGTAGATATTTATTGATTTGATAGATTCCTTTTTATCAAGAAACAACCTTATGTCTGAAATTTCCTCACAACTATCAACATATTCTACATCAACATTTTTTGACTTTAAAAAACTTTCATACTTTTTCATTGACATCCTATGGAACAGAATCTTTTGTTTGTGAAATTTGAAATGTTTGAAAAACATAAACTCTTCAATTAGAAATGTTTTATTTGAATTATTGGTTAGTACACTATCTCTGAAAAGTTGATTCGGAAAAATAAGATTTACTTCCATTGTTAACTAACAGCCTCTTTATAAGTTTCAAGGCATCTTTGTCTTGCGAATTTATGGTCAACAATTGGTTGTTCTTTATAACCATTGGGAAGCCACTTCTTGACATAGGTTCCAAACTTGTCAAATTTCTTTTGTTGCTCGTAGGGATTAAATATTCTGAAGTATGGAGAAGCGTCAACACCGCACCCAGCTACCCATTGCCAATTTCCAACATTACTAGATTGTTCATAATCAAATAACATATCCGAAAAATACTTTTCTCCCAATCTCCAATCAATTAAAAGGTGTTTACAAAGAAAACTAGCAACAACCATCCTCACTCGATTGTGCATAAACCCTGTGGAATTTAACTCATTCATTCCGGCGTCGACTATTGGATATCCAGTTTTACCATCGCACCAAAGCTTAAATTCTTCCATATTATTCCTCCATTTAACTCTTTCATATTTTTCTTTGAATGATGTTTTCGTTGTTTTAGGGTAGTGCCAAAGTATTTGCATAAAAAACTCTCTCCAAATCAACTCTTTTAGGTAGGTTTTATCACTGGCTTTATCAGACTTTTTAACTGCTTTTCTAATACTTATATTACCAAATCGAAGAAATACTCCAATTTTGGAGGTTTTGTCAAGGTAGGGGAAATTTCTAGTTTCATTGTATTCGTTAATAATTTTTTCAGTAAAACATAGGTTTGGTGGGTTCAAGGTGCTTTTACTAAATTTTAATTTGATGTCATCATGATTAAAAAAGTCACTGTTTACCATTCTTTCTAGCAAATTCTCAGACTTATAATTTTTAATTTCTTCTTTGGAAAACTTTTCTAACCATTTTTTTGAATATGGAGTGTATACAACATATGGTTTTCCATCATCTTTGGTTACTTCAACTTCTTCAAAAATGACCTGGTCTTTAAAACCCTCAAAGCTTATGGAATTTTTTATTAATAAATTTTTTATGGAATTATCTCTTTTTAAAGCATATGGCTCGTAGTCTTTGTTGTAATAAACTTTGGAAATTTTATTATTTCTAATTAATGACTTAAATATTTCCAAGGGTTTGCCTTTAAATGTGAATATTTTTTTGTTAAGCTTTTTTAAATCTAGATTTAATTTTTCAACTGAATTAAAAATGTGTTTTAGGCGATGATCATTATCAATTATCTTATCTGTTATATCACTATCATAAATAAATATTGGTACTACATAACGGGACTCTTTTAATGCTCTATATAGACCGTGATTATCATCAAGTCTGAGATCTCTTCGAAACCAAAAAATTATTGAATTTTCCAATTTAGGATAGAGTAGAGGTTCCACCGTCAACACCAATAATTTGTCCAGTCATCCAACTTGATTTTTCGGACAAAAGGAATTTGATAATATCAGCTATATCACTCGCTTGACCAATTCTTTTTAGTGGATGTTTTTGAGCAGACTTTTCAACTTTAAGCTCATTATTGAGAAATCGATTAGCTAAGGGTGTATCAACTATTGAAGGTGCTACTGCGTTTACTCTAACTTTTGGAGCATACTCAGCAGCCAATGATTTTGTCAAACCTTCAATTGCACCTTTAGAAGCCGCAACGCTACTATGGAAGGGCATTCCCCTTTGAACGGCAACGGTACTCATTAAAACGACACTACTAGAAGTTGAGTTTGTCAATTTAGGCATGACATCCTTCAGGACTTTTATTAAAGAAATTAAGTTTATTTCTAAGTCATCTCTGAAAGCTTCAATTGACAGACCTTTGAATGGTCTTAAATTTATGCTACCTGGGAGATAGACAAAACCATGTAACTCATCAGGGAGAAGTGTTGTGTCAATGGTATCATTCAATGCATCAAATTTGATAAAATTTACGTTTTCGGAATTTAAATTTTCGTTAGTTCTACATGCTGTATAAACATTAAAATTTTCACAGAGTTTTTTTACCAATGAAAGTCCAATTCCGTAGGATCCTCCGATTATTAATATATTCTTCATTTTAGTTCACCAAATATTTCGTTTAACTTTTTTCTTCTATATTCAAAAATGTGGCCAAGTTTATTTTTAATTATTAAATAATTCATAATGTGGCCTATGAAGCCAAGAGGGATTTTATAATGAATTATATCTTCCATTTCAATTCCTCCATTAACCTCTTTTATAAAATGTTTATGGTGCCAAAGGCTGTATGGTCCAAATCTTTGTTCATCAACAAAATATTTTTTATCAACAACATGAGTAATTTCAGTAACCCATTTTAAAGGAATATTAAGTAATGGAGTTACTGTGTATTGAATTATTTGGCCAGGATAAATTTTTTTATAATCACAGTCAGTAATATTGAAATTCATTTTGTCAGGGGTAATATCCTTTAAATTTTTTGGATTTGAAAGGAAATCCCATGCGGTCTGAATTGTAATCGGAAGCTTTTGTTTTGTATGAAGTTTAAAAATTTTCATAATATTGAGTATATAAACAAAAGTCATGCAAAAATTATTTTTTTTATTATCTATATTTCTGAGTGCTGCTACGCTGGGTGCTCAACTGAAGGCACCTGTTGCAAGTCCAAGAGCAAAGCTTAGCCAGAATATTGGTTTGGTTAATATTACTGTAGATTATTCAAGACCATCTAAGAAAGGCAGGACAATCTTCGGAAGTTTAGTCCCTTACAATAAAATTTGGAGAACAGGAGCGAATCAAGCTACAACATTTAGCGTATCCGATGATATTAAAATAAACAATCAACTTGTACGAAAGGGTGAATATCATATATACTCTGTTCCTAGGGAAAAAAGATTGGATTTGATAGTATATAAAAAAACCGATAAGTGGGGATCCTTAAAAGAATTTGATGAAAGTTTAATTGTCGCAAGAGTAGTGTCAGATTTTATAGAACTCCCATTTTCTGTTGAAACATTTGAAATATCTTTTGATAATATCAGTAATAACGGATCAACCTTAAATTTGATTTGGGACAACATGCTGGCTATATACTATATTGATGCATTGACGAAGGACAAAATGGTTAATAATATTAAAAATACTTTATCTGAAAACCCCAAGCCTAGTGATTATCAAAAAGCTGCATTATACTATTACGAAGAGGGTTTAGACAAGGAAAAAGCTTATGAATGGATTAATTTAGCTTTTGAAAGTTATAAAGAACCAAAATATTGGCAACTCAGAGTTAAAGCATTAGTTTATAATTACTATGGGAAGAAGAGAGAAGCTTTAAAAATTGCTAAGCTAGGATTAAAGCAAGCTAAAAAATCAGATGCTCCAGATGGTTTGAATACATTGAGCTTATTGGTTGATAGGCTTTCTAAATAATGTGAGATTAAAAATTGTTGATAATATTATAGTATTAATAGCACCGATAAAATTCAACCAAAGATATCCAATATCTATATTAAAATAAATGCCAAAGATTATTGTTTGTGAAATGCAAGCTGCATAAAAAATTGAATTTCCACCAACCTTTTTAAAAAAGAAAGCTACTAGAAATATCCCCAAAACAGTACCGTAGAAAATTGAACCTATAATGTTGACAAGTTGAATCAAATTTTCAAACAATGTCCCAAAACTTGCGAAACTTATTGCTATTAATCCCCAGACTAGTGTGAAAAATTTTGATGCCATCAAATAATGATGTTCACTTTTACTTTCTTTATGATTTCTCTTGTAAAGGTCAATTGTTGTCGTTGCAGCCAATGCGTTAATTTCGGAGGCTGTCGACGACATTGCTGCACAAATTATAACAGCAATTAAAAGACCAATAATACCTTTTGGTAGATTGTTTAGTATGTAGTGAAGGAAGACATAGTCTTTATCTAAAACCTCAATTTTTGGATTTTCACTTTTAACTTCACTATAAATTTGAGTTTTTATTTTCCTTTCTTCGGAATGGATTTTAGTGATCAGATTTTTATCAAGCCTTGATTTGTTGATATAATCATTCAAAATATCTTTTTTTTGATCTTGAATTTTTGAATATTTATCAAGGTAGGTGTTGTAATTTGTGTTATTAGATTTCTCAATGTAATTTGTTACTTGTGGATTGAAATTTATGGGTGCTGAATTAAACTCATAAAAAACAAATACCATAACTCCCAGTAAAAGAATAAAAAATTGCATCGGAATTTTAAAAATTCCATTAAAAATCAATCCTTGTCTTATTTCTTTAATTGATTTCCCAGAGATATATCTTTGAACTTGGCTTTGATCGGTTCCAAAATAAGAAAGGGCTAAGAATAAACCACCAGTAATTCCACTCCAAAAGGTATACCTGCTTTCATAGTCAAGTGAAAAGTCCAAAATATTCAGTTTATTACTTGCACGAGAATAATCCAAAAATTTATCCACACTAAAGTTTTCAGGGTAACTTCCTATTAAAATGAAAAAAACAAAAAATAATCCTAAAAATATTACAAACATTTGTTGTTTTTGAGTCACATTAACAGCTTTTGTTCCACCTGCTATTGTATAGATTATCACAAGAAAACCTATTATTACATTTAAAATTTTTAAATCAATATTTAAGAGTGTAGATAGAATAATAGATGGGGCAAAAATTGTTATTCCTGCTGCAAGACCTCTTTGAATCAAAAATAACATGGCACCCAAAACCCTAGTTTTCCTATCAAATCTTTTTTCTAAGAATTCATAAGCCGTATAAACCTTTAATTTGTGGTAAAGAGGGACAAAAAAGATACATATGATAATCATGGCCAAGGGTAATCCAAAATAGAATTGAATAAAACCCATACCATCATTATAAGCTTGTCCTGGAGTTGATAAAAAAGTAATCGCACTTGCTTGGGTTGCCATAACAGACAAACCAATTGTAAACCAGCCTGTGGAGTTGTTTGCCTTTAAAAATGACTGAATATTACTATTCTTTTTGGTCTTGTAAGATCCGTAGATAACGATTGTTAATAAAGTTACAATCAAAACTGTCCAATCGACTAATCCCATAATCCCATAAGAGATAAAAAAAATAAAATATAGAAGAAATTAATGATTAATAAAATAGAATATTCTTTCTTCCAATTAAACATCAAATATTTTTTTGATTATTTTCTACTTTCCAATCACCATTTAATCTAAGAACTTGTTCAATCACATCTCTGACACACCCATCACCACCTTTTTTGGCTGAGATATAATCAACAACTTCTTTAACCTCAGGACATGCGTCGGCTGGACAAGTAGAAAGACCAACATCTTTTAAAATATGAATGTCTGGTAGGTCATCACCCATAAAAAGAGTTTCCTCAACACTTAAATTATTTTTAGATAAAAAATTGTCAAAAACTTCTTTCTTGTCATCAACTCCTAAAAAAATATCCTTAACACCAAGTCTTGAAAGTCTTTTTCTAACTCCTTGATTATTTCCACCGCTAATTACACAAATATTGTATCCTATGTCTGTTGCAAATTTAACTGCAATACCATCTTTGGTATTAAAGACTCTCATTTCATTACCTTCTGAATCAACAATTATTGATCCGTCAGTAAAAACCCCGTCTACATCAAAAATAAAGTTTTTGATATTGATTAATTTTTTCTTATAAATCATTTTTTTTTATGCTTTTTGTGATGATTTTATACAAATTTAGGTAATTAGATTTTTTTAAAATTTCTTCATGTTTTTTTAATGTTTTTACATCGTTTCTCACTGCGGGTCCAGTCTGAGACTCTTTTGACTTGTTACTTTGAAATTTTTTAAATGTTTCGTTTGCAATTGGGATGAAAAATTTTTTCTCGAGTTTGAATTTATTTATTAATTCATCGGTTAAAGAAAGAATGTGATTGGTAAAATTATTTGCAAATGAAGCGGCTAAATGGTAATGAAGTCTTTTTTCTGAGTTAACTTCTTCAAACTCTAGTTCCAGTTTTTGACATAATTCTTTTAATTTTTCTAAACTTTTTTTAGAATCACCCTCTATAAGTATGGGAGTTCTAGTAAAATCTATTTTTTTGTTAAAGCTGAATGTTTGTAATGGATAAAATACACCAAAGTTTAAATGATTAGACAAAGCGTCTTTTCCCATTGTCCCTGATGAATGTAAAATCATACCATTTTTTGTCTTTATTTTTTTGCTTATTTCTTCAATTGAGTCATCATTGGTTAATATAAAGTAAAAATCAGCTTCACCAAGATTTTCAATTTTATTGGTGAACTTTATTTTCTTATTAAATAATTTAATGTTATTGTTATTTCGTGAATAAATTTCATTTAATCTAAATTCTTTATTGCTCATAAATGCTTCACTGAGGTTATATGAGAGTTTTCCAGAACCAATTATAGAAATTGTAGTCATAATAATAGCTTAATTTACAATAAATGATTTGAATGTTTTTATTAGGTTTGCAAAAAAAAATTATGAATAATAAAACTTTTATGATGATCAAACCTGATGCAGTTGAAAGAGGTTTAATAGGCAAAATATTAGCCGATATTACAGACGCAGGTTTTAAAATTATTGAATTAAAAATGGTTAAGCTGAGTTTAGATGATGCAAAAAGATTTTATAAAATTCATGAGGATAGACCTTTTTTTGATGACCTTACAACCTATATGAGCAGAAGTCCTATTGTTGCCGCCGTTTTATCCAAAGATAATGCTGTTGATGAATTTAGAAAACTAATTGGAAGCACAGATCCAAATGAAGCCGATAATGGAACTATTAGAAAAAAATATGCATTATCCAAAGGTGAAAATTCTGTTCATGGTTCGGATAGCAATGAGAATGCTGAAATTGAATCAAATTTTCATTTTTCATAGCTCTAGAGTAGAACTATTTTTTCTATAATATCCTGTTTTAGCTCTGAATTGATTAATTCAATAATTTTATTTTTAGAGTAAGAGATTTCTTCTTTCAGCATAGGATTTGAGACCTTTATGTAGAGAGTGTTTTTTCTTAGGTAAACATCTTTAGTATATTTTGAAAATTGTTTTCCAGCTGTATTTTTCCATGCTATGCCAACTTTTGAATTGAAAACACCCTGACTGATTTGTTTTTGATTAAAAAAACTGTTCAAAATTTCCTTTACACTGTTTGTTTCGTAGTTTCTTTTCATATCTCAAAAATTTTTGAGGAGTTTTTTAAGCTTTCCAAAACTTTTTTAATTCTTGATTTATCTGTGTCTGACACAAATAATTGACCGAATTCAGATGAATTGACCAAGTCAACAATATTTTTTACTCTTTGAATATCAAGCTTATCAAAGATATCATCCATCAAAAGAATGGGGGATAGATTGTTATTGTTTTTTAAAAATTCAAATTCTGCAAAACGAAGCGAAATGAGAAAGGATTTTTGTTGACCCTGACTACCAAATTTTTTAATTGAGTTACTATCAATCTCAAAAATTAAATCATCTTTATGAATTCCACATGAGGTAAATTGTAATATCATATCTTTTTGAAAAGAATTTTTTAATAAGTCACCTATGCTGTTCTCATTAAGATCGCTTCTATAGTCTAATGTCACTATTTCATTTTTTCCTGATATACTATTGTATTTTTCGATTACTATTGGAATAAATTCGTTTACAAATTTTTTTCTGCATTTGTGTATTGGTTCAGATAGTCTTATTATTTGTTCATCATAAATCAAAATACTGTCCATATCAACTTTCGCTGATTTATTAAAATATTTTAGAATTTTATTTCTTTGTTTAATGAGTTTTCCATGGGTAATTATATTATGCAAATACGTCTTATCGTAAGTAGATATAATACTATCCATGAATTTTCTTCTTTCAAAACTTCCTTCAACAATTAAATTTGTATCGTACGGAGATATTAATACTAAAGGAATTAATCCAAAATGATCAGAAAGTTTTTTATATATTTTTTCATTTCTCTTTAACACTTTTGTTTCATTTCTTTTTAAGCTACATGTTATGTTTTCTTCCTTATCATTTATGGAAAACAAACCGTCTAAAAGCATAAATTCCGATCCATGATTTATATTGTTTTCATTCGAAATTGAAAAGGAACTTTTCCCAATCGCAAGATGATATATAGAATCTAAAATATTAGTTTTCCCAACACCGTTGTGGCCAACAAAGCAGTTGATTTTATTGTCAAAATTGAATGTTTTATCTAAAATATTTTTATAGTTTAAAATTGAAATTTTATTTAGTGTCAATCTCGACATATTATTTGTTTTACTCTGAAAATTATAAAAAATAATTCACTAATTATCATGCATCATTTAAATAAAATTATATTTTTGCCACACTTATGGCAACATATAAAAAGAAATCAAACAAATTAAGAAAAAGTCGTGTTGCTAACGAAAACAGTTCCACTAAAAAAGTTTTTGATACACTTGATACTAGTGCTAACAAATCAGAATTAATAATCAGTAAATATCAAAATTATTTGCTTTACGGTGTTGCAATTCTAATTGTATTATTTGCATTGTATTTTACCTATGACAGGTATGTTGTACAGCCAAAAATTGATGAATCAAATGCTGAATTATTTACTGCTCAAAAGTATTTTGATATGGCTTTGAATTCTTCAAATGATAAAGATTCGCTCTATAATCTTTCGCTTAATGGTGCAGATGGGAAATTTGGTTTTCTTGATATTATCGAAAATTACAATGGTACTCCTGCGGCTAATATTGCATATTATTCATCTGGAATGGCTTATTATCACTTAAAAAAATATGATTTAGCAATTGAGTATTTAAATGAATTTTCATCTAAAGATGATGTTCTCAATTCATTATCTCTATCAACTATAGGAGATTCCTTCGTTCAAATTAATCAATTTGATGATGCCTTAAGTTTTTATGAAAAAGCTTTAAATGCATCATCGAATAGCTTTACAAGTCCAATTATTTTACTTAAAGCTGGCGATGTTTCCCTGAAAACTGGTAACAATAAAAAAGCTTTAAAATTTTTCAATTCAATTAAAACAGATTATCCAAAATCATCCGAAGCTGATTTAATTGATATCAAAATTGAACAAGCAAAATAATGGCAACCAACTATAAATCTAAAATAGATTTAGATCTCCTAAGAGATGCCGCTAACAAAAAATTTGCAATTGTTTTTTCTGAGTGGAACGATGACATAGTTAATAGATTAGTCAATGGAGCATTAAAATTTTTTTCAATGATTGGTTTAAAAAAAGAAGAAATTGCCTTATGTCCAGTTCCTGGAAGTTTCGAGCTAGTATACGGCTGTAAAAAATTATGTGATGAGAATAAATATGATGCAATTATAGCCATAGGTAGTATTATTAGAGGCGAAACAAAACACTTTGATTTTATTTGCAACTCAGTTTTTAATGGTCTTAAGGATCTTAATGTTCAAGGGATATGCCCTGTTGTTGCCTGTGTTCTAACCGATGAAAATATTAAGCAGTCATTGGAACGAAGCGGAGGAAAATTTGGAAATAAGGGATTTGATTGTGCAGCTGCTGCTGCCAGAATGACCCTTATTTAAAGTATTTAAAAGGAACTATAAGCATTCCGAAACATTCACCACCAGTCTTGTGTATATTTTTATGGTGCATTTTGTGCGCTCTCCTAATTCCTTTTGCATACCAATTGTTGGCATTTCGAAAAAGTTTAAATCTTCTATGAATAAAAATATCGTGAACCACAAAATAAGTTAATCCGTAAAGAAAAATACCTATTGCAATGGGTAATCCGTAAACAAAACCGAGCTGAGCCCATGAAAGTACAAAAGCCATACTGATCACGGCATAAAAAATGAAGAAAAAATCGTTTCTTTCAAACCACGAATCGTGATCTTTTACATGGTGGTCTTTGTGTAAACTCCAAAGAAATCCATGCATAATATATTTATGACTAAACCAAGCCATAAATTCCATAAAACAAAATGTTCCAATTAATGATAATATCCAAAGAAATGTTTCCATTATAAAATATTTAATCTATATCTGACATATGAACGAGCTAAAACATCAACTTTTTGGTAATTAGGAACTCTCACTCTTTTGTTTTTAATTACTGATGATGAGGTTTTGTCCAATTTTTTTAATAACCTTTTGTAATATTTATATGCTGCATAAACTCCAAACTTTGAATTATTCGGTAGCATATATATGCCTTTTAGTGCAACGGCAAAATCATCCTTTATCTCGTTTAAGATTTTTTTCTTGGCTGCATCATCAAATGACTTATTAACAAGATTGGGGAAATAGGTTCTGTTTAATTCTTTTAAATCGGCTTTGTAATCTCTTAAAAAATTAACTTTCTGAAATGCTGATCCAAGTGATATCGCATAAGGTTTAAGTTCCTCATACATTTTTGTATCACCTTGTACAAAAACTTTTAGACACATTAATCCAACAACATCTGCTGAACCATATATATAACTTTTATAATCCTCGTAATTCGAATATTCTTTTTTTTCAAGATCAAGACGCATACTACTCAGAAATGAATCAATTAAGTGTTTATCAATATTGTGTTTTTTAACAGTTATTTGAAACGAGTTTAATATTGGATTTAAACTTATGTTATTTTTTAAAGAATATTCAAGTTCATCAATGAATCTGTTGAGAAGTATTTCTTTATCATAATTATGGAATGTATCAACAATTTCATCAGCAAATCTTACAAAACCATATATATTGTATATATCTTGTCTTATATTTTTGGATAGCATTCTGGTGGCCAAACTGAAGGAAGTACTGTACGTTTTGGTTACGTTTCTAGAGCAATCAGTACATACTTTATCAAACAGTTCCTTCATTTTTTATAATATTTGCAACAAGTTTACCAGAAACAATTGCAGGTGGGACACCTGGGCCTGGTACTGTTAACTGTCCACTAAAATACAATTTTTTTACTTTTTTGCTTTTTAATTTAGGTCGTAAAAAAGCAGTTTGTAAAAGTGTGTTGGCTAGACCGTATGCATTACCTCCAAAGGAATTATAATCTTCCTTAAAATCTTTGATGCAGTATGATCTTTTAAAATCAATAAAACCTCTAATTTTTTGGTTTGTCAACTGTTCCATTCTATTTAATACCACATCAAAGTATTTTTCTCTTACTTGAACAGAGTCATTTAAGTTAGTTGCGATCGGTATTAAAATAAAACAGTTTTCGTGGCCTTTTGGAGCAGTATGTTCATAAGTTTTTGATGTCAAATTAACGTAGAATAACGGATCTTCGGGCCAATTAGGTTTACTGTAAATTTCATTAGAATGTTTTTCAAAACTTGTGTCGAAAAATAGGTTGTGGTGATTTAAATTTTTTAATCTTTTTTTTATGCCAATATAAAATAATAATGACGAGGGTGACCAAACTCTTTTTTTCCAGTAACTCTCTGAATATTGTCTGAATTTTTTATCAAGTAAACTCTCAGTGTGAGCATAATCAGCGCCTGATAAAAGAAAATCACAATCTAATTTTTTCCCATTTACTGTTATACTTTTTACTGTTCCTGAATCAACATTTATTTTATCAACATTCGAGTTTTTTTTAAATTTAACACCTTGTTCTTCAGCGATTTTAATCATCGACTTAACTACATCATAAAATCCATTTTTTGGTTGCCATGTTCCTAGTCCGAAATCCGCATAATTCATAAAATTGTAAAAAGCTGGAGTATTACTAGGCTTGGCACCCAAAAATAGTACAGGGAACTTGATTATTGACCTTAGCTTTTTATTTTTAAAAAGGTCATTAACTTGCTCATTTATGTTAGTTAAAAATAGGTTGAATCTTAAAATTGTCTTTGTGTTTATTAATTCTAGTATTGAAAAACCGGGCATTTTGTACAGCATGTCTTTGACAGCTAATTCATAATTATTTTCAGCTTGCTTCAAAAATTTTCTTAATTTATTTCCACTTCCTTTCTCAATATTTTCAAAGGTTTCTATGATTTTATTTACATCAGAGCTGATTGATACTGACTCGTTATTTTTAAAAAAAACCTTGTATCCAGGATCTAATTTTTTTATTTCATACAGGTCAGTTGATTTTTTATTGAAATCGTTAAAAAATCTATCAAAAACATCTGGCATCCAATACCAACTTGGGCCCATATCAAAAGTGTATCCATTTGATTTAAACTGTCTGGCTCTGCCGCCAAAACTGTCATTCTTCTCAAAGATAGAAACATCAAAACCGTATTTTGCTAGATAGCACGCTGCTGAAAGGGAGGAAAACCCGGAACCAATAATAAAGACCTTTTTTTTCAAAATATAATAGTGCACACGAGAGGACTCGAACCTCCAAGGGATATTTCCCACTAGGCCCTCAACCTAGCGCGTCTACCAGTTCCGCCACGTGCGCTAGAATTGTGACCTGGCTGGGGCTCGAACCCAGGACCCTCTCCTTAAAAGGGAGATGCTCTACCAACTGAGCTACCAGGTCTGATTTTAACGCTTGCAAATATAGGACCAATAATATCATTTTTCAAAGATAATTTCCTTTAAATTTGTTAACCATGCATCAAGATATTTTAAAAAAAATAAATCAACCACTTGTTCTGATGGGATACATGGGTTCTGGAAAGACAAGTATAGGAAAGAAAATATCAAAAATTTTAAATATAAATTTTTTTGATCTCGATGAATTAATTGAAAAAAACTTTGATAGAAGTGTAAAAAACATTTTTAATGATTTTGGTGAAATTGAATTTAGAAAAAAAGAAAGAGCAGTTCTTCAAAAAATTATTAGTAGGAAAAAACTTTTTGTTTTATCATTGGGAGGAGGCACTCCATGTTATTTCGATAATATTGAACTCATCAGTAAAAAAACAGATTTGACCATTTTTTTGAAACCAAAAATTGAACAACTATCAAAAAAATTATTTAAGAAAAAATCAAAACGTCCAATTATAAAAGATATTAAAACAGAAAAAAAAATGTTAGAATTTATTTCAAAGCATATGCTAGAAAGAATTCATTATTACAATATGGCCAAACATCATATATGCTATGATTTAAACGATAAGATGGATGCATGCAATAAAATAATAAAAATCTTAAACAAGAACTGCTTTTAATTTTTTATTTACAGATACAACCTTGACTGTATCTTCAAAGTTGGTTGATAAAGAAACTCCTTTAATATCTACATTCACTGGATATTTCTTGTGATCTCTGTCAATTAGAACAATTGTTTTTATATTATGACAATTTTGTGTAAATAAATAGTTAACACATTTAAACAGCGTATTACCTGTATTCAAAACATCATCAATTATAAATATTCTTAAATTTTTTGGAAGAGCTTCGTCAAAGTTAATTGAGCTATTTTCTCTATTTTTTGAAACACTTATTGGATAAAGCTTGACTTTCTTTTTAGAAATTGAAACTATGTTTTTTTTAATAATTTTAGCGATCTCGAAACCTTTTTCTTTAATACCAATTAGAAATATTTCATTAGATTTTTCATTCTGTTCAATGATTTCATAGGCAAGTCTGTTACAAGTCCTTAATATCTTGTCATTATCGATTATCATCAATGCTTATTTATATTTATAAAAATATTAAGAAAATTGTATCTTGCATCTGTTTTTAATAACAAATTTATTTTGTCTTCAATTCGTTTACTTTCTACGCTAACTATCTTAACGTTTTGTTTTATTTCATGTAAGAAGGATGATAGTCCAATAAATTCTATTCCTGCAAATGATTACTTAGACCAACACAATATTGATAATGATTCAATTATTGATTTTATGCAAAATCACTTTTATAATTATGATGATTATGTGAATTTAAGTCCCGATGATGGACCTGAACTTATCATTGATTCAATAAGAGGGGATAATTCTAATAAAACACCAATTTATGATCAGGTTTCAAGTTTCCAGATCAATGTCAAAGATTCAGATGGTAATTTATTTCCCCACACTGCATACTATATTATAATGAGAGAGGGATCGGGTGAAAGCCCAACTGTTGCTGATTCTGTGTATGTTAGATATAAAGGAATGTTATTAAACAAAGACGTATTTGATCAAAGAAAATCACCGATTTGGCTTCAGGCAAAAAATGTCGTTCGTGGTTTTCAAGAATTTGTTCCTCTTCTAAAAAAAGGTAGTTATGACATAAATGTTGATGGTACTTATAAATTTAACGATTTCGGAATTGGGTTTGTCATCATGCCCTCTGGTCTTGGATATTATAACTCACCTGTAGGAGGTTTACCATCATACTCACCTCTAATATTTCATATTGAAATGATTACTATTAACCAAACGGATCATGATAATGATTCTGTTTTAACAATAGATGAAGATTTGGATGGAGACAGTAATTTTGACAATGATGATACAGATGCTGACTCAATAGCAAATTATCTTGACCCCGACGATGACAATGATGGTATTTTAACTAAGGATGAATATGATGCTGATGGTGACGGAATAGTAGATGATAGTGATGGTGACGGAATACCTGATTATTTAGACAACGAATAATTTATTTTCTTTTTAAAACCTTAAGGCACTTGTCAACAATAGATTCAGTTGATAGCCCATATTTTTTCATTAATTCAGCTGGTTTTCCAGATTCTCCAAATTGATCATTTACACCGACAAATTCCATAGGAGCTAATTTGTTTTTTACAATTAATGATGCTACTGATTCTCCCAATCCACCTATGGTGTTGTGTTCTTCTGCACTAACAACACAACCTGTTTTTTCAAGAGATTTTAGGATAATTTCTTCATCCAGTGGTTTTATGGTGTGAATATTAATAACCTCTGCTGAAATTCCTTTATTTTTTAAAAAAACAGCAGACTCAATAGCGTGCCAAACTAGATGACCTGTACATACTATTGTTACATCACTACCTTCAACTAATCTAATTCCTTTTCCAATCTTAAAACTTTGATTCTCAGGCGTGAAATTTGGTACTTTAGGCCTTCCAAATCTTAGGTAAACTGGCCCATGGTATTTAGATATTTCAATAGTTGCTGCCTTTGTTTGATTAAAATCGCATGGATTGATAACAACCATTCCTGGAAGCATTTTCATCATTCCAATGTCTTCCAAAATCTGATGAGTTGCACCATCCTCTCCAAGTGTGATACCAGCGTGTGAGGCGCATATTTTAACATTTTTATTAGAGTAGGCAACTGATTGTCGGATTTGATCATAAACTCTTCCTGTTGAGAAATTGGCAAAAGTGCCTGTGTAAGGAATTTTTTTTCCAATTGTCATACCCGCAGCAATTCCAATCATATTAGCTTCTGCAATGCCAATTTGAAAAAATCTATTTGGATATTTATTTTTAAAATCGTTCATTTTCAATGATCCAGTCAAGTCTGCACAAAGAGCAACAATTTCTTTATTTTTAGATGCAGCCTCAACTAATCCAACTCCGAATCCTGATCTAGTGTCATTATTTCCATAGTTTTTAAATCCAAACATTATTTAATAATCTTTTAGTGTTTCTGGGTTTTGGTTTAAAGCAATTTCAAGTTCTTGATCATTTGGAGCTATGCCATGCCATTTGTGCGTTCCCATCATATAATCTACACCATTACCCATCACAGTCTTCATTATTACAACAACAGGCTTTCCATCAAAGCATTTATCTTTAGCATGCTTTAGTGCCTGTTTAACCTGAGACAAATCATTTCCATTTTCTAAATTAATTGTTAACCAACCAAAACTCTTAAATTTTGATTCAATATTTCCTAAATCTAAAACCTCTTTTAGATCTCCGTCAATTTGTTTATTGTTGTTATCAATAGTACAAATTAAATTATCCACTTTATTAGCAGCTGCATACATTATAGCTTCCCAGTTTTGTCCTTCTTGAAGTTCACCGTCACCGTGAAGGCTATATATTATATTTTTTTCCCCATTCATTTTTTTTGACAATGCTGCACCTATAGCTACAGACATGCCCTGTCCAAGAGATCCACTGGCTATTCTGACACCCGGTAGTCCTTCATGAGTTGTTGGATGTCCCTGTAACCTTGAATCAATATCTCTGAAGGTTGACAATTCTTTAATTGGAAAGTACCCAGCTCTCGCTAGGGTACTGTAGAAAACGGGTGAAATATGCCCATTTGACAAGAAAAAGAGGTCTTCATCAAAACCATTCATTTCAAATTCATCCTTTCTTTTCATAATCTCAAAGAATAAAACAACAAAAAATTCAGTGCAGCCAAGTGATCCACCAGGGTGGCCTGAATTATTTGAATGTACCATTCTCACAATATCCCTTCTAATTTGAAAAACTAACTTTTGGCTACTTGTCATTATGTGAAAATACTTATCTATAATTTGTTAAAGGCAAATCTTTATCAAACTTATTAACTTTTGTGATATTATATATTAATATATTTGAAAAGTGCATTTTAAAATTATAAAAAAAGATACGAAAACCAGAGCTAGGATAGCAGAAATCTCGCTGAATGGCACTAAAATTGAAACTCCAATTTTTATGCCTGTTGCAACCTCAGCAGCTATAAAAGGTTTACATGGAAAAGATTTGGTAGAGTCTTCTGATCCACAAATTATTCTAGCCAACACCTATCACCTTTATCTTCGCCCTGGCGACGAGGTAATTAAAAATTCGGGGGGTATTCACAATTTTATGTCATGGGATAGACATGTTTTGACAGACAGCGGAGGATACCAAGTCTACTCCCTTTCAGCGAACAGAAAAATTGAGGAGGATGGTGTTAAATTTAAATCACATATTGATGGTTCTTACCATTTTTTTAGCCCAGAGAAAGCAATTCAAATTCAAAAAAATATTGGTGCAGATATAATCATGGCATTTGATGAGTGCACACCATATCCTTGTGAAAAAAATTATGCTAGAAAATCAATGAATCTCACACATAGGTGGCTTCAAAGATGTATCAAAGAATTTAAAAAGAGTGAAAAAAATAATTTAAGAAAGCAATTTTTATTCCCAATTGTTCAAGGCAGTATATATACAGATTTAAGAGGTGAATCAGCAGAATTTATTTCATCAATGGACCTACCTGGAAATGCAATTGGTGGCCTTTCAGTGGGTGAGCCTCATGATATAATGTATGAAATGTGTGAAATAGTTTGTAATAAACTTCCTGAAGCAAAACCAAGATACTTAATGGGTGTTGGAACACCATCAAATATTTTAGAAAATATATCTTTGGGTGTTGATATGTTCGATTGTGTAATGCCAACTAGAAATGCCAGGAATGGTATGCTTTTTACTTCAGAGGGAAAAATTAATATTAAAAATGAAAAATGGAAGAGTGATTTCTCTCAAATTGATCCCAATGGATTGACTTTTGTAGACAATCAGTATTCAAAAGCATATTTACGTCACCTTTTTTCAATTAATGAAAATTTAGGCAAACAAATTGCAACTATACATAATCTAGGTTTTTACAGTTGGATAATAAAAAAAACAAAAGAGAAAATTTTGGATGGAGATTTTGATAGATGGAAAAATACTTTGGTAAAAAAACTAGATAATAAATTATAATGAAGATTATTGATCAATACATAATTAAACAGTTTTTAAAGTCATTTTTATTCATGTTTCTCCTTTTCATTCCTATTGGAATTTTGGTTGATGTCTCAGAAAAAATAGATAAATTCAAGGAACATGATTTAGGTTTTAATGATGTGTTTAATTATTACTTGGATTTTATATGGTATTATGGATATTTTTTATTTCCAATTTTTGTTTTTTTGGCCGTAATCTGGTTCACTTCAAAATTATCTACAAATTCTGAAGTAATCGCAATACTAAGCTCTGGTGTCTCTTTTAATAGATATTTACAGCCATTTTTAATAACATCTTTTGCAATTGCAGTGCTTTCATTGATCTCTGGAATGTTTATAATTCCTGAAAAAAATGAGAGTTTCACAATTTTTCAAAATAAGTATTTAAGTAAAAAAAATAAAAATAATTCTTTCAAAGCTGTTTACAAACAAATCTCTGATAATGAATATTTGTATGTTAGTTCATATAATAAAACAAGAAATCAAGCTTACAATTTCTCATTGGAAAAATTTAATGGCAATGAATTGAAAGAAAAAATTCTTGCAAGAAACATAAGATGGATAGAGGATGATAGTTTATTCAGGCTAACCGATTATTTTAAAAGAACATTTAATTCTGACTCAGAAAAAATTGATAGTAAGAGAATTTTTGATACTGTTTTAAATTTTAGTATTTCTGATTTAGAAATTATTAATTATCAAGCAAAAACTCTTAATTTCTTTGAACTTAATAATTTTATTGAGAGTGAAAGAAAAAGTGGATCTCCACTTCTAAACAGCCATATCTTAGAGAAAAATAAAAGAATTAGTATCCCAATTTCTGTTATTATATTAACTGTGCTTGCTGTAGTGGTATCATCTTTTAAAAAAAGAGGAGGAATTGGGTTAAATTTAGCTTTAGGGATAACACTTGCATTTATTTTTGTTTTTTTTGATAAGTTTTTTTCAGTCTTAGTTACCGAGTCTAACTTAAATCCTTATGCAGGAGCCTGGATACCCAATTTTATATTTGCTTTTGTTACCATTAATATTTTAAAATTATCTCAAAAATAAAGTTTGTTAATGTATATTTAAACTAATGGAATACCTTGATTTTGAATTACCCTTAAAGGATCTTAATGAACAATTAGAAAATTGTAAAAAACTAGGAAATGATGGTAAGATTGATGTAAAAGACACCATAAAGGAAATTAAAATAAAGATACAATTAAAGAAAAAAGAGATTTACAGCTCAATAAACGCATGGCAAAGAGTACAACTTTCAAGACATCCATCAAGACCGTATACTCTTGATTATCTTAACAACATGACAGGTGGCAGATTTCTTGAGCTTCATGGAGATAGAAATATTTCTGATGATAAAGCTATGATTGGGGGTCTTGGAAAGTTGGATAATCAAACATTCATGTTCATAGGTCAGCAAAAAGGTAATAATATCAAGAGCAGACAGTACAGAAACTTTGGAATGGCAAACCCGGAGGGCTACAGAAAAGCACTCAGATTGATGAAGTTGGCTGAAAAATTTTCACTACCAATTGTTGCACTTATTGATACACCAGGAGCTTATCCAGGAATAGAAGCTGAAGAAAAAGGACAAGCTGAAGCGATAGCAAGAAATTTGTACGAAATGTTTAAAATAAAGACTCAAATTATTGTCGTTGTAATTGGTGAGGGGGCCTCAGGTGGTGCTTTGGGAATTGGAGTCGGTGACAAAATAATGATGCTAGAAAATACGTGGTATTCTGTTATTTCGCCTGAATCATGTTCTTCAATTTTGTGGAGAAGTTGGGATCATAAAGAAAAAGCTGCTGAAGCACTAAAGTTGACCCCTGAAGACATGAAAAAAAACAAACTAATTGATAAAATAATAAAAGAACCGCTTGGAGGTGCACATCAAAATCCTCAAAAGATATACACAACATTAAAAAAGGTAATATTAAATACATTCTTTACACTAAAAAAACAAAGTATTTCTAAATTACTTGAAAATAGGATGTCGAGATTCACTGAAATGGGTGTTTACAATGAGTAATTTTCTACTATTAACAATTTTCAAATAATTATCAACAAAATTCTGTTCGTTTATTTTATTTGAATTTTAAATATTTCATTTTTATTTTTTTATGTTAGAAGTATGAAAAGGGTTTCAAACACTAATATCGAACAATATGGTGAAAAAGCTTCTGTATTTTCACTTCAAAAAGGGAAATTACCGCCCCAGGCTGTCGATTTGGAGGAGGTGGTTTTGGGTGCTATGATGATTGATAAAAAGGGTGTTGATGAAGTCATTGACATTCTTCAGCCTGAGGCATTTTATAAAGAAAGCCATCAATTAATTTTTAGCTCAATAATCAGTTTGTTTGAAAAACAGGAGCCTATCGATATAAAAACTGTATCATTTCAATTAAAAAAAGATGGAAATTTAAATATAGTAGGTGGAGATTATTATTTAATTGAGTTATCTCAAAAAGTTTCTTCATCGGCTCACATTGAATTTCATTCACGAATTATTTTACAAAAATTTATTCAAAGAAAGCTGATTTCTATATCCAATGATATAATTGAAGACTCATATGATGAGACATCAGACGTTTTTGATTTGCTCGATAAAGCTGAATCAAAAATTTACGATATATCTCAAAGAAATTTGAAAAAAGATACACAATCTGCTGAAGATTTAGTTTTAGCGGCAAAGAAAAAAATTGAGGAAATTTCTAAAAAAGAGGGTTTGAGTGGTATAGCATCAGGCTTTGGAGAAATAGATAGATTAACCTCAGGCTGGCAACCTAGTGATTTAATAATTGTCGCAGCAAGACCGGGAATGGGTAAAACAGCTTTTACACTATCCATGGCGAGAAATATTACTGTAGAAAATAATATTCCTGTAGCATTTTTCTCGTTGGAGATGTCTGCCATCCAGTTGATTACCAGGTTAATATCATCTGAGACTGGATTAAATTCAGAAAAATTAAGAACAGGAAAATTGGAAAAATTTGAGTGGGAATTGTTAAATGTTAAAGTTACTAATCTTGAAAATGCTCCACTTTATATTGATGATACACCCTCACTATCCATTTTTGAATTAAGAGCTAAGGCTAGAAGATTATCCTCTCAGTTTGGTATAAAACTAATTGTTGTAGATTATTTACAACTCATGACATTAGGTTCAAGTCAGAAGACAGGAAATAGAGAACAAGAAATTTCTACAATTTCAAGAAATTTAAAGGCTTTAGCTAAGGAGCTCGATATACCAATCATTGCCTTATCACAACTATCCCGTGCAGTCGAACTTAGAGGTGGCACTAAAAGACCGATTTTATCCGATTTAAGGGAGTCTGGAGCAATCGAGCAAGACGCTGATATAGTATCTTTTTTGTATCGTCCTGAATATTATAAAATTGACGAATGGGATGATGAGGAAAGATCTCCAGCTCTAGGTCAAGCAGAATTTATTGTTGCTAAACACCGGAACGGTGGTCTAAGTTCGATAAAACTCAAATTTATCAATTCACTTGGTAAATTTGAAAATTTGTCTTCATTTGAAAATCCTTTTGAGTATGAATCAAAAATTAACATACAGAAAAAGGTCAATCCCGATCAGGCTTTTGAAAGTGGATCCTATAGGTCTGAGGATGAAGAAGACTTATTTTAATTGTTTTATTAAATCTGAAAATTTAACGGAATCATTCATGGCAATATCAGCCAATACCTTTCTGTTAATATCTATTTTATTTTCTTTAAGCTTATGGATTAGTTCCGAATAGGTTAATCCATTTTGTCTAGCAGCAGCATTAATTCTTAAAATCCATAGGGCTCTGAAACTTCGTTTTTTATTTCTTCTGTCTCTATAAGCATATGTCAATCCTTTTTCAACTGCATTTTTTGCTACAGTGTAGACATTTTTCCTTCTTCCAAAGTAACCTTTGGCTTTCTTGAGGATTTTTTTTCTTCTTTTTCTTGATGCAACTGAGTTTACCGATCTTGCCATTTCATATTATTTTAACTGAGGTGCTTCAAAAGAAGCTTATACCTTTTGTTTGGTTAAACTATTTTCTATTTGAGTCTGAGCTGTTTTTTTATATTGTTGAGATCGCTATCGCTTACTAAACCGTCGTGAGTAAGTTTTAACTTTCTTTTTTTTGATTTTTTTGTTAAGATATGATTTTTGAAAGCATGCTTTCTTTTGATTTTACCACTTCCAGTAACTTTAAATCTTTTTTTTGCACTAGATTTAGTTTTCATTTTACTCATTGACTACTTCTTTACTTTTTTTGGGCTCACAAACATAATCATTTTTTTCCCTTCTAGCACAGGTAATTGCTCAACTTTTCCATATTCTTCTAATTCTTGCGCTAATTTTAACAATAAAATTTGCCCTTGTTCCTTAAAAATAATGGATCTTCCCTTAAAGAAAACGAATGCCTTAAGTTTTGCTCCATCCTCCAAAAATTTAATGGCATGTTTTTTTTTGAACTCATAGTCGTGTATGTCCGTTTGGGGCCCAAATCTAATTTCTTTGACAATTACTTTTTGAGTTTTAGCTTTTAAATATTTTTCTCTTTTTTTCTGATCATACAAAAACTTTTTGTAGTCCATTGCCTTACAAACAGGCGGAACTGCTTTAGGAGAAATTTCTACGAGGTCTGTCTCTAGTTTTTTTGCTATAAATAACGCCTCACTGACTGGGTAAATCCCTACATCCACATTGTCTCCAACTAATCTTACTTCTTGAGCTGTAATCTCACCATTGATTTTGTGAGGATTTTTCTTTATTATTCTTCCGGGTCTTTTCCCTCTTTTCCTTCTTAGTGCTATGGCTGTTATTTTAGGTTAATTTCTTTTGATTTATTTATTTTTTGAGCTATATAATCATTAAGTGACTCTGTTTTAATGGCTCCAACTATCTCACCACCTCTTAGTCTAATTGTTACTTCGTTGTTATCAATTTCTTTGTCTCCAATTATACCCATTATGTGAGTTTTTTTCTTTTCTGCTTCCAAAATTTTCTTACTTACGGTTTCATTTCTAAAGTCTGCAGATGCGCGAATTTCGTCTTTTTCTAATAAATTTAAAACTTTTTGAGTGTAATTTTGGTGTTTTTCACCGACTGAGATAAGAGTTATTTGATTTGTTGCTAACCATAGAGGAAAAATACCAGCAGTATGCTCAATTAGTATAGCTATAAATCTTTCTAAACTTCCAAATGGTGCTCTATGAATCATCACTGGTCTTTCATCTTCATTGTTCTTGTTTTTGAAAGTAAGATTGAATCTCTCAGGTAAATTGTAATCAACTTGAATTGTACCCAGCTGCCATTCTCTTCTTAATGCATCTTTAACCATGAAGTCAAGTTTGGGGCCATAAAATGCTGCTTCACCATACTCTATTCTATAATTTAAGTTTTTTGATTTTGCAGCTTCAAGAATTGCTTTTTCAGCAAGATTCCAAACTTTTTCGGAACCGATATATTTCTCCATTTTTTCCTGATCTCTGAGAGATATTTGAGCAGTAAAGTCTTCGAATCCGAGAGATTTGAAAACATAAAGAACCAAATCTATTACTTTTATAAATTCATCCAATAATTGTTCTTGAGCACAGAAAATATGCGCATCATCTTGGGTAAATCCCCTAACTCTAGTCAATCCATGTAATTCTCCACTTTGTTCATAACGATAGACTGTTCCAAATTCAGCGTACCTCACAGGTAAATCTTTATAACTCCATTTTCGTGAACTATATATTTCACAATGATGAGGACAGTTCATCGGTTTTAGTAAAAACTCCTCATCATCTTTGGGTGTTTTGATTGGAAAGAATGTGCTGTCTCCATATTTATCATAGTGCCCAGATTGAACATATAATTTTTTGTTACCAATGTGAGGTGTTATAACCATTTCATACCCTGCTTTCTTTTGAGCAGTTTTTAAAAATTCCTCCAATCGAGATCTAAGTTCTGTTCCTTCAGGCAACCATAGTGGAAGTCCTAAACCAACATTTTCTGAAAATGCGAATAAACCCAATTGTTTTCCTAGAACCCTATGATCTCTTTTTTTTGCTTCATCTATTAATTGAAGATATTCTTTCAATAATTTTTCTTTTGGAAAGCTAATCCCATAGATTCTAGTCAGTTGTTTGTTATTTTCATCACCTCTCCAATATGCTCCTGCAGTATTTAATAGTTTAACACTCTTTATAAATTTTGTTGAGGGTATATGTCCTCCTTTACATAAATCAGTAAAATCAGCATGATCACAAAAGGTTATTTTATCATTATCAAGACTCTTAATTATTTCACACTTGTATTCGTTTTTTTGTGACTTATAATAGCTAAGTGCATTAGAATTTGAAACTTCTCTCATAGTAAAAGAATGATCCTTTCTAGCCTCTTCAATCATTTTATTTTCAATTTTAGAAAAATCATTTTCAGAAAATGTTGAGTTTTGAAAATCAACATCATAATAAAAACCATTTTCAATTGCGGGCCCAATGGTCAATTTTGAATTGGGGTATAAATCAAGTATTACCTGTGCTAGTAGATGTGCAGTTGAATGCCAAAAGGCCTTTTTTCCCTCATCATCATCCCATTTAAAAAATTTTATATTGCCATCACTAAAAAGTTTTGTTTTAGTTTCAATAATTTCATCATTATACTTCACACTCAAAATATCTCTTGCTAGTGCAGGACTAATTTTTTCAGCAATTTCAAATGGTGTGACTCCATCATCATAACTTAACTCGTTACCATCTGGAAATCTGACTTTAATCATTTCTTAAAATTATTGTTTTCTTCCTCAGATAAGTTTCTGACAATTGTCATTATACCTGAATAGAGTAAATATACTGCCATTAAGCATATAATCGTTCCTAAAATTAAAACAAAATAATAAAACTCATGACCTTTATTTTTAAAAGCAGAGAACACAATCGTTGGACCTAAAAACATAAAGAATAAACTTATGATTAGCCGGTTAAAACCTCTTGATAAATAATCTTTTTTCAAATCTTAGCTGAATTACTTCTGATAAGCAGTATTAAACCAATCAACATAAAGGGAATACTTAGCCATTGTCCAGTGGAAAGTAATCCGAGATAGTTCTCTATACCCCCTTGACTTTCTTTTACATATTCTACAATAAATCTTACACCAAACAAGAAAATTAAGAAAAAGCCAAAAAAGAATCCTTTTTTATCACTTAGTTTTGTCTTGTTGTACATTGCGTGTAGAATTATAAATAGAACCAAATAGCCTATTGATTCGTAAAGTTGTGCAGGATGTCTTGGTAAATTTTCAGATCTGTTTAAAAAAATAACCCCAAAATTTGAATTTGTATAGTTACCTACAATTTCAGAATTGAAAAAATTACCAATTCTAACTAACATTCCACCTAATGCAACAACAATCACAAGCCTGTCAAAAATCCATAAAACAGACTCATATTTATACTTAATCTTATAAATAATTATTGATAAAATGATTCCAACTGTTGCTCCATGACTAGATAGACCTCTATATCCAACGAAATTCCAGCCATTTTCATCAATTTTAATTGGTAAAAATATTTCTAACAAATTATTTTGAAAATATTCCCAATTATAAAAAAGGACCTCACCAAGTCTTGCACCTATAAGAGTGCCAAGAACCATGTGAACAAGAAAAGGGTCAAGCAGTTTTAGATCTTTATTTTCTTTAATGTAAATCTTTTCCATTAGCTTATATCCTGCGAAAAAAGCTAACAAAAACATAAGGCTGTACCAGTATATTGTTATTGGTCCAAAGCTAATTATAGATTCACTTAAATCATGTTTAAAAATTAATTTATCCATACAATCAAATATAATTTATTATGGAACAGGGTCGCAACCACAATTTTTACTCCACGGATTGCATTTCAAAATTCGAGATACACTTAAGTAAAGCCCTTTGAAAAAACCATATTTTCTCAAGGCTTCAATGGCATAATTTGAGCATGTTGGATAGAACTTACAATTACTACCTAGGTGTGGTGAAATTAGAATTTGATAAAACTTAATAATTTTAATTAAAGGGAAAATCAAAATACTTCTCATTTAATTATCATTTAAGTTGATACCAAATGAATTTAATTTATTTCTAATAAAATCAGAAATTTCATAGTTTTTGTTCTTTCTGCTAAAATCTCTTATCTCTATCATTGCACTTATTAATTCATCACTATTACCAATCTTTTTTTCATTATTAATATCAACGGAAAAACCAAGAATATCTATTAAAAATACCTTCAAATGACTTTTCAATACGCTAATTGATTTTTTGGACATCATGTTCTTTTCCTTTTTAACATTTTCAATTATTCTAGAAATTTCAAACAAATGAGAAATTAATTTTGGGGAATTAAAATCATCCATCATAGATTCATAACATTTTTTGATAATTGAGTCGAATTCAACATTTTCATCATTTGAAGGTCTTAAATTATCAATATCTAGGTAGCTTTTAATTAGTTTTTTATATCCTTTTTCAGCAGCTAACAATGATTCATTAGATAAATCTAAGGTGTTTCTGTAATGCGCTTGGTACATTAAAAATTTAACAACCATTGGGTCAAATCCTTTTTCAATCAGTTCACTATTACCATTAAATAAATTTTCAGGTAGTATGAAATTACCTGAGGATTTTGACATTTTTCTTCCATTCAATGTTAACATATTAGTATGAACCCAGTAATTTGCAGGATTCTGGTTGTAGACTGCTTCAGACTGTGCTATTTCACAATCATGATGAGGAAACTTTAAATCCATTCCACCCCCGTGAATATCAAATTTTTTACCTAAATATTTATGACTCATTGCGGAACATTCAATATGCCATCCAGGGAAGCCGTAACCCCATGGTGATTTCCATTTCATAATATGTGACTCACTGGCGTTTTTCCAAAGCGCAAAATCTTGAGGATTCTTTTTTTCATCAGATCCGAACAGTTCACGTGATTCATTAATTATATCATCTAAATTTCTGTTACTTAATTTTCCGTAATTGTATTTGTCATTAAACTTAATTAAATCAAAATATACTGAACCGTTTTTTTCATATGCGTATCCGTTTTCTATTATCATTTCTATCATTTCAATTTGCTCAATGATATGCCCTGTTGCAGTTGGTTCAATGTTTGGAGGTGTCAAATTAAATTTTTTTAACACATCTCTGAAATCGTTGGTATACTTTTGAGCAACCTCCATAGGTTCAATTTTTTCAATCTTTGCTCTTTTCAGGATTTTATCCTCTTCTTCACTTTCCTCTAGATGACCAACATCTGTTATGTTTCTGACATAGCGTACATCATAACCAATGTGCTTTAAAAATCTTACTATTAAGTCAAACGAGATGAACGTTCTACAATTTCCAAGATGAACCTTGTTGTATACAGTTGGACCACATACATAAATTCCAACCTTCGATGGATTAATTGTTTTAAAATCTTCTTTTTTGGATGATAAAGAATTATATATATTTAAATTTCTATTTGAAATTGACATTCGTTTTAACTATCGTTACGAATATAATCCAAAAATTCTCTTTTTATAAGTTTGTCTTTAAATTTTCCTCCAAACTCACCAGTGACAGTGCTACAATCAATGTGCCTAATCCCTCTAGAGTTAACACACATATGCTTTGCATCTATAACACATGCAACGTCTTCTGTGTTTAGAAATTCTTGTAATTTTCTTACTATCTGGATATTTAATCTTTCTTGAACTTGGGGTCTTCTTGCATAATAATCAACAATTCTATTCATTTTTGAGAGTCCGATTACATTTCCATTTGAAAAGTATGCAACATGAGCTTTTCCATAGATCGGTAACAGATGATGTTCACAAGTGGAGAAAACGGTAATGTTTTTTTCAACTAACATTTCCTCATATTTGTATTTGTTTTCGAACGTTGAAGCTTTTGGTAAGTTTTTAGGATTTAAACCACCAAAAAGTTCCTTAACATAGGCCTTTGCGACTCTTAATGGTGTACCCTTTAGGCTATCATCGGTCATATCCATTCCTAGGGTGTGAAGAATTTCACCTACATTTTTTTTAATAATTTTAATTTTATCATCATCACTAAGATCAAAAGCATCTTCTCTTAATGGAGTTTCAATTGAAAAATTTTTATGATCGGAGTCAATGAGTTCTAGATCTTCAAGAAATTTATTGTATTTCATATTATTAGTAAGGTTGCAAATATAAAAAATTGATTTAGAAGATAATATTATAAGTTAAAGTTGTCCTAAAATTATGGTTTTTGATTTGAGCCATATTGGTAAATCCAGTATCGAAAAATTGATAATCATAATTTTTATCAATTATTTGAAGGCCTAAATCGAGGGTTGAAGATCCAAAATCATAACCCAAACCCATTGACTTAGAATTCAAATAATCACTTGATGCTTTGTATGGACTTTCAATTCTTTTAATTCCTGCTCTCAGACTGAGTTTGTTGAGTCTTAGTTCTGTTCCAATAGAATAATCCAAAGTTTGTTTTAGGTTTTGATTTAGGGTTCTGTTAAGAACATCATAAGAGTTACCATAATCACTTTTAAAATTTCCATTCCTGTAATTATTTGATTCCAAATCAATGCTGATTATGAACATATTTGCGAAAATATTACTAGCTCCAAACTTTATTTTTGATGGAGATACAAAATCGTACTCATAAATATTTGTAATATCAGGGTCAATAATATCAACATAATTATTACCATCAAGATCTACTGAGTTGGTTTCTAAGGATTGCATGAGTTCCTCTTCAACATTAAAGCTAGTCGGTGAATTGTAAGTAAGACCAAATCTAAATGTTTTAAGTTTGTAAATCATCCCTAATTGAACAGAAAAACCTTTTCCTCTCGTCAACAATTCATTACGAAAATCAATTAAAGTAATTGCTGAATCACTGTCAAAGTTGTTTTCTAAATGTCTAAAGCTTTTCTTATTGTTCAGATCGTAGATGTTAAAATTTATTCCAAAATAAAAATTTTCCCCATATTGAGCAGATAGATTTATGCTTGATTTATTTTTACTTCCATTACTGTAATAAAAATTATTGATATCAACACCATTAACATATTTTGCTATTGAATAAAATGAGTTGCTTTCATTGTCATAGTCCAAGAGATATGATTGAAATCCTAAAAAGGCCTGCTGAGATGAATAACCATAGTTTTGTCCTAGCCATCGGTAAACTCGATTGACTGTTTCATTTGTACCAACAGAAACATCGTTTACGTTGAAACCAATTGAATTATTAACAAAGAACTGATCAACAGATCTATTAGATCGTGAATTGATTTGTTGATCAAAATTGTAATCATTTGTATTCTGATTGTTAATACCAAACGAGAATTTTCTAAATTTCCCATTACCATAATTTTTGAATACATATATTATACCACCTTGGAAATTAATGTAATTAGAACTGACAGTATTTGTACTGTTAGCAAAACTAGATTCAACATCTCTGCTATCACTGGTCAAAGAAAAACCCATTCTTGACAATTCAAAAACACTGCTGGAGGCAGGGTTAATTGATATTGCCGATAAATTTCCACCCACAGAACCAAATGCTCCACTCATTGAAGAAAACCTTGCATTTCCATTATCGTTTTCAAAAATTAAAGAAACAGCATCATCAACGTTCTGACAATGTAAATTAATACAGAGTGATAAAAGAAGAAGTCTGTAAACCATACTAGTTTCTTATTCCACCTGTTCTAGATGAGCTAGAGGAGGATCTACCCATGCTAGAGGATGTGCTTGATGCACTGGATGATGAAGATGAACTATAGTTATATGATCTTGCACCCATAGATGAATTTGAACTTCTTGTTGATGAGGATGGATTTGTCCAATTTGAACTAGATCTTGAGTTTCTAGATGAACTATTTGAGTAATTTGAATTATTACTTCTTCCACTCAAACCCCAAGATGAACTTGTATTGGATTTATAAGGATCATTGTAATATCTTTTGGAGGGAGTTTTTGTTGTTCTACTGGAACCATTTTCACTTATACCACCTGATTTAACGTAATTTCTTAAGTTTTTAGATCCATTTAAGTTATATGACCTAGGATATGAATAATTTCTGCTTTTTTCAGCTCCTGAGTTTCTACTATCTGCAATTTTTTCTAAGGTTTGTCTAGTTTGATTATAATTTCTATTGTCTATTTTATTTTCATTAATAGCTATACTAGTTCTTCCATTCGAATATACGACAACATTGGATGAGCTCCCTCTTCTTCCTTTGTTATATGAAACTTTTGAGTCCATATCATTGTATTTTTCATAGATACCATTGTTATAATAGTTTCCATACCAATTTCTTGCTCCCCATCTGTTATAGTATGAAAAGTATGGTGAATTAAAAGCATAGAAATAATACGGTGAATAGTAGCCATAATTTATGTAGGGATAAAAACCAAAAAATGAGTATCTGAATGGATACGGAATTAGGCTAAAAGGATAATTATATGAGTAAAAGGGATCGTAGTATGAAAAATATGGACTGAAAAAACGATTCCTGTAATTGTACCCAGTGTAATCAACTATGTAATCAACACTTGTAGGGATGTCACCCCAGCTGGGATTATTGTCAGTATACGCAATATCATCTGAGCTGATTAAGTAAGAATCAAGATCCAAAGAATCGTTCTCGGACAAATCAAATTTATATTTTTCAGCTTCATCACTAAAGTAGTTCTTAAAATAATCAGACTTGGGTTTTATAGTTTCAAAATTACTTTTGTTTTCAGCATATATTCCGTCAGAAGAAACAAGTGATGAAGAGTCAAATGAACCACATGAAAATAAAATCAGGAATACTAATGGTGATAAAAATTTAAAATTTATATGTAATTTTTTACTTTTCAAGAATACTATTCAATTATCTTTACATAAAGATAAGAACAAATTTTATGCCAGGAAAATATGTCTAAAAAATTAACTAAAAGAAGCGAAGATTATTCTAAATGGTATAATGAAATTGTGTTTATGGCAGAGCTTGCTGAAGTTTCTGCAGTAAGAGGCTGTATGGTCATTAAGCCTTACGGTTACGCAATTTGGGAAAAAATTCAGAAGGAGTTAGATAAGAAATTTAAAGAGACTGGCCATGAGAATGCATATTTTCCTCTTTTTGTTCCTAAAAGACTCTTTGAAGCTGAGGAGAAAAACGCAGAGGGTTTTGCAAAAGAATGTGCAGTTGTAACCCATTACAGACTAAAGAATGATCCAAATAACAAAGGAAAGTTAATTGTAGACGAAGAGTCTAAACTAGATGAAGAATTGATTGTAAGACCCACAAGTGAAGCAATAATTTGGAATACTTACAAAAACTGGATACAGTCATACAGAGACCTTCCTATTAAAATAAATCAGTGGGCAAACGTTGTTAGATGGGAAATGAGGACTCGTTTATTCTTAAGAACAGCTGAATTTTTATGGCAAGAAGGTCATACTGCTCATTCAAATAAGAAGGAAGCTATTCAAGAAACCAAGCTAATAAATAATTTGTACAAATCTTTTGTTGAGGATTTTATGTCAATTTCTGTAATAACCGGAACTAAATCCGAATCGGAAAAATTTGCAGGTGCTGAAGAAACATATTGTATCGAAGCCTTGATGCAAGACGGTAAAGCTTTGCAAGCTGGAACATCACATTTCTTAGGACAAAATTTTGCAAAAGCATTTGATGTTAAATTTTCAAATGACGACGGTAGTTTAGATTATGTCTGGGCTACATCTTGGGGTGTTTCTACAAGATTAATGGGAGCATTGATTATGTCTCATGGAGATGACCAAGGTCTTGTTCTTCCACCAAAGTTGTCACCGTACCAAATAATCATTGTTCCAGTTTTTAAAGGCCCTGATGATTTAGCATCAATAAATAAGTATTTGGAGAATCTAAAACAGCAATTAGATAAATTGGGAATTGATTATAAAATTGATGAAAGAGATAATGTTTCACCTGGAAAAAAATTCAATGAATATGAACTAAAAGGTGTTCCCATTAGACTGTGTGTGGGGCTTAGAGACATTGATAATAAAACCATTGAACTATTTAGAAGAGATGAAATGAAAAAATTAATAATTCCAATCAGTGAAGCCTCAAAGAGAATAGAAAAATTATTGTCTGAAATTCAAGAAAATCTTCTTAAAAAATCAAAATCCTTTTTAAGTAATAATACAAAAATTGCAAATAATTATGACGAGTTTAAATCTATGATTGAGCATGGAGGGTTTGTTTTAGCTCACTGGGATGGTACTGATGATAGTGAACAAAAGATAAAGAAAGAAACCAAAGCTACTATAAGATGCATTGATGACTCATTCAGCGAGGAAGGCATTTGTATTATTTCTGGCAAAAAATCTAAGCAATTGGTTTATTTTGCTAAAGCGTATTAATTTAATGCATAAATTTTGCATGTTTAGCATCTTTATATAAATTTGCACGATAAATTTTGGCCCGTTCGTCTATCGGCTAGGACGCCAGGTTTTCATCCTGGTAAGAGGGGTTCGATTCCCCTACGGGCTACTTAAATTAAAATATGGCAAATCATAAATCTGCAATAAAAAGAATAAGACAAACTGAGACAGCTAGACTTAGAAATAAATTACAGCACAAAACTGCTCGAAACGCTATAAAAAAACTGAAAGAATCTTCAAAAAAAGATGCAAAAAAAATGCTTCCTAGTGTTTTGTCAATGCTTGATAAGCTTGCAAAAAATAATATAGTCCACAAAAATAAATCAGCAAATCTTAAATCGAAAATATCAAAGCACGTGAATAGCTTGTAGCTACGAATTCATTGAAATCAGAAACTCCTCGTTATTCAATGTCTTTTTTATTTTATCACTAATAAATTCCATTGCCTCGACTGGATTCATGTCAGCAAGATACTTTCTCATGATCCACATCCTTTGAATTGTATTTTCATCCAGTAATAAATCATCTCTTCTTGTACTGGACGAAACAAGATCAATTGCTGGAAATATTCTCCTGTTTGAAATCCTTCTATCAAGTTGAAGTTCCATGTTTCCAGTCCCTTTAAATTCTTCGAATATTACTTCATCCATTTTAGAACCAGTTTCTGTAAGTGCTGTGGCAATAATGGATAATGAACCCCCACCTTCAATATTTCTAGCAGCACCAAAAAACCTTTTTGGCTTGTGAAGTGCATTTGCATCAACACCACCACTTAAAATTTTTCCAGATGCAGGTTGCACTGTATTGTAAGCCCTTGCTAATCTTGTAATCGAATCCAATAAAATAACAACATCATGACCACATTCAACTAATCTTTTAGCTTTTGATAATACGATATTTGCAACCCTTACATGTCTGTCTGCAGGTTCATCAAATGTTGAAGCAACAACCTCACCCTTAACATTCCTTTGCATATCTGTAACCTCTTCAGGTCTTTCGTCAATTAAGAGAATGATTTGATACACTTCAGGATGATTAGCCGCAATAGCATTAGCAACATCTTTTAATAACATTGTTTTTCCAGTTTTTGGTTGTGAGACAATCATACCTCTTTGCCCTTTCCCAATAGGGGAGAAAAGGTCCATAACTCTCGTTGAAATACTACTTGATTTATCAGCAAGATTAAATTTTTCTTCTGGAAATAATGGGGTTAGATGCTCAAAAGAAACTCTATCTCTAACAACTTTTGGATCAAGACCGTTTATTTTAATCACTTTTATTAATGGGAAATATTTTTCTCCATCTTTTGGTGGTCTCACTTGACCAAGTACGGTATCACCTGTTTTAAGTCCAAAAAGCCTTACCTGTGATTGCGAAACATAAATATCATCTGGAGAACTTAAATAATTATAATCAGAGGATCTTAAGAACCCATATCCCTCTTGCATGATATCTAGTACTCCTTCAGATTCAATTATTCCATCGAATTCAAAATCAGGTTCTTTGTATCTTTTTCGATTGTCCTTGTTGTGACTTTTTTCTTCCGGTTTCAATGGTTGTTTTTTATCCTTATCATCATTTTTATTGGTTTTTTCAAGATGATGATCGATAATTTTTTCAATTATTTCATTTTTTTTTCCAGATGAATCTATTCCAAGCTCATTTGCTATATCAATAATTTCTGAAATCTTTTTTTTGGTTAAGTCTTTTAATTCTAACATATTTTAATAAGAATTGTGGTAATTAGTTCCCTAGAAGTCTTTGAGAACACTGTAAATATACAATCTTTTTTTAATTTTCTTGAAATTAGCTAATTTTAATGTAGAATGTTTAGAAAACAATCCATTTATTTATTTATCTCATCAGCGGTTAACTTTTTTATAATGGCATTAATAATTTATAATGACTCCCAAGACAATCTAATGGATATTTGTTTAGGAGTGACAGCGGCCTCTGGAAATTTTTTTTTATATACAATTTTTTTGTACAAAAAGAAAAATTTGCAACTTAAAATGATTCGAGTATTTAGTATTCTATATTTCATATTTGGGTGTTATATTACCTTTTTTACAAATCTTGAATATTCATCATTTATTGTTTTTGGAATTTTTACCACTTGCATTTTTTCCTTCGTAGCCACAAAATATATAAAGAAAGATGTTGATCTGGTTAGTTCATCGAATCGAATCAGATAATTTTCCCCTATCACCTAAATCAATTATTTCCATATCCTTTAATCCCCTGGAACTTATTTTAAATCTAATCATTGTTCTTTTTTTGTGAAAACCGTGTTTTCCAGCCGCCCCAGGGTTGATGGCAGTTAAATTATTTCTTTTGTCGAACTCAACCCTTAGTAAATGCGAGTGACCATATATGAGAATATTTGGCTTTTCGTTGTTTATCAATTTTTTAGTTTTTTGATTATAAGATGGGCTTTTACCTGCAATATGAGTGATTAAAAATTTATGATTCTCAATTTCAATTATTTCACTTTCTTTTAAAATTGATCTTACTATATTATCATCAATATTTCCGTAGACACCGATAAAAAGTGTGTGATTTCCAATAGTTTCAATTAATTTATCATTACCAACATCACCTGCGTGAATTGTTATGTCAGACTCTTTTACATACTTCAATATGGTATTGTCAATGTAACCGTGGGTATCCGAAATAAGTAAAATTTTTTTCAAATCAAATATTATTCTATACTTGTGTTATATTACAAAAAAATTTATTGTTGAGGTATTTTATACGTATTTCTTTTTTAGGGAATAATTATTGTGGATGGCAGATTCAACCAGGTCAAATTTCTGTTCAAGAAACCATTGAAAAATGCATTAGTAATCTTGTAAAAGATAAAATAACTATCGTTGGTGCAGGAAGAACAGATTCAGGAGTACATGCTACCAGCATGTATGCACACTTTGATACTAAAAACCCTATTGAAAAAAAAGATTTTCTTGAAAGAATTAACCTCTATTTGCCCAAAGATATATCAATTATCGAATTTCTTTCTGTCAAAGACAAATCACATGCTAGGTTTGACGCTCTCAGCAGAACATACAAATATTTTATAAGACAGAATAAAGATCCTTTTAAAATTGATCAGTCCTATTTTTGTAAATATGAATTGGATTTAAAATTAATGAACAGGGCAGCTAAAATACTTTTAAAGTTTGATGATTTTGAATGTTTTTCAAAATCAAAAACCGATGTTAAGACATTTCTATGTAAGATTAATTATGCAGAATTAAAGGAAGACAAGGGATTAATAATTTTTACCATAAATGCAAATAGATTCCTAAGAAATATGGTAAGGGCAATTGTCGGCACATTAATTGAAATAGGAAGAAAAAGAATTTCTTTAAAAGATTTTGAAAAAATCATATTAGAAAAAAATAGATCGAATGCTGGTTTTTCTGCCCCAGCTCATGGCTTGTTTTTAACTGATATTAATTACGATTGGGATAAAATAAAATAGATGAAAAAAAACTTTAATCTAAAACTTTTTAAAAGATTATTGGGTTTTACCAAACCTTATAAATTAAATTTTATTTTCGTTTCGTTTTCTGCAATAATTATTTCAATTTTTTCAATATTAAACCAATACTTTTTGAAAATTGCAGTCGATGAATATATAACACCAAAAGACTATAATGGTCTTCTTTATTTAATTGTTATAATGATATTGATATTATGCTTTCAGGTTACATTTCAATTTCTTTTCATATACTTTACGAATCTTCTTGGTCAGAAAGTTGTATATGATTTGAGAACAAAACTTTTTAAAACCATTATACAGTTTAAAATGTCATATTATGATAAATCGTCTGTGGGCAGATTAGTTACTAGAACAGTCAGCGATATGGAAACGATTGCAAGTATTTTTAGTCAAGGATTATTCATGATTTTTGCAGATATAATACTGATGTTTTCAGTGCTTGTTGTTATGTTCCTATTGAGCATCGAACTCTCATTAATAATATTTGGGATTTTACCTTTTGTTGCAATAGCGACAAGGTTATTTCAAAGAGCTATGAAAGTTGCTTTTAATGAAGTTAGAAATGAGGTTGCAAATCTAAATTCTTTTGTCCAGGAAAGACTTTCTGGAATAAAAGAAATTCAAATATTTAATCGACAAATAATTGAAAGTAGAAAATTTGAAAAAATTAATGAACGTCACAAAAAGGCATGGCTAAAAACTGTTTGGTATAACTCTATTTTTTTTCCAATAGCTGAAATTTCAATTTCAATTAGTGTTGGTTTAATTGTTTGGTATGCTGGAACTAATTTGATACAATTAAATAATTTTGTCAGTCTGGGTACGATATTTCTATTTATTCAATTGTCTCAGATGCTTTTCAGGCCATTGAGGCAAATTGCTGATAAGTTCAACACCCTACAAATGGGAATGGTTGCAGCAAATAGGGTTTTTGAAATTTTAGATTCTGATCAATACATTAATGATAATGGAAGCATAACAATTAAAGATTTAGATGGTGATATCAAATTTGAAAATGTTGATTTTTCATATGTGAAAGAAAACAAAGTGTTAAGAAATATTAATCTAGATATTAAAAAAGGTGAGAAAGTTGCTATTGTTGGTGCTACAGGCTCCGGTAAGTCTACAATTATTAAATTAATTTTAAGATTATACGACCTTGAAGTTGGAGAAATAAAAATAAATAACAAAAACATAAAAAATTATAAACTTATTGACTTGCGATCGTCAATCTCCTTAGTTAATCAAGACATTTTCTTGTTTGCAGACTCAATCTTTAAAAACATAACTCTTTTTAATCAAAAAATATCTAAAAAAGAAGTTGAGAAAGCTGCCAAAAATATTGGAGTATTAGAGTTTATAAAAAAACTGCCTGGTGGCTTTAATTACAATGTAAAAGAAAGAGGGGTTATGCTTTCCGAGGGGCAGAGACAAATAATTTCATTTCTTAGAGCTTATGTATCCAAGCCCAACATATTGATTTTGGATGAGGCAACTTCCTCAATTGATTCAAAAACTGAGGAATTAATACAGTTTGCTACAAATAAAATAATTCAGGATAAAACATCTATAATAATTGCCCATAGACTGTCCACAATAATTAGTGCAGATAAGATTGTAGTAATGAAAGCAGGAAAAATAATGGAGATCGGCTCTCACAATGAGTTGATTACAAGAAATGGCTATTACAAGAAATTATACGAATTTCAATTTGAGAAAAAACAGTTATTCGCTGAGATCCTCTAACAACATAGATTTTAATTCATCGTCATTTTTGTAATTACAAAAATCCCCATTTTTTATGTATGATATTTTGCCTGATTCTTCAGAAATGACAATACATAATGCATCAGACTCCTCAGATATTCCAATAGCTGCTTTATGCCTAAGTCCAAACGATTTATTAATTTTTTTATTTTTTGAGACAGGTAGAGTGACCCTGGAGGAGACAATTAAATTTCCTACAACAATAACAGCACCATCGTGCAGAGGGCCGTTCTTGTAAAAAATACTTTCAATAATGGCTGATGAGACCTCTGAGTTTATCTTATCACCATCATCTTTTATAAAATCTAAACTATTATTTCTCTCAAACACAAAAATAGCACCCGTTTTTGTCTTTTGGAGTTTATTACAAGCAATTATAAATTCATTGATGTTGAGTTTGGCTTGTTCCTTACTGATTTTGAAAAATAGAGTAAACTTTTTCCACAAAGATTTATTATTTGCAATTCGTGACGAACCCAACAGAAGTAAAAATTTCCTTATTTCCTGTTGAAAAACAATAATAACAGCAAAAACTCCAACACCAATAAATCCGCCAAGGATACTACTTAAAATATTCATATTTAAAACATCAGTTATCCACCATATGATATAAATAATAACAAAACCTCTAAAAACAATTATTGCCGCAGTGCCTCGAACAAGTTTGTAGGCATAGTACAACATCACTGCAACCAGTATTACATCAATGATTGGTAATATTGTAGACTTTACAAAATCAATTATTTCCATCTTATTGTAAAATTAACCAAAATCATGAAGATTTTATTTTTTCGTGAAGCATTATACACTCTTTGGCCTCTTTAACATCATGAACTCTTAAGATGTTTATTTTTTTATCAAGAAGATACATGTTTAATGCAGTGGTAGCATTTAATGAATCCTTTTTATCAATATTTAGGTATTTAGTTATTAAAGATTTTCTTGAAATTCCAACCAAAATGGGCAGATCTAAGTGTTTAAAGTTTTCAATTTTTCTCATAATAGTATAGTTATGATCCAAAGTTTTTCCAAATCCAATTCCTGGATCAATAATTATATCAATTATTCCTTTTTCACGAGCTAAATAAATTCTTTTAGCAAAAAAACTTAAGAGCTCTTTAATTAAACTTTTATATTCTGGTTTATTTTGCATATTTTGAGGATTTCCCCTCATATGCATCATTACGTATGGACAATTGTATTCAGAAACAACATCAAAAATCTTTTCATCAATACATCCTGCACTTATATCATTAACAATATCTACACCTAAATCAAGACAGCTTTTAGCAACCTCTGATCTGAAAGTATCAATTGATAATACTAAGTCGGGGTATTTTTTTTTTAAAAATTTAATAGTTGGGACAACTCTTTTAATTTCTTCATCAATACTTATGTCTTTCGCACCAGGTCTTGAACTGTAGCCTCCGACATCTACGATATCCACACCTTCATCAATCATTTTAGCTACTCGATTATCGATTTTTATTTCTGAGTTGTATAGTCCACCATCATAAAACGAATCAGGGGTTAAATTTAAAACCCCCATTATTCTAGTTTTAGTCAAATCAAGCAGGTTCCCTTTAATATTAATCTTCAAATCAGAATGTATAATTAGATTATTTTTTCGAAATTTACGTAAAAATAAGCTTCGTTGTCAAATACACTAAATCACTTTGATCACATAATCGAAAAATGTAAAAATATTTTCATTTCTAAGATGCATGATTATGGTGCTGCCTGGAGAATTTTAAGATTATCATCATTAACTGACCAGATTTACATAAAAGCCCAAAGAATAAGAGGTATACAGATCAATAAAACATCTAAAATTGAAGAGGGGCAAGAAGTTGAGTTTGTAGGTTTAATTAATTATTCAATCATGTGTCTTATTCAAATAGAAAGAGGGATTTCTGATGAACCTGATTTTGATCTAGAAACTGCACTTAGTGAGTATGATAAACAAAAGGTTTTAGTTAAAGACCTACTATCAAAAAAAAATCATGATTATGGAGAAGCTTGGAAAGAGATGAGAGTAAGCTCTTTGACTGATCTAATTTTGCAAAAAATTTTTAGAATCAAACAAATTGAGGATAATGAAGGAAAAACATTAATTAGTGAAGGCATTGATGCAAATTATCATGACATAATCAACTACTCTGTTTTTGCTTTAATTCATCTTGAGTATTTTAAATGAAAATTTTAAACATTTTATTTACTCTTTTTGGTGTAATCACCGTAATTTTTTTTCTATTTCAAGTTTTGCCTGGAGATCCGGGTAGAATGATGATGGGACAAAATGAAGATGATGAACAATTAAAGGCAATTAATGCTAGATATGGTTTTGACAAGCCTGTTATACATCAATATTTTTTTTATTTGAATGACATATCTCCTATTTCAATACATTCAAAGGATGATTCTGATTTCAATTACTTAGACTCAAATAAGTACTCTTATGTAAATATTTTGGAAGTTGGTAATTCTGTATTTGTTTTAAAATTTCCATATTTCAGGGAGTCGTATCAAAGGCGAGGGGAGAAGGTCTCAAACATCATTGCCAATACATTTCCAAATACCGCAATCCTTGCAATTACTTCAATATTTTTTGCAACAATTTTTGGATTAATTTTAGGTATTTATTGTGCTTTGTTCAGGGACACAATATCCGACAATTTTATACAATTTGTAAGTACAATTGGAATTAGTGTTCCTTCTTTTTTAAGTGCAATAGTTTTTGCTTGGATTTTTGGATATGTTTTAAGTGATATTACTAATTTAAATATGACAGGAAGTTTGTATGAATTAAATGATTCAGGTGAATATTATGAACTAAAACTTAGAAATTTAATACTTCCATCAATTGTGTTAGGAATAAGACCAATTTCAATAATTAGTATGCTAATGAGAAACTCAATGATACAAACATTAAATCAGAATTATATTTTGACAGCTTACTCAAAAGGATTGTCCAAATATAAAGTCATTGTAAATCATTGTTTAAAAAACTCTCTCAACCCTGTTGTAACTGCTCTGTCAGGATGGTTTGCTAGTTTATTGGCTGGTTCAGTATTTGTTGAGTATATTTTTGGGTGGAATGGTTTGGGCAGAGAAATTGTTAATTCATTAAATAATCTTGACATCCCAGTTATTATAGGAGCTGTAACAGTTATAAGTCTTTCTTTCATTTTGATTAATATATTTGTAGATGAAATTTACAAATATCTAGATCCAAGAATTAATTAACATGAGAAGAAAAATCGTTGCCGGTAATTGGAAAATGAATAAAGACAAGAATGCCTCGATTGGATTGGTTCAAGAAATTTTGCAATCAAATAAGTTATTTGGGTGTGAGGTATATATCTCACCGGCATTTCCTTTTTTAAATGAAATTTCAAATATCTGTGAATCAACACCAATTAAAGTTATTGCACAAAACGTATCAGAAAAAGATGAAGGAGCCTACACTGGGGAAGTTTCACTTGATATGTTAAAAAGTGTTGGAGTAGATGGTGTTATTATTGGTCATTCTGAGAGAAGAAAAATTTACGGTGAAAATGATGAAGTTTTGAGGATGAAATTGGATAATTGTTCGAAAAATGATCTAGAAGTATTTTTTTGTATTGGAGAAACTCTCGAAATGAGAGAAAAAGGCAAACAAAATGAAGTCATAGAAAATCAGTTAAATAATACTTTGTTTGATCTAACAGATTTCAAACTAGACAATTTAGTAATCGCTTATGAGCCAGTTTGGGCTATTGGCACTGGAAAAAATGCTAGCTCAGAACAAGTACAGGAAATACATCAACACATTAGAGCTCTTTTAAATTTGCGATATGGAAAAATATCTGAAAGTATACCCATTGTGTATGGAGGTAGTCTTAAACCTAATAACTCTAAGGATATTTTCAGTTGCCCTGATGTTGATGGTGGATTAGTTGGAGGTGCCTCATTAAACTCGCAAGCATTCCTTGATATCATAAGTTCTACATAGTTGTTTTAAAATTGTAAATTAGCTCATAACTAGTTGGTAATGAGTGTTAAAGAAAAAACAAAAAAAGACCAAGGGCAAAGTTTATCCAAGAGTGATTATCATGAAATTATACTTTATAATGATGACATTAATACTTTTGATCATGTTATAGATATTTTGATTAAAGTTTGCGATCACTCAGCAACACAAGCTGAACAATGTGCGTTAATTGTTCATTACAAAGGTAAGTGTTCAGTCAAGTCTGGTACACTTTTTGACTTAAAGCCTAGAGTAAAGAAGATGATAGAAGCAAACTTAACTGCTGAAATCATATAATAATAAGATATGTACAAAATAATACCACTTACCATGATTCTTTTTTTTAATACTATATTGTCCCAAAATGACACTAAAATGATCAAATCAATCCATGACTTTTCTGTAACAGATATATATGGAAAGAATTTTGATTTTAACAACATGAAGGGCAAGAAAATAATGGTAGTTAACACAGCCTCAAAATGTGGCTTAACTCCACAATACAAAGCATTAGAAAAATTATATAAAGAATACAAAGACAAAAACTTTATTGTTGTTGGTTTTCCCTCGAATAATTTTCTGTGGCAAGAACCAGGAACTGATGATCAAATTGCTGAATTCTGTAAAGAAAATTATGGTGTATCTTTTCCTATGATGAGTAAGATCTCTGTCAAAGGTTCATCAATGCATCCATTGTATAAATTCTTAACGAAAAAGAGTCAAAATGGAAAGTTGGATTCCTCTGTCAGTTGGAATTTTCAAAAATATCTAATTGATGAAGACGGTTTTGTCGTAAGATCTGTTTCACCAAGAACAAAACCAGATGATCAATCAATTATCGATTGGATCAAGAGCTAATGACCCCAAAAATTGATATTCTCATCTTTGGAGCTCACCCTGATGATATCGAGCTTGGATGTGGGGGTACTATTTTAAGTGAAATTGAAAAGGGAAAAACCATTGGCCTTATCGATTTAACAGCAGGTGAGCTTGGAACAAGGGGATCAGCTGAAAAAAGAAAACAAGAATCTGATAAAGCATCTAAAATTCTTGGTGTAGATTTCAGGCTCAATTTGGGTATGAAAGATGGTTTTATCAAGAATGATGAAAATAGTCAGTATGAAATCATCAAACTTATTCGAAAATATCAACCAAACATAATTATCTGTAATGCTCCTGATGATAGACATGTAGATCACGCTGAGGCCTCTAAATTAGTTGTTTCCGCTTCTTTTTTAAGTGGTCTAGTCAAAATTAGAACAGAACTAAATAACAATATTCAAAATCGTTGGAGACCGAAAAACGTATATCATTATATACAGTGGAAAAACCTACAGCCTACATTTGTTGTGGATATTTCTAAATACACTGATAAAAAGATGGAAGCCATTTTAAGTTATGACTCACAATTCTACAACCCCAAAAGCGCAGAGCTAGAAACAGTTATTAGTTCGGAAAAATTTTTAAATTCTATCACTGCAAGGTCCTCAGATTTTGGTAGACTTATTGGAGTTGAACACGCTGAAGGTTTTATATCTAACAAGCTTATTGGTGTTAAGACTTTAAATGATTTATTATAATTTTTTTCTTTTTCCATATATATCTATATTTGAAACCCAAATTTATGGTGGTTGTAGCTCAGTTGGTTAGAGCGCCTGATTGTGGTTCAGGAGGTCGCCGGTTCGAGCCCGGTCTTCCACCCAAATTTCTTAGATGTTAGAATCTTATTTTACTTGTCCATATTGTTGGGAAAACCAAATAAAAATGGTCGATCCATCATTATTATCGCAAACTTATATCGAAGATTGTGAGGTTTGCTGCAATCCAATAGAATTTAACATAAATATAATTGAAAACGAGTTTGTTGAGATTATACCGAACTCTTTAGAGCAATAATTACTTATTTTAACTTTTTTAAAACTCTTTGAAAAACACCTTGTTTGAAGTTTACACTTTTTTCATCTGTGTTAAATTTCAATTCGACTCCAGCTTCCTCAAGTTTAAAGGTATCTACACCAACTGCTTTCAGTTCAAATGATTCCTGACCCATCACATCCATATAAAGTTTATTGTTTTTTGTATAAACAACCAGTTCTAGAGGAAAATTTTCGATACCATAAGTCCCTGAGTAATTATCTAATTTATCAACTTCAATTTCAAATTCCTTTTCTTTCGGATCAAGAACTATTCTTTCATCCCTATTTGCAATATTCCAGGCCGTGTGAAATATTAATCTAGTTCTGTTTTCCAGTAAATCATATTCTATTTTTTCTGGATCATCTGTTGGCATGTGATAATCTTCATGTGTGCCTGAAAAATAAAAAATTATTGGAATACCATTTTTAGCAAAATTATAATGATCGCTCCTGTAGTAAAATCTATTTGGATCATCTTTATCATTAAATCTGTAGTCCAATTCTACATTCATAGTCTCAGCATTTGTTTTTTCAGATAAATTATGCAAGTCTTGACTGTCGTGATCTGATCCAATAATATAAACATAGTTCCTGTTCTCACTTTTTCTTGTTGGATCAATTCTTCCGATCATATCAATATTTAAACTGGCTACAGTATTTTCTAGTGGGTATATTGGGTTTTCAGAATAATATTTAGAGCCTAGTAGTCCTTTTTCTTCACCTGTAACATGTAGAAAAACTACTGATCTTTTAGGGCTTTTTCCTCTCTTATCAGCCTTTTTAAAAGCTTTTGCTATTTCAAGCAATGCCACTGAGCCAGATCCGTCATCGTCTGCACCGTTGTGAATTTGATCGGTAATATCACCTCTTGATCCACCATTTCTTCCATAACCTACATGGTCTAAATGAGCTGTGATAACAAGATATTCGTCAGGTAATTCGGATCCCCTAACAATTCCAACAACATTTTCAGTTTCTACGCTACCCATATTTCCTCTTTTAATTTGTAAAGTCATGGGTTGGAAGTAATCTTTATCTAAATCACCGGGATTAATTTTGTGTTTTATATAAAAATCTCTCAAATAATTTACTGCTTTCTTTTGGCCTTCACTTCCTGTTTCTCTTCCTTCAAACTCATCTGAGGCATATATGTAAAGGTGTTCTTTAAGGTTTTCAGCTGTTATTAACTTGGCAAATTTTTCGGCACCAGGTAGTTGAGCACCAAGAACAAAACAAAAAAATAAGCAAATGCCTGCGTAAATATTTTTCATATTTATTTTAAATATAAATTAATTCTAGGATTTAATAATTTGTTAATGTTAATTCATTGATATTTGGTTTAAAATTGAATCCCACAACTTTATTCTTTTTTCAAGAGCAATTTTTGAATATTCGGCAGCCTCATCCCATTTAGCGCTATCACTTCCACATAGTTCACTTATCATTTTCAAAGCCATCGGTCCATGTTCATCACCATCCATCTCTATGTGTCTTTCGAGATAATAAAGAAGGTCATCAGACTTACTTTCCTCTTTTTCATTTAATGTTTTAACAATATTAATGAACATATCTGGTATTAAATCTTCTCTTCCAAAGGTAAACACGCTAGCGATTACATGTACTTCTTTATTATTAATGACATCAAATGTAAATTTCATAAAATCTTTAGCAGCAGAGGGGATTGAAGACTTCTCCATAGCCTGATCAATATCTCCTAGTTCCACAAGATTATTTATAAAAACACCAATAGAGTTTGTTTCTGCCCCAATTCTATTCATCGCATCTAAGTACAATTCAAAATGACTGGTTGGGTTGTTGTTTTGATCAATATCACTTTCCTCTCCAAGAACAATTTCATTAATTAATCTCCTTGATATTTTGTCTTTGGTTGGAGTCCATGGTGTTTTTACACATGTCAATTCTTTTTGAAGTGCCTTGACAAGTGACATAAAATCCCAAACTGCAAAAACATGTGTTTCCATAAATTTTGCTATGGCCTCTTCAGAATTTAACTTTAGGTATATTTTATGATTTAGTAAATCTTCTCTAGTTATAGAGATTTTTTTTAAAAGTGTATCAATGTTACTCATATTTAAATAATAGGTGCAAAATAAAATAAATTATTCTTAGATTGAATCAAAAATTATGCAAATAGATAACCTTTTAGTTTTTTTATTTTCATCAATTATTTTGACTGTAAGCCCAGGCCCGGATATTATATATGTATTCATTAAAAGTGGTTCTGATGGTATTAGGGCAGGGGTAAAAACTGTTCTTGGTCTAACTAGTGGTCTCTTATTTCATACACTTCTTTTAGTTTTTGGTATTTCTGCTGTGATTGAAGCGAGTCCATTTGTATTTTTTTTAATAAAGCTTTTTGGCTGCTCTTATTTTCTCTTTTTAGCAATTGAATTATACTTTTCTAAAAATAATCGAGAAACAGAAAAAAGAATATTTCAAAATGATTTTTTAACAGGGTTGATGATGAACTTGTTAAACCCTAAGGTTACTATTTTTTTTATTGCCTTTTTTCCAAACTATATTTTTGATGATACCATGAGCATTCAAATTCAGTTCGCTATTCTGGGTATTATTTTTTGGACTGTTGCAAATTTAATTTTTTTAGTTGTTGTTTATATTTCTAGTAGGTTCAATAAAATTATTCAAAAGTTTATTGGCAGCAAAAAAGTTAAACTGATTAAGTTTGTTTTTTATCTGTTTATTTCGGTATGGATAATACTTTAATTATTGTATTTTTTATAGAGTCTTATGAGAAATAGTAAAGTAATTGCAACTGTAATAAATACAATAATTGCTTTCAACCAAGATAAGCTAGTCTTTAGGATAGCTAAAGAAATTAATGAAATTAATAATAAGGTGGCAAATTCATTGAATAATCTTAATTTGAAGTCACTCATTGATATGTCATTTAGCTTAATTATTGTATTTAGAATTTTTTGGCAATAAGCAGTATATGCAATTAGAATAGTCACAAAAACAAGTTTGACTTTCATCCAATCGAGATATATCAATGTCTGGTTTTCATGCAGCATATAAAGTCCAAAAATGGTTGTTAATGCAAGAGATGGCCATGTAATTATATACATGCATCTTTTTGTCATTAATTTAAATTGATCTTGCAGAATTTGTTTTTTTTCCTCTTCAAACAAAGCAGATTCTTTGAAGTATATAAACATCCTTCCCACATAAAAAAGTCCAGCAAACCAAGAAACAACAGCTATTAAGTGGATCGCCTTTAAAACTAAATAACTCATTTTTTAGCCCAGTTGGAAATTAGTTTTGCCCACGAGTCGTCATCATTCAGACAAGGTACATAATGGTAACTTTCTCCACCCGCATCAATAAATTCTTCTTTTCCTTCCATAGCAATCTCCTCTAATGTTTCTAGACAGTCCGTTACAAATGCTGGTGTCACAATCACAAGTTTTTTTACCCCGGACTTAGCAAGTCTAACTAATTCATCATCTGTGTATGGTTTTAACCAAGCCTCATTTGGTAATCTAGATTGAAAAGCATCGCTAACCTTTTTTGGATCAATTTTCAATTTTTTAACTACTTCTTTTGTTGTTTCAAGTACCTGATGTTTATAACAGAATTCATGAGCTTGAGATTTTTTATTACAGCAATCTTTGACTTTGTAACAATGAGATTTCGTTGGATCAGATATTTTTAAATGACTTACTGGAATTCCATGGTAAGAAAAAAGAATATGGTCGTAATCAATTTTTTTAATTGTATCGTTTATTTTATTAGACAATAAGTTTATGTAGTTTTTGTCGTTGTAAAAGGGCTTGATCGTTTTGATTTTTAAATGTGGAAAATGCAACTCTGACTGCTCTTTAACTTTTTCAACAACGGTTTCGTATGACGACATGGCATAATGTGGGTAGAGTGGGAGTACTGTTATTTTTTTAATGCCTTTATCATTCAGTTCTTTCAAACCATTATAGATACTTATTGAACCATATCGCATCGCCAAAGCTACCGGAAAGCTAACAAGATTTGACACCTTGTTAAACAATCTTCTTGAGAGAACAATTAATGGTGAACCCTCTTTCCACCATATTTTTTTATATGCCTTTGCAGATTTTCTTGGTCTTGTATTTAGTATTATAACTTTGACGAGAAACCACCTAAACCAATAGCTTTTTCCAATCACTCTTTCATCCATTAAAAACTCATCTAAGTATTTTTTGACATCTTTTACAGACGTACTGTCGGGTGAACCAAGATTAATCATTAAAAATCCTTTCATTTATATTGTATTTGAATATGTGCCTATTTTTTTATCTATTAGGGGGTCAAATCTCATTGCGATATTTCTTGTAAATAATCTACCTTTTTCAAAAACACTCAATTTAAACTTTTCAATTTTAATTAATCCATCAAAAATAAAGTCTTCAAACTTTTCAGAATCAAAATCAATAATTCGAATGACTTCCTGTATACTACAATTATTCATGCTAGCAATTTCCTCAATATCTAGATAATAATTACACATTATAGAATTTATGACATCTCTGACAATTTTTTGTTTTTTGTTTACTGAGTATCCTCTGAAAACGGCTAAATTATTTTTTTCTATTTCAGCAATATATTTAGCAGCATTTTTAAAGTTTTGACTGTAAGCAGAATCGAGTTGGGATATTGATGATGCACCGAAGGCATAGACCTGACCAGTTGTTTCTCTTGTACAATATCCTTGGAAGTTTCGATGAAGTTGTTTGTTTTTCAGTGCAATTTCAAATTCATCACCAGGTTTAGAAAAATGATCCATACCGATTGATACATAACCAGATTTTGTAAACATATCAAAGGAGTTTTCATACATCAATGCTTTATCTTTTGAACTTGGAAATCCAATTTTTTCTAAAACCTTTTGCCTTGGTAGAACAGATGGAACATGAGCATAGGAAAAAGTTACGATTCTATCAGTATCTAATTGAATTGCTTTTTCAACTGTTTTCTTAAAACTATCTACTGTTTGCAAAGGCAATCCATAAACCAAATCTATATTCGTCCCTGTGAAACCTTCATCTTTAATTTTTTTAATAATATCATCAATAGGGTGTTTTGAAGGTTTTCTATTGATTGCTTCTAAAACATCGTCTCTGAAGTCTTGAATACCAACAGAAATTCTGTTAAAACCAAATTTCTTTAATAGCTCAATATGTCTGAACTCCAAGTGAGCAGGATTGCATTCAATTGCCATTTCATAGTTTTTGGAAAAATCAAAAACCTCAAATAATTTTTTGGTAATTCTCTCAATATACTTATATGATATTGCATTTGGCGTTCCTCCTCCCCAATGAATCTGCGTTAATTTCCTGTTTTTGTCAATTAACTTAGAAACGTAACTGATTTCTTTGATAACAGCATCCACATACCTTTCTAAAAAAGGTTTTGTAAACCCTGACTCTGTCGTACAACCACAAAAATGACATATTTGAGGACAAAAGGGGATATGAATGTAAACAGAAATATTTTGTGGATTTTCATCGTTTGATTGAATAATTTTTTTCTCAAAATCAAGATTTGAAAAACTATCATCAAAGAAAGTTGCAGGTGGATAAGATGTATATCTTGGACCTGTTTTACTATATTTTTTTATTAATTTCTCGTCAAAACTCATCTATTCCAATTGTTTTTTTTAATCCACTGAACAGTTTTTTTAACTTTTAAGTGATCAATGTCAGGTAAAAAACCATGACCAAGGTTGAAAATCCAGTTTGAATTTTTACTACCAAACTCATTTAACGAATTGAGATATTTTTTAATTGTATCAAACTCATAATAAAATATTCTTGGGTCCATATTCCCTTGTAAACCGACGCCATTGTCTACTAATTTTCTAGCTTCTGGCAAAGAAATGTGCCAGTCAATACTAACAAAGTCGCATATGCAATCATTAATATTTTTCAAACCGAGTGAATAATCCTTGGGAAAGAAAATTGTTGGACAGTTTAGTTTTTTTGCACTATTCAGTATTTTTTTTGAGAAAGGGAGAATTAATTCTGTGTATAAATCATATGGTATGCTTCCACAGTATGTTTCAAAAAGCTGAAAGCATTGTATTCCGTTTTTAATTTGACTTTCAACGTATTCAATCGATGCTTCTGTGATTTGTTCAATAATCTTAATGCTTTCTTTTCTGTTTTTATAAAAATATTTAACAGCATTTTTAAAGCTTTTTTGATGTTCATTTCCTCTAAACATAAATAAAAATGTTGTTAGGGGTCCTCCACAAAAACCAATTAATGGAGTGTTTTTCTTGTCATTAATGGTTTGTCTGATGTTTTTGTATATGTATTCCAACTTTTCCGGTTTGAAATTAAATCTAGGTTTCACTCCATCTTCAATTGCATTAGCAAATTTTGGACCATTTTCAGTGAAAATTAAATCCATTCCTAATGCATCGGGAATCACCAAAATATCAGAAAAAAGAATCGCAGCATCAACACCAAGATCTTCGATAGGCAATAGTGTTACTTTAGATGTCATCTCAGCATTTTTCATCATATCGTAAAATTTATGACTTTCTTTGAGCTTTCTATATGATGGTAAAATTCGTCCTGCTTGTCTCATGAACCAAACCGGAGGTCTTTTTTCTATCTCACCATTCAAAGTATTTAGAAATATGTTATTCATCTTTAATATTTTCAAGTGCCATCCTATTTGAAATAATTAGCTTTTCAATATCATCCTCATCAATGACAGATGACAAGAATAAACATTCATATTGTGATGGCGGCAAGTAAACTCCCATTTCAAGCATTTTTTTAAAATAATTTGCATATTTCTCTACATTCAACTTCAAAGCATCAGCATAATTAATAACTTCATTTTTTTCCGAAAAAAATAGTGTAAGCATCGAGCCTTGCCTTGCAATGTGAGCATTAGTATTTGTCTCAACAATATTTTTATTCCATCCATCCTCAATTTTCTTGGATATAATTTCTAGTTTATCATAAACTTTTTGATTAAGCATATTTAAAACAGTAAGTCCTGCTGTCATTGCAAGTGGATTTCCAGATAGAGTTCCTGCTTGGTATACAGGTCCATTCGGTGCTAGCATGTCCATAATTTCTTGTTTCCCGCCATATGCTCCTACCGGTAGTCCACCGCCAATGATTTTGCCTAATGTTGTCAGATCAGGATTAACTCCATAAATTTCTTGTGCACCTCCTTTAGCTACTCGAAATCCGGTCATAACTTCATCAAAAATGAGTAATGAATTGTGTGAGTCACAAAGTTTTCTGAGTCCGTTTAAAAAGTTCTCTTGTGGTTTGACTAAACCCATATTTCCAGCGATTGGTTCAACAATGACTGCAGCTATCTCACTTTTATTTTCTTTAAACAGTTGTTCAACGGAGCTTAGGTTGTTGAAATTTGCTATCAGAGTATCTTTTGCAATATTTTTGGTAACTCCAGGGCTATCCGGTAGGCCCAGTGTGACTGCCCCGGAGCCTGCCTTAATTAAAAAACTATCTCCGTGTCCATGATAATTTCCTGCAAATTTTATTATTTTTTCCTTTCTAGTATAACCTCGTGCCAACCTTATAGCACTCATTGTAGCTTCAGTACCTGAGTTAACCATCCTAACTTTTTCAATTGAGGGAACCATCTCAGTAATTTTTTTGGCAACCAGGGTTTCAATTTCGGTTGATGCACCATAGGTGGTACCGTTTTTACTAGCAACGGAGATCGCTTCAACAACCTCTTCGTTTGCATGACCAAAAATCAGAGGTCCCCATGATGAAACACAATCGATATATTCATTTCCATCAATGTCAGTCATTTTACTACCCTTACCACTTTTAAAAAAAACAGGATTCATATTGACACTCTTAAAGGCACGAACAGGGGAATTTACTCCACCAGGAATAAATAAATTAGCATTTTCAAAGGCTTTTATACTTTTATCAAACATGGTCTTTTTTTAAGGCGTTTGCAATTTCTAATGCATGGTAAGTAATTATGGCATCAGCACCTGCTCTTTTTATCGAATACATAATCTCCATCATAACGTGCTCCTCTTCTATATATTTTTTTTCATGACCAGCTTTTACCATAGAGTATTCACCACTGACATTATACGCTATTATGGGAACATTAAATTTATTTTTTGCTCTGCTAATAATATCTAAATATGAAAGTGCCGGTTTGATGATGATAGCATCTGCACCTTCGTTCAAATCCTGTTCTATTTCTCTCATAAATTCATTGGAATTTTTGAAATTCATTTGATAGCTTTTTCTATCACCTTTTTTGGGTGAACTATCTACCGCTTCCCTGAATGGACCGTAAAAAGATGATGCGTATTTGACTGAATAAGGAAATATTGGTAAATCAACAAATCCGTTTTTGTCAAGTTTTTTTCGTATCAATTGTACTCTACCATCCATCATATCTGATGGTGCGATTATATCGACGCCTGCTTTAGCCAATTCTATTGATTGTTTAGCGAGTGTTTCAATTGTTAAATCATTATCAACTTCATTGTTAATAATTGTTCCGCAGTGACCGTGTGTAGTATAGCTACAGTTGCAAACATCAGCTATTACTAAGAATTCATCAATAAAACTTTTTTTAATTTCTTTAATTGCCATAGGAACAATGCTTTTTTGATTGCATGAAATTTCTCCGGTTTCATCCTTTTTAGAGGATATACCAAAGATTATTATGTTTTGAATTCCTGATTTTTTTAAATCTTTACAAAGAACCAAAACATTATCGATCGATAATTGATATTGTCCTGGAAGTGATTTAATTTCATTTTTTGTATTATTTCCCTCACAAACAAAAATTGGATATATTAAGTCACTAGTAGAAAGAGAAACGTTTTCTACGAGGTTTCTAACTTTATTATTATATCTCAATCTTCTGAGTCTTGTTTCAGGAAATTTCATAGTTGTAGATTTTTAAAAATTTTAAAAAAGATTTACTTATTCCCTCGTAAGATTGCATTTTTGAGGTAAGTTCTGGTTTGTATCCTCTATCACAAATTGTTGCAGAAGTGGTTTTTCCAATACTTATTATAAAAAAATTATTTGGATCATATATTTCACTGAATGCATCAAAAGCTGATGGACTAGTGAAAATAACATACGGCTTGGATTTACTTGCCAGCGCATTAATTTCTTTATTTTCATCAACAGTTTTAATGGTTTCATAATAAACCTTTCTCTGGATTTTACAATATTTTGATAAGGAATTATACAATGAAGGATTAGATAAATTTCCTTGAATTAATAGAGAATTTTTTGAGATTAGAATATTATTTTTCTTTAATTCTTTGGACATTTCTGCAGCATAATTTCTTGAACATGTATAACTTGGATCATATCCCATCTCATTTAACTTTTTTGAAGTTTTTTCACCTATACAGATAAAAAACTTTTCTGATAAATTAAATTTTTTAGAATTGCTGTCTTCAAAAAAATACTTCACGCCATTTTTTGATACAAATATTATGCAATCAATTTGATCAAGATCTATTTTTGTGATGTTTGAGATAGGTTTTGTTCGAATCATCGGAAAATGAAAAATATTTAACCCATTAACTTCAAGACTTTTAAAGCCAGATTCAACATGCTCATTGGTTAATACCACGTTTATATTATTTGTTGATTTCACTGTCGATTTTATTAATTATTTGAACCACATTCTTTTTGAAAAATTTTTCTGCAAGTTCTTTACTTAAGTCATTGTTGAAATTTTTAGTAGAGACATGTTCTCTTATGTGCTGTTTTCCATCAAGAGATAAAACAATTCCTTCTAAATTTAGGTTTTCACCCTGTAAATATGAATATGCTCCAATTGGATAATTACAACCACCTCCCATAGCTTTCATAAAGTTCCTTTCATGATTGACACATAGCATGGAATTGCTGTCATTTATTTTTTTTACAATTTCTTCTGCTTTGTGATTATTTACAGAGTGTTCCACAGCAATTGCGCCTTGACCTGGTGCATTTAAAAAAATATCATGATTAAAATACTCTGTAATATGATTATTCAAATTAAGCCTTTCGATTCCTGCAGCAGCCATCACCAAGCCGTCAAACTCACCATTTAACATTTTTTTTATTCTTGTATCTACATTCCCTCTAACATCTTTTATTGTAAGGTTAGGATTGATTTTTAGAAGTTGTGCTTTTCTGCGAAGTGAGGTGGTTCCAATAACCTGCTCTTTGCTAAATGAGTCTAGTTTTTTTTTGCTTTTACTTAAAAAGACATCTTGAGGGTTGCCTCGTTTCAAAATTGCTGAAATTTTTAAACCATCATCATTTTCAACGGGTAAATCCTTTAAACTGTGTACTGCAATGTCAATTTTTTGTTCGATTAGGAGTTTTTGTATTTCATTAACAAAAAATCCTTTATCCAAGTTTCTGTCCAGAGTCTGATCAAGTAAAATATCTCCTTTGGTTTTAATTTCCTTTATTTCAAAATGGAAATTTTTAAAGTTTTTTTTTAGCTCAAAAATAACCTTGTTTGTTTGAAAGAGAGCAAGTTTGCTTGTTCTGGTGCCTACAATAAATTTATTTTTCATCTAGAAAAATTTGATTGATTATTTCGATGGCTTTTTCATCTTTTCCATTATCACTTGCTTTCTTTATTTTTTTAACCAAATTGTCAGAAAATTTATCATATGCTTTTGATAGTTTTAAACTTAAGTCTTTGCTGGTAGCACTTTCTGATAAACTTTCAATATTTGAAATAGTTTCATTGAGAAATAATTCTCTAACTTGTTTTTTAAGAGAAAGAATCGACGGCCTGAGTAATCTTGTGTTTGTCCAATCATCAAATTCGACTAGAAACTCTTCAATGTAAAGTTCAGCTTTGATAACCTCTGCTTTTCTTTTTTTGTAATTCTCATTAACGGTATCTTTTAAGTTATCAATATTAATTATTTCAATATTATTTAACTCTTCCAAATCATTAGATAAATTTCTAGGAACAGATAGATCAACTAACAAAAGTTTGTTGTTTCTTTTTCTAATATTTTGCTCGATATCTTTTTTAGTCAATAGTGGACTTTTTGAGCCTGTTGAAAAGATTACAACATCAGAATTTAAAATTTCCTTTTTGTAGTCTTCGAACAGAATTGATTCATAACCTAATTCTGTACAAAACGCATTTAATTTACTTTTTGTTCTATTCGTAATTTTAATTTTCTTGATTCCTTTTTGGTGAAGATGTCTTATAGAAAGTTTCGATGTTTCTCCCAAACCTACACATAAAAATTTTGCATTTTTGAGGTCATAATTATTAGTAATTTGTTCCACAGCTGCATAACTGACCGAAACCGCACCTCTTCCAATTTCAGTATTTGTTCTTATGTACTTGCCTGTTTCAAGTGATTTTTGTATCATTCTGCTCAAAATTGGACCGAGCATTTTGTGTTTTTTTGAAAAATAATATGCGTCTTTAAGTTGTTCTACAATCTGAAATTCACCGATTATCATGGATTCGAGGCCTGAAACAAGTCTGAATAAGTGATTAGCAACCTTAAATGATCCGGTTAAGTTGTTTAGGTGAGGAGACAAGCTGTCTTTGTATTTTTTAAATACTACCAGCTCTTTAACAACTGAATGAAGAAATTTATTTTCTTGTCCAATATGGTTTTCAAATTCAAAATAAATTTCTGTTCTGTTACAAGTAGAAATAATCATAAGACCCTCAATGTCAAGCTCTTTCCTAAGGTGATTATGAAAAACCAATTTTTCCGAATTGTCAAAGAAAAATCGTTCTCTAATGTTGAGTGGAGCTATCTTATAATTGATGCTTATTAAACCTACCAATTGTAATAATTACGTGGCAAATTTCCTCACTGTTGAGTTGTAAAAATAACGCAAGAGGTTCTAAAAATATAGGTATATGAATTATTACCTAATATATAATCATTCTAAATAATAAAATACCCCTTTTTTATTTTTTTTCTGTAATTAAAAAAATAAATTTGGCCTTTATTTATAATAGTTCTAAATAATAAATATCGGATTATTATAATTTTATTCTAGCTCACAACGAAGAAACTCTAACAAGATGTATTTTGTTCGGGTTTCTTTAATTTATGTTACCAACCAAATTTTAGTAATCATTATTATTAATCATACATTGATCATATTTACCAAATATTTTATATCTGGTCTTAGCAATTAGATCGTAAAAAAAGTTTGTAAGAAATAACGGTAGAAGTCTTATTAGTATTTGTATCCAAAATAGTTTATCTATTTTTTTTAAAATATACAATATCGCCAAGCTTTTTTGAAAAACATTTCCAAGTGAATCTACCACTGCTACGGAATCAACATTATATATATTTTGAAAGTTTTTTTTGATATATTCACTCTCTAAACTGGCAATCTCAAAGATTTTATTTTTATCTTTTTTTACAAGCCATTTTGTGATAGAATTACATAATACACATTTACCGTCAACAATTATAATCTCTTTTTTGCCCATTATTTAAACGATAAAGACAAAATTAAAGTTTTTAGCTACTTTTTAAAATTTATATTCAATCCCTGTATAAATTCCAAATGGATGACCAGGTCTTAAACCTGCTGGAGCTTTTGAAACTGCATATTTTTTATCTGAAAGATTAAGAATTTTTGATTTTAGGAATATGTCTTTTTTGATTCTATATTTCATAGATAAATCCAATATTAAATATGAGCTTATTTCTTCTGTTCCATTTGCTAGTGTGGAAAATTTTCCATTATAACTTGCGTTTAAGTTAATATCAAGTTTAGAAATCCTGTAACTTAAACTAGAGCTGAACTGATGTTTAGGAATGTAAGGTATTTGATCACCATTATTGACCTCACCCCAAATATCTTGTGTACTGCCAAAACTTGTTAAAAATTTTGCATCTGTTAGAGTGTATGAGAAGGAAATCGGAATATATTTTGAAATCGAGGTATTTAACAGTACTTCAAAACCATTAACTAAAGCTTTACCAGCATTGAAGGGATCCATTTCACCAAATCCACCAGTTGCTGCTAAGTCATTGCCTAACAAATTGCTATAATCATTTCTATAAGCTATAATCTCACCATTTAATTTTTTTGTAGAAAACCTTATTCCCAATTCAGAATTAACACTTTCCTCTGCTTTTTGGCCATCAGAGCTACCTGGCGGCGAATAGCCTTTATGAATTCCACCAAAAACAGATAAATTATTGCCAAATGTGTAGTTGAAACCTAAACCTGGAATAAGCACTGAAACCTTATTTTCACGTGTTGAAAGACTTTCAATGTTTCTGAGATGATTTGATTTGCCAAAGTCATCTCTTCCCAGCTTGATTGACTCATATCTTAAGCCAGGGGATATGGTTAAGCCTTTAAATTTATACTTATACATGATATAAGATGCAAATGAATTAGCAAAACTAATTCTATTACCTTGAGATCCCTTTTCGCCATAACTTTCTAGTGCAATAAATCCATTATTAATGTTGTAAATATCTTCCCACTGAAATCTGTCTTCCTCATCATAGTGTATTCTTATACCTAATTCTAAATCATTAAATGACTCATTTTTACCATACCAGTGATAATCAATTTTTGTTTGAATTCCTCTAGAAATATACTCTCTGTTATTTGCTTTAACCTTCAGTGCATTTTCATAATCTAGTTCACCACTTAAAATTTTTAGATGTTCTGGATATTGAGAAGGATTTGAAATTACTTTCGAAATTTTTTGTGAATTGTTGTCATGAACTACATCATCAAGTTTGTACCAATTTCTTTTAAACCTATTTTCATAGAAATTTGAAGTAATTTTGATTTTTTCATTAACAAAAAGTTCGTGCGTGAGAACATACTGTTCGTGTTCTGCACTCATTTTATCTTTTTCTGAACCAGGATAACGTAAATAAGGATTTTTTTGAAAGTCAGTTTCAGTTAATCCCAAATATGTTTCATTTGATATTTCATCGTATGTGTGGAATTTAAGCTCAAAGCTTTGATCTATATTAGTGGTTTTGGGAACAAATTTAATTTTAGATGTTATTTCATTAATATCGAAACCTGTGTTCAAATCTTCATTCAGGCTTTTAAATCCATCTGAATTATAATTTAAAATTTCAAACATATATCCAAATTTTTCTGAGCTATTACCAATGGTTGCGTGTGTTTGACCTGTCTTGAAGCTTCCATAACTTGTGCTAATCTTACCTCGAAACTTTTGTGGTATTTCAGTAGAAACAAAATTGATTGCACCACCTGTTGTGTAAGGTCCGTATTGTATTTGGCTACTTCCTTTTAATACTTCGATAGCTTGCATTCTGGCAACGGATGGAAAATAATATGCTGATGATGCACTATATGGTGCTGGCGATATTAATATACCATCTTCCATAATAGCTATTTTTGAGCTCCTTTCCGGGGAGGTTCCTCTAATACTGATATTTGGTCGAAGACCAAAACCATCCTCTTCATAAAAGTTAATACCAGAAATTTTACTTAAGGCCCTGTTAATATCTGTATAGTCGAATTGAGCAAGTTCTTCTGTTGAGAGATAATATGCTGCTCCTGTACGATTCTTGGCAACAAATTTATTACCTAAAATAGTATTTCCTTTGATTATAACTTCATCAAGTGGAATAATTGAGTCGTTAATTTGTTTTGGTTCTTGAGAATTTAAATTTAGGCAGATTATTAGTGATAGGGTGTAAATGTAGTGTTTCATAATTTGTGTATTAAGTTTCTAGCCCTACATTAATTTGATGCAAACATAATAAATTATTTAGATTTAGTCTAAATAAAAATAATTTTTTCTTTTTAACTCAATTTTTTAATTTCGTGCCAAACTTTTTTATGAAAAAAATAACCTACCTAATATTTATAGCGATCTTTTTTTCTTGCGAATCTAGTAAGGAGGTGGAGGAGGTAAACCTTTACAGTCAAAGACACTATGCAGTGGATGAGTTACAATATGAAAACTTTACAAAATTGACTGGAATAAAAGTTAATGTAACAAAAGCAAATGCTGACGAATTAATACAAAGGCTCAAAAATGAGGGTGATAAAACCGAAGCTGATCTGTTTATAACTGTTGATGTGGGTAAGTTATGGCAAGCCGGAAACATGGGGCTTCTGCAAAAAATTAATAGTGATATAATTAATCCAGGTATAAATCCAGTTCTTTTAGATAAAAATAATTTTTGGATTCCTGTCACATACAGATCTAGAATTTTGGTTTACAGCAACGAAAGGGTAAATAAAAGTGAGTTATCAACATATGAAGATTTGGCCAACGAGAGATGGAGGGATAGAATTTTAGTTAGATCATCGTCAAATTCTTACAATCAAGCTTTGATGTCTTCACTTGTTGCAAATCTTGGTATAGAGGAAACTCAAAAATGGTCAGATGCAATTGTTAAAAATTTTGCAAGAGATCCAAAAGGAAATGATAGGGACCAAGTTAAGGCTATTGCTGCTGGACAAGGTGATGTAGCAATCGTAAACTCATACTACATAGGACTCTTATTGTCATCGAAAAATGAAGAAGAACTAAATGCTGGAAAATCCGTTTCTGTTTTTTTTCCTAATCAGGAAGAAAATCAAAGAGGAGCTCATATTAATGTTTCTGGGATTGCATTAACAAAAAATTCAAAAAATAAAGAAAACGCAATCAAATTGATTAAATATTTACAATCAAATGAAGCTCAAAAAACATATGTCAATAATACATATGAGTATTCAGTTAATCCTTCAATTAGTCCTAACGATATTGTTAAAGAATGGGGTGAATTCAAAATGGATGACTTAGACCTAAACATATTGGGTTCGAGAAGAGATGAAGCAATTCGTATATTTGACAAATCTGGCTGGAAATAAATTAAATTTAAATTGGGTTCAAAAAAGAAATTAGTTGTCTTATTACTGATTACTTTATTTTTAACTATTCCTATAGTTTCACTCATATTTAGTATCAGTGGAATCGATTTGGATAATTTAAATTATCTATGGGATTATTTACTAATTGATTATTCATTAAATACAATTAAACTTGTTTTAATGACCATCTTTTTTTCATTGATTTTTGGGGTTTTACCAGCTTGGTTTGTTAGTACAACAGATTTTAAGTTGAGAAAAGTATATGATCTTCTGTTATATTTGCCCTTAGCTATTCCTACTTACATTATGGCTTTTACTTATAGTGATATTGTAAGTTATACAGGACCGGTTCAAACTTTTTTTAGAAACTATTCACCAAAATTTGCTGAAATAATTAATGTTGATTATTTGCAGATTGAGTTCCTCTCTGTTCTTCTATCATTATCGTTGTACCCTTACGTCTATACAACATCTAGGATTGCTTTTGCTAGAATTGGAACATCCTATATCAATTTATCTAAAACTTTGGGTTTATCTGAATTATCTACCTTTTTTAAAATCGTGATACCTATTTCTAGAGCAGCAATTTTTTCAGGACTTTTTTTAATTGTGATGGAAGTTTTAAATGAATACGGAGCTGTGAATTATTTTGGTGTAAATACATATACAAGCGGGATATTTAGAGCATGGGGACCTATGGTTGATATAAAAACAGCATCTATACTTGCGATTTTTTTATTTATAGTTGTAGCATTATTTTTCATTTTAGAGAGATACTTTAATAGTAAGTACAAATTCAACTATGCAATAAATTCTGGTGTTAGAACATATTTTCCAAATTCAACAACAAAATATATCATATTAAATTTTGTTTGCCTCGTTCCAATTGTTTTTGGATTTGTAGTTCCATTGTTTCACATGCTGAAAAACATTTTTAATAAATCATTGAATCATGATTTCTTGGATGTGTTAAATCTAACCGGAAAAACTGTTTTTGTATCTCTCATAGCAAGTTTTTTTATTATTGTTTTATCAATAATAATTCAATTCATAAACAGGATGTCTAAATCTCGTTTAAACAAAATATTGGGTGATGCAGTTTCTTTAAGTTATGCCATGCCAGGTGCAGTTATTGGGATTGCTTTTATAATTTTTTTTACTGCTGTTGGTACCAAATTAGATATTTTAATGATTGGATCATTTTTGGTTTTAATATATGCTTATGTAGTAAGGTACATGGCTGTAGGTATTTCACCCATTAAATCAAGCTTTGAAAAACAACCAGAATCTATTGATCAAACAGCCCAAAGTTTAGGCTTAAAAACCATGAGGATCTTAAATAAAATCTACATTCCAATTAATCGCCCAGCAATAATAATTGCGTTCTTGCTGTGTTTTGTAGATATCATGAAAGATTTGCCACTTACTCTAATATTACGACCGTTTAATTTTGATACACTTG
>CACIGC010000003.1 GCA_902586095.1 uncultured Bacteroidota bacterium | reverse complement strand
AACAGATCTTTTGCTGAGCTGTTTGTGAGTAAGTGTTGAATTGTTCTCCCCAGCCTCAGCCTTTTCAAAGTCATTTCTCTTAACATAATTTAAAAATGTATCATCCATGTCATTTTCTAAAATATTAGCGAGTTTAATCTTATCAAGCGGATACATATCAAAATACTTTTGTGGAGCAATGAGCGGTGTATGTGGTCTTAAAAATCCAACAGCCAAAAAGAAAGGAGAGTCGTTGTCTGATTTGGCTAATTCATTGATTTTATCTTCGGCCCATTGTGCATTGATCTCATCTGGGGTTAAATCTCTGTCATCTTCACTTATATACTTAAATTCTTTGTAGCCTCTGGAACCTCCATAAGCCCATGTAATTTTTTCACCATCTTCCTCCAAATTTGAAATATTTTTGAAAGGACCAAATGAACCATCAATTTGTCCAATTTCAGAAAAGGGTTTTGCAACATCAGGGTGTGCGATGCCTCTTTTACCTTTTTCTTTTTTTCCTTTATATGCTACAGGTCCATAGTCTGCATCATGTTCAAATTCAGACCACAATTCTTTTTTATTATGATGCAAAATTTTACCACTACCTAAAACATGATAACCATTCTCTTTAAATTTCTCCATGATTGTTTTGGTATTATTTAACACATCATTATTAAACCACGGTTTTTGCCAAAAATTTGATGAATTGTGCGGATAAACTCCCGTGATCATACTTGATCTTGATGGTCCGCACATTGGATCATTTGAATATGCGTTAATAAAAGATATTCCAGAATCAGCTAATTTTTTAATATTTGGTGAAATAACCTGTGGATGACCCATCAGATCCTCATTATAGTCATTTAAATCATCAGTCATAATCAAAACAATATTTGGTTTAACTTGTTTATTATGGTTGCATCCAAAAGCGAAAAATATGGTAATTATAAGTAATGTTATTTTTGACATGAAGATTTAATATTTCAAATTCAATTTGTATCTTGATAAGGGATAACTTATTTCTCTAAACTATGAAAAAATTCTTTATTATAATACTATCTCTTTTTGTATTGTCCTGTTCATCAGACAGTGGTTCAGGCGGTGATGATCCAGGGGGAAATAATGGTGGAAATAGCGGAGGAAATAATGGAGGAAATAACGGAGGAGGAAACAACACAGATGATGGTAGTACTGATCCAGATGATTATACCGATTCAACCTCTGAGGGAAATACCACCTATTATGTAAGCTTTAGTTCAGGTGATGATGCAAATGATGGAAAAACTGAAACAACTCCTTTCAAAAACCTTGGTAAAATAAACAGTATAACATTTAAAGCTGGTGATATTGTTAAGTTTAAGAAGGGGGATACATGGAAGGGTTATTTCAAGATCAGGGGCTCGGGAAGTGAGGATAGCCACATTAGTGTTGATAGTTATGGCTCTGGAAATCTTCCAATCATAGACGGAAATGGATATCAGGCGGGGATTTTTTTAGAAAATATTGAAAATATTACTATTTCAAATATTGAAATTACAAATGAGGCTACTCACAGAAAGTCAGATGGATCTGTTAAGCTTATGCATAGTTCTGACAGAAATGGTCAGGATGAAAGGTATGGTATTCTTGTACTCAGATTTGGGGACGGCAGAAATATCTCTAATATAAATATTAACAATGTAAAAATATCAAACATATACCCTACACCTGGCGATGCAACGAAAGAACATCAAGGTTATGGGATAAGATTTGAGTCCTACAACAATAGTGATAGGAATTATTACTCAAATATTGAAATTGATAACGTTGATATATCTCTTACTGGTCATTATGGCATCCACATTGTAAACAGAATGTCCCCAGCTAATTCAGATTTTTACCACAGAAATATTACAATTAAAAATTCAAAGTTTACCAACACAGGAGGTTCAGGTATTGTATTGGCTAGATGCAAGGATGTTTTAGTAGAAGATAACCATTTTGATGGAACTGGTTCTGATGAAGATAGTAGAATGTGGAATAGAGGAAGTGGTTTGTGGACCTATACTTGTAATGATACAATTATACAAGAAAATATTTTCGAAAATGCATATGGTCCACAAGATTCATACGGTGCTCATATCGATTGGGGTTGTGAAAGAGTTGTGATGCAATACAACCTAAGTAGAAATAACTTTGGTGGGTTTGTAGAAATTTTGGGTGAAAATGAAATGTGTGGGTATCGTTATAATATCAGTATTGCAGATGGCAAAAGAACAGGTCAACATCATGGAAATGTTTTTTGGATATCAGATTTTGCTGGGCAAAACAGAAGAGTCACATCCAATAATAATTTTATATATAATAATACTGTATTCGTCCCTAGCATAAATGATGTAAACAATAACCCTATGGATCATATTGAAATATTTTTCAGAGATGCTGATTATACCTATGTATACAACAATATTGTTTATGTTAGTGATCAAGCTAAACTCACCATGGATATTAGAAATGATACCGAACAATTCAATTCATTTCGTAACAATATGTATTACGGAAATGTTGTTATAGATTCAAACTATCCATATAACCACGATCCAAGTGATTTATTGAACACAGATCCACAATTTTCCAATGTAGGGGGTAATTCCTCGGATGATTATAAATTAAAATCAGGAAGTCCAGCTTTTAACTCTGGATTTATCATAAATGGTAGCACAGATGTAAAAAATTATATTCAAAACAATGGAGGTAGGGACTATTTTGGAAATACAGTTTCTAGTGATACAAAACCAAATGTTGGGGCATATAATGGAAATTAAATGAAAAGATTTTTATTAATCATTGCTTTAATTTTTAGCTCATGCTCTCAAGTTCAATACGGAGATAAAAATGATATTGGATATAGTTACCACTTCAACTCAGTTACTGGTGATAATTCCAACCTTGGAACAAAAGAAAAACCTTTTAAAAGTCTTGATTTTTTAAATAATATTAAATTATCAAATGGTGATAAGATATTATTGGCCAACGGCTCGACTTTTTTAAATACAATTGATCTGATAAATTATGATGGAATTGAAATCTCTAATTATATAATTGATGGAAATACTAATTTACCTACCATAAATTCGAAAGGCAAAATAGCATCTATTTTTATTGAAAATTCGTCAAATATAAAAATTAGTAATGTTGAGATTACAGCAAATGGTGGTGGTGCGAATGAATTTTTACATAAAAAATTAAAAACTGATTTAAGGACAGGAATTTTGTATTTGGTTACAGACAATAACATACATAGTGATTTAGAAATTTCAAATGTTAATTTGAGAGACATATTTTATGAAAATCCAGGTTATGAAAGAAATGAAAGTGAAGTTCGCACTCCAAACGGAACCAAAAGTTATGGATGGGGAATACGAGTATTAAATCTTTCAGAATCTGGTAACTTAGAGAACACATCAATTAGTAACTCTCAATTTACAAACATATCTCATAGTGCCATTAGATTTATTGGAAAGAGAGAAAGGCAGTTCAAAAACCTTGAAATATTTGACAATATTGTTTTACGAACAGGGGGGCCAGGAATGGTTTTTAACAGTACTAGAAATTTATTTGCTATAGGCAATGATATCAATTATTCCGGTTCATTTGATGATAGTCGAAAGTGGGGAAGGGGCAGTGGTCTTTGGACTTGGGGAACCTCTTATGCTGTTATTTCTGGAAATAAATTTCAAAATGCAAATGGTCCTGCTGATTCAGCAGGATGTCACATTGATTTTAACTGTAATGATGTTATTGTTGAAAACAACCTAAGTAGAAATAACGCTGGTGGATTTATTGAAATTTTGGGTAACAATTATAATTGTTCATATAGAAATAATATCAGTATTAATGATGGCCACAGAGTAAAGGGAGAAAATGGAGCTTTTCAAGAGGGAAAAACGTTTTGGTTAAGCGGTTATATCGGAAGAGGACAAGAAAGAAACGGTCCTTTTAACTCATACATTTATGGAAACAAAGTTTATGTCGGAAAAGATATCATTCCAAAGATTGCCGTGGACAAAGCTTCAAAAGGTATTTATGTAGCCAATAATATTTTTTATTTTGAGAATGATCCTGTAATGGTTTTGGGTGATCAATATAGACCTGACCCTGGTGGAGGGTCAGAAATTGAAAATGTTTTTTTTGAAAATAATATTTTTAGAAAAAATCATTGGCCTAAAGATGTTTTAATTCAACCCACAACCAGTATATTTTTAAATAAAAATGACTTAAAAAAAACCTTTTCTGGTTCTAATTCATATATTTCAAATCTTGACCAAACTTTGAAAGATCATATGATTTTTGATATCAGTCGATTTGATGCAAGTTATATGTTTGATGTTTTAGGATATAAAAAAGTAAAAAATATTAAGATAAATGGAGATTCTAAAGGTCTCTGGAAAGGTTTTTAACATGAAAATATCTGAGATAATCCCAAATGTCTTAAATGAAGAGCTTGAAAAAGAGTTTTTCTTTTCGCAATGGGAATACAGCAATCGAAAAATTTGTGTTGTTAAAATTGTTTGTGACAATGGATTAATTGGTTGGGGTGAAGCATACGGACCTGCACCAGTTGTTAAGGAATGCATTGATTATATAAAGCAGAATATAATTGGAATGAATCCATTAGAATCTGATGTGATTTGGTCAACGCTATTTCGAAGAGTTCATGATTATGGTAGATCTGGAGTTTTTCTCTCTGCAATTAGTGCAATTGATGTTGCAATATGGGACATTAAAGGAAAGTACCATAAATTACCTATTTCTACACTTTTAGGTGGTTCACACAGAGATAAAATAAGACCTTACGCAACTGGTCTTTATTTTTCTAATTCAAAAACCCTCACCCAAGATTTATGTGATGAAGCAATGGGATATGTAAATGATGGTTTCAAGTCAATCAAAATGAAAGTTGGATTAAACATAGATGATGATGAAAAAAATGTTAAGGCAGTAAGGGATGCAATTGGTTTTAATATTGAGCTTATGATTGATGCCAATCACGCATATTCATATGATGAGGCTTTAAAACTTTCAAAACGATTGGAAAACATGGAAATTAAATGGTTTGAAGAGCCACTGTCACCTGAATTCTATGATCAATATTCAGATTTCAAGGCGAAGTCCCAAATACCAGTTGCAGCTGGAGAATGTGAATATTTGAGATACGGTTTTCAAAAGCTTTTGGACAAAAACTGTATTGATTTTTTACAAATGGACATTTGTTCCTGTGGAGGTTTGACTGAAGCAAAACGAATATCGTCACTTTCATCTACCAAAGGAGTGAAGGTAATCCCCCACACTTGGGGTTCAGGAATTGCATTTTTTGCAGCAATTAATTTTATATCAAATCTTGAACCTATCCCTGGAAGACTCTATCAAGACGATGCGTACATTGAGTATGATAGAACCGAAAATAAAATTCGAGAAAATATTATAAAAAATAATATCTTGATGAAAGATGGATATATAAAGACTAATACACTTCCTGGTTTAGGAATTGATGTTGATGAGAATTATTTAAATGAAATTAAAATTTAAAGATGAATTTTGGACAACTTAAAATGTATATTGACGGAGAATTAGTTTCCTCTGTAAATAATGTAACAAAAGAAATTTACAGTCCTTTAAATGATGAGAGGATTGCTACACTTTCATGGGCAAATAGTTTGGATTCTAAACGAGCTTTGAAATCAGCAGAGCAAGGATTTGATACTTGGTCAAAAACACCCGTTAAGAAAAGAAAAGAGTGGATGCTCTTATTGAGAGATAAAATTTTAGAAAAAGAAGAGATTTTAAGAAAATCAATTTCTTATGAAATGGGAAAACCGTATGGTGCTACGGCAGAAGATATAGAGTCAATCACTAACAGTTTAAAATATTACTCAGATATTATTGAAGATTATCAAAAGGATAAAGAAATTATTGATCCTGATGGAACCCATAACCATCATTTAGTTTCAAAGCCAATTGGGGTTGTAGTTGCGTATTTGGCATGGAATTTCCCATTGCTTAACGCAGGATTTAAGTTAGGCCCAGCCCTAGCATCTGGATGTAGTATTATTTTAAAGCCATCAGAGTTATCTCCAATATCGTTATACATTATTGGTGAAATTCTTCATGAAATTAATTTTCCAAAAGGGGTTGTGAATATTTTATGTGGAGAACCAAGTGAGGTTGCTACAACCTTGTCAAAGAGTACTTTGCCAAAGTTAATTACAATGATTGGGTCAACTGAAACTGCCAAAAGAGTTATATCAGACTCATCCACATCTATAAAAAAATACAGCATGGAACTTGGTGGAAATGCACCATTTATTGTTTTTGATGATGCAGATATTGAAATTGCATCAAATATTGGTGCTGCTATAAAATTTGGAAATTGTGGTCAAATATGCGTTGCAGCTAATCGATTTTTTGTGCACGAGAAAATTTTTGATGAATTTATGGATAAAATGATTTCTAAAGCGAAGCAATTGAAAATAGGTTTCAATAAACAACTAGATTTTGAAATTGGTCCAATGATCACAAACAAATCAAAAGAAAGAGTTTTGGGTTTAATTAAAAAGACAATTGATGATGGTGGAAAACTTCAGTTTGGTGGAAAATCGCCAGATAACTTGAATGTTGGGAATTGGATACAACCTACAGTAATTAGCGGCGTAACTGAAAAAATGAATATTTTCCATGAAGAGATTTTTGGTCCTGTTGCCTCATTAATTTCTTTTAAATCAGAGGATGAGGTTATTAAATCTGCAAATAATACCAAATTTGGTTTGGCATCCTACTTATTTACAAAAAATAAAGAAAGAATTAATCGCTTCATTAATGAGCTTGATTTTGGAGAAGTTCAAATAAATGGTATTAAGTATGATATTTATCTTCCACATGGTGGAATTAAAGAAAGTGGAGTTGGTCATGATTGCTCTGAGCTTGCACTTGATGATTACTTAATTAAAAAACGTATAACTATAACAAAACAATAATTATGGAACTATTTTTACCTTTTTTACTTTTAATTTTTGCCAGTTTCTTTCAAGGAACTTTTGGTTTAGGAATGAAATACATGAATCCAATGTCATGGGAATCTTGGTGGGTCATTCATGTTTTAGTTGCAATGATATTATTTCCAATGATATGGGCATACATTGCAATTCCTGATCTATTTGAAATTATAGCAAGCTCTCCACGAGATGCAATTTTTTGGGCGATGGCTTTAGGATTTGCATGGGGAGTAGGTGGTATTATGTTTGGAGTTAGCGTTCCATATATAGGTTTATCATTAACTATGGGTATTGTTATGGGGCTTGCTGGGTCAGCTGGTAGTCTTATCCCATTATTTCAAATTGAAAATGCGACCTCTCAGCCATCATTTCCCTATATAATAGGTGGTTTAGTCATTTCATTAATTGGAGTTGCTATAACGGCAAAGGCGGGAATAGACAGAGATAAATTAATTGAAACTGCAAATAAGTCTAAAAATATAACCAAAGGAATTATAATTGCTGTTACGTGTGGTTTGTTGTCATCTTTACTTAATGTTGGATTTGCAAATGCTGCTCCGGTTGCACAAACAGCAATTGAATTTGGAGTAATTCCAAGAAATTCCAGCTTAGCAGCGTGGGTTGTGGTACTTTGGGGAGCTTTTTTGATGAACTTTGGATACTCTATCTTTTTACTCTTTAAAAATAATTCATGGAAGACTTTCAGTTTAGATAAATCTTTTAATGCATATAAGTGGGCAATTATTGCAGGTTTTTGTTGGTTTGCGGCACTTGGTGTTTATGGACAAGGAGCAGCTCTATTGGGTGAAATTGGACCAGTTATTGGCTGGCCAATTCTTCTTGGTTTATCCTTGATAATTAGTAATTTTTGGGCATACAGGGCCGGTGAATGGAAAAATGCTAGAGGACCATTTAATAAGCTTCTTGCTGGACTTGTTGTATTAATAATATCTGCAGTAGTTCTTGGATTAGGAAATTCTGTATAATGGATAAAATCCTAGGTTATGGAGAAATAATGGTAAGAATTTCCTCTGATAATGAATTATCAGACAGCTCTTATGTTACTGGATATGGAGGATGTGAGGCTAATGCTATTGCGTTTTTAGGTCAAAGAGGGCATAATTGTCAATTTTTGTCTTCATTTCCTGATAATTTTGTAGGTAGAGATATAGAGTTATTTTTAAAATCATTCAATATTGATTGTAAACTTAATTTTGATGAAAATAGATTAGGTGTTTATTTTACAATCCCTGGGAAAAATAATAAACCTACTAAAATTATCTATGATCGTGCTAATAGTAGTTTTTCCCTTTACTCAATTCCAAAATCTGATCTTTCAAATTCTTTTAAAGAAATAAAATATCTTTTGATTTCAGGAATTACACCAGCTTTATCAAGTCAATGTCAAAAAAATATATTAAACATGGTTGAATTAGCAAAAAACCATGATGTAAAAATTATTTACGATATAAATTATAGAAAAAATTTATGGTCTATGAGTGAATGTAGGCTTTTTACACAAAAAATATTGAACAGTGTTGATTATTTATTTACAAGTTCAAATACATTAAAAGAAATTTTAGAAATTAATGTTAGTCCTAGCGATGATGATATTTTTGGTGAAACAAAAAAAACTGTAAAAGAGCTCTTGAAAGTTTACAAAATACCATGTGTTGCAATGACCATTCGAAATGAAAATAAGTTGGCAGCACTTATAAAATATAAATCTAATAATTACACAAGTGATGTATATGAAGTTGATCAAATTGATAGAGTAGGAGCTGGTGATTCATTCCTTGGAGCAACCATGCATGGATTCATTTCAGGCTGGGATATTGAAAAAATTATATCATTTTCCGCATCTTCTTTTGCAATAGCACATACTTTTAAAGGAGATATTAATAAATTTAATGACTCTGAGATAAAAAACTTTATAAATAAAAATGTTTGTTGATAATAAGATTCTTCCTGTTTTGGTTATTCATGATCAAAAAAAAGCAGTTGATTTAGTAAAATGTTTGTACGACTCAGGAATTAGAAATATTGAAATCGCATTGAGAACCGATAGCTCAAGAAAATCTATTGATAAAATAATTAATTCCCCCATCCCTTTGAATGTAGGCATAGGAACAATTTTAACGATTGATGATCTATTTTTTGCCAAACAGGTTGGAGCAAACTTTGGTCTTTCACCTTCTACTGATACCCAAATCATTCAAAAATCTATTGAACTAGATTTTAATTTTATTCCAGGCATTTCAACTCCTACTGACATTACCTCTGCAGTTAAATTCGGACTAAATACACTTAAATTTTTCCCTGCCGAAGACTTGGGTAGTGTTCAATATTTACATCGAATAAACTCTCCTTTTAAACACCTTGATTTAAAGTACATTGTTCTTGGTGGCATTAATCAAGATAATGTGATGAAATATTCAAGAATGAAAAATGTAATTGCTATAGGAGGTTCTTGGATTGCGGAGCAAAAATTAATAGCTGAAAGTAACTGGTCAGAAATTGGAAGCAGGACAAGGAAATTTATCGAACTATCTATTTAAGGAATTATGAAATTTTACAAACAGTGTTTTTAATTCCTGATCATCTCTGGGAGATATTTTATTCTTTTTTATAAAAGTATTGACATCCTTTGAAACATTTTTATCAAACATTGATATTAGAAAGCTCTTTCTACGTTCAACGTAATTGAACTTATCATTGTAATATAAGAATACGGAATTTTTTTTACGATACTTTGGGTCAGGTTTATCTTGAATTCCAGGTGTGTAGTCGGGATAATATATTTCCAAATATGTGTCTGCCAAAAGGGAAAAATTCTTATTAGATTCGATGACTTCATAAAATTTATTGTTTATCGAAACGAATTCTTTTTCAGAGAAAATTACTTTTTCAATTTTATCTGGTAATAATTTATACATACTTTTATCATCAAATATGTCAAATGTCTGTTCTAAAAGGTTATAATTCGTTACAACATTGACTGGTGTCTCGCTATTCGACAATTTTAATGTAGCGTTGGTTGGTTTTTTGAAGAAATACTTATTTCCAGCAATAACTATATTTTGAGATTTATAAGGTGCCGAGAGCTCTCTTTTAATAAACTCTAAGTTAACACCAGTATCGCTAAGTGTTAATTGCTGACAAAAGATATTTAAAGAAAATAATATTAATACAAATCTCACTTATTGAAACCTATCAATAAATAAGCCAAACTATATTTTTTAATTATTTTCTCTCATCAGAGGTAATGTACAACACCTAAATAACCCACCAAGTTTTGAAATTTCTGAAAAGTCAAGTATTTCTACACATAAACCGATTTCATTGAACCAATCTATTAATCTTTTAAATCTTTTATCTGTAATTACCGTATTTTCATTAATTGAAAAAAAATTGCAATAAAGTTTTGACATCTCGCCTAAGGTTACATCAAAGATGTTTTTTTCACCAAAATATGAGGTTAGAAAATTAAGTTCAATTTTATTTGCAAAAGCTTCTTTACAAATCACAGCTTTGTTTCTTGAAACAGGCTGAAAACAACAGTCAAGATGAAGAGCATTTTTAGAGGGTTTAATTGATGATTTTATCAATTCTACAGGAAATACTTCCTTTTTTTTAATTAAATTTTTTATGATTTTAATTGCTTTTTTGTTGGTTCTAGCCGTGATCTGATTTTTATAATCAATTTTGTCATAATAACCTATAAAAACATAATCTTTCGTAACAACAACATCACCTCCTTCAATGTGAGCACTCTTTGGTAGTTTAATTACATTTTTAATATTGCTAAGTATCGATCTTAAACCATTTAATTCCTTTTCTCTATCAGGAATAATTGATGATAGAATAAAATTATCATCGATAACAAAACCAAGATCTCTAGCAAAAATCTGGTTTGTATCTTCAGTATCGAGTTCATGAACTTTAACTCCATACTTAATTAATATTTTTTTAAGTTCTAATAGCTGGCTTTGCAATCGAAATTTATTTGGATACTTTCCTTTCAAATAATTTAACAATGACGTTGGATCATATAGGTCCCTAAAATTCAATGGAGATTTAAAGTTGTATGAGTTGCCAATTAAAACTTCTTTGAGTTTTGAGGTTTCGCTATTTATATTGAGATTCATATTACAGCTCTGAAAAACTTGTATCAATCAACTTAATTGCTTTTAATATTTGTTTCTTATTTATGATTAATGGAGGTGCAAATCTTATTTTATTTCCCTGAGTTGGTTTTGCCAAAATACCATTGTCACGCATTTTTAATGATAACTGCCATGGAATTTTTGAAGTTTCGCTACAATCCAGAACAATAGCATTTAACAAGCCTTTTCCTCTGATCTTTTTTATTAATTTGTGTTTACTTTTTAGATTTTCCAAATTATCTCTAAATAAACTTCCCATTGTTGTTGCATTTTTGGATAAATTTTTATTCAACGCAAACTTTATTGATTCTTTTGCCACAACAGCCCCTAGTGGATTTCCACCAAATGTTGAACCGTGTTGTCCAACTTGTAAAACACTCATTATTTTTGAATCGGCAAGCACACCTGATACTGGGTAAAATCCGCCGGAGAGTGCTTTTCCTAAGATAACTATATCTGGTCTTACCTCCTCATGGTCACATGCTAACAATTTCCCTGTCCTGCAAATTCCCGTTTGAATTTCATCTGCTATGAACAAAACATTATATTTTTCGCATAATTTTTTTGATTTCTTCAAATATCCATCATCAGGAACTACCACACCACCTTCACCTTGAATCGGTTCAACTAAAAAACCTACAATGTTCTTATCTCTTTTAAAAGCTTCATTCAATTTCTGGATATTATTGTATTCAATGATTTCAAAACCAACAGTTAACGGCCCAAAATTTTCTTTACTTTCTTTACTAGAGGAAAATGAAATAACTGTTGTTGTTCTACCATGAAAATTACCATTACAAACAATAATTTTTGCCTTGTTCTTTGCAACTTTTTTTATTTCATATCCCCATTTTCGGCAAATTTTTAGTGCAGCTTCAACTGCCTCGGCACCAGAATTCATGGGAAGCATCTTATCATATCCAAATACGGATGTGATGTACTCTAAAGAGCTGCCAAGTTCATTATTGTAGAATGCTCGTGATGTTAGAGTTAGTTTTTTTGATTGTTTTAAAAAAGCATTTAAAATTTTTCGATTGCAATGGCCTTGGTTGACTGCAGAGTAGGATGACAGAAAATCAAAATATTTTTTTCCATGTACATCCCATACAAAAACTCCTTTTCCTCTTGAAAGTACAACAGGAAGTGGATGGTAGGTGTTAGAGCAAAACTTTTCCTCTTTTTTTATATAAGAATTTTCTTTACTTGAGAGCACACATAAAAATAAAGATTTTGGATATTTTTTGTTATGATTTAATCATTAAGTAATTAACAAAAAAACCTTATGATCTAGATCATAAGGTTTGGAGCGGAGAGAGAGGGATTCGAACCCCCGGAGGTGTTACCCTCAATGGTTTTCAAGACCACCGCATTCGACCACTCTGCCATCTCTCCCTGGGCAGCAAATATAATTAACAATTTTTGATATTTAAGGAAAAAATACTTTATTAAATTTATGCTAAAATTTACGTGGATTTAATAATTGAAAATTTTTGGCATTACCCACTTTTAGTTCTAGTTGGTTGTATTGTGGGAGTTATCAATACAATGGCTGGTGGTGGATCCCTCATTACACTACCCATACTTATTTTTTTAGGCTTACCATCAAATGTTGCAAATGGTACCAACAGGATCGGGCTCTTAATGACTGCATTCTCAGCAAACATGGGTTACAAAAGCAAAGGAATTTCAACATACCCATTTAGTATTTATATTGGCCTATTCGCTTTAGTTGGTTCACTAATTGGAGCACAAATTGCCATTGATATTGATGATAAAATCTTTAATAAAGTTCTTTCTATAATAATGATAATTGTAATTATGATAATATTGTTTAGTCCACAAATTTTAAAAGGTGATTTAAAGGAAAGGATAAAAGGAAAAAGTTTAATTGTATCATGTTTTATTTTTTTTATTATTGGGATATATGGTGGATTTGTTAATGCTGGAATAGGTTTTATTATTATGCTTTTTTTAAATCTTTACAATCGCATGAACTTAATTAGAGTAAATGCCACAAAATCTGCCGTAATCTTAATATATACTATTGGAGCATTTATGACTTTTTTAATAAATGATCTTTTAGATTTTGGATATGGTCTTTCACTAGGCTTTGGAACTCTTTTTGGGGCATGGTGGGCAAGTCGTTACAGTGTGAAAAAGGGAGAGGATATAGTAAGAATTTTTTTAGTGATTTCTGTTTTATTGTTTTCGTTTAAGTTATGGGTTTTCTAATATTTTATTCTTTCAACAATTTCAAGTCCATATCCACTTAAACCAACTCTCTTAACTTTACGAGTGTTAGTTAACAATTTTATTTTCGTTATATCTAATTTTTCTAAAATTTGAGCTCCAATTCCAAAATCTTTTAGATCCATTTTTTTATTTACTGATGTCAATAAAGGTTTGTTAATTTCTTTATCCCCAAGCATATTTAAACTTTCAAGAACATCAATACTCTCATTATTTTGATTTATAAAAATAATAGACCCTGCATTCTCCTCAACGATTAAATTAATACATCTATTTAATTCTTTATCACTTTCATTATGAATACTGGTTATAGAATTATTAATTGACTTACTTGAGATCATTCTTGTTAAAACGGGAAAATTTTTTTTCCATGAACCATGAGTTATAGCAAAATGGATTTTGTCGGAATTTATTTGGCTAAAAATATGTAGTTTAAAATTTTTACTTCTAATATTCAATGATGTTTCATCAATCTTTTGTATTAGAGTGTCATACTTCATTCTGTATGCTATCAAATCTTCAATTGAAATAATTTTTAAATTAAATTTTTTGGCAACAACCAATAGTTCGGGTAATCTAGCCATTGAACCATCTTCGTTCATGATCTCACAGATGACACCAGCAGGCAAAAATCCAGCTAATCTAGCAAGATCTACTGCAGCTTCTGTATGTCCTGACCGTCTTAAAACCCCTCCATCTTTGGCTACCAGAGGAAACACATGTCCAGGTCTCGTCAATTCTCCTGGTTTTGTTTTTGGGTTTACTAAAGCCTGTATTGTTTTTGATCTATCATCAGCTGATATGCCAGAGCTAACCCCATTGCCCTTTAAGTCAACAGAAACTGTAAAAGCGGTATCCATTACTTCGGTGTTTTTTGTAACCATTGGTTGTAATGACAGTTTTTTACATCTTTTAGATGTCATCGGTACACAAACTAAACCTCTACCATTTTTTATCATAAAATTTACAATGTCTTTAGTTATTATTTGAGCTGGAAAAACAAAGTCACCTTCATTTTCTCTGTTTTCATCATCAACAACAATTAATACTTTTCCATTTTTGAAATCATTCAATGCATCCTCTATTGTATTTAATTTAATTTTCATTTTTTCAATTTTAAAAAATTAAAAAGTTTTATACTCATAAAGTCAATATTAATCAAATCTTTGTCCATAATTGCCCGTCTAAAAAAATATACAGATACCGGTAAAATAATTATTGTTGAGATTACACTACCAAACGTTGCGCTGATAGTGCCATCTTCAGCTGCATTTTTTGAAAAAGTACCAATGAAATGATAAGTTAGAAAAATAATTAGGGCAAATAGTACAGGATATCCAAAACCTCCTTTTCTTATTATTGCTCCAATTGAAGAACCCAAAATAAAAAGAATTATGGGACTTAAAGAGATTGCAAATTTTTCATAGTAGCTTAATTTATGAAGATTAATTAATTTATTTTTAACAAAAAAATTGGTTTTTTGAGTCGATAATGTAACTCTTTGATTTTCAATATTTCTTTTAATTGATTTTAAAATTGGTAACCTATAACTTTCTTCAAAATCATTTAGAATTGTATTGTGATCCGAGATATTAATTTTATCAAATGATCCAGAGCCTTTATATTTTGTTTGAAAACTATATATTCCAGTTCTTTTATAAAAACTATTACTAAAATTATTGTATTGTTGAAGTAGTTTTTGTTCAAGTGAATCAACACTAAATTTAAGTTGTTTAATATTTTGCATCCTAAAGGTATTGTTGTATTTCTCTTCACTGAAATCAACATTATAAAATTTTTTAAGATCAAAAACTATAGTGTGTATATTAAACTTAATTTTAGTGTGTGGCTTGTATTCTTTGTTACCAGGGCTTTCTGTAAGAATCTCCTCATACCGGTAGCCATTATTCAAAACTATATTCAACACATCCAATTCTTCATTAAAGATTAATTGACCATTTTCTGATTTTATAACTGTAAGATTATCATTATTCTTGTTGGTTTTGTGAATTATTACGTTCTTTAATTTGTTATTATCTATCCCAAACTTGTCATCTACTTTTATATTCATATTTCCTAAATTATTAAAAACCCCTTCGGAGATTGCAAGTGTTGGTTTTACTTTAGCCAAATTCTTTCTCAAATTATAAGATTTAAATTCAGAATATGGAATAAGGTTATTTGAAATAAAAAAAACACAAAAACAAAGTATAGTGTTAAAAATCAATAAACTTTTCATTGATCTAAATAGAGAAATTCCAGATGATTTAATTGCTGCAAACTCATAATTCTCAGCTAAATCTCCATATGTCATAATTGAAGCTAAAAGCACAGTTAGCGGTAATACTAAAGGAATCAGTTTGGGACAATAATAAACAATAAATTTAAATAGAATTTCAGCATCTAATTCCTTTCCAGCCAAATCATCAATGAACATCCATATTGTTTGAAAAATAAATATGATCATTATGATGACGAAAAAACTAATAAATTTTGTCAAATACGATTTTAGGATATACCTGTCGAGAACTTTCATAAGTTATTTAAATAATAATCTTTATATGCAGATCTGTCAAAACCAATATTATAGATTTTATTTGTAAAAAAAATTTCATTTATTAAAATGATTGTTGATGACTTGGATTCATTCGTCTTCATCCTTAATTTAAAAATATTGTAATTTTTGTCTAAGTAAAAAATATATTTTTTATTTAATTCTTCTAAAAAAAAATTGATGGAAATATAATCTTTTTCATATTTAATTACACTAGAGTTAATTTTATCAATAAAAGTTTTGAAAATATTAATCGGATTCCATTGATTATTTTCTGAGTATTCAATAATATTGATTTCTTTAATTTCATGAATTATGTTGTAAATTTTCTCTCCATCACTTATTATATCCATATTTTTATGTTTAATAAAATAAGATGAACTGCTTCCATACATTGTTCCCGATTCTTCAATTATTCTAACATCTTCATTGTCTTTAATTGTAGTTACAATTAAATCATAATTAAGATTATATGAATTAACCGATCTATATTTTTTTTTTATGTTTTCCACATCGTTTTGTGATGATATTGATAAAAAAAACATTGAAAAAAATAAATAGTAATATTTACTCATTTTAAAAGCTCATCTAGATCGATTAGATCTTTAATATTGACTGATCTGGCCTTACTCCCCTCAAATGGACCAACAATTCCTGCAGCTTCAAGTTGATCAATAATCCTTCCAGCTCTATTATATCCTAATTTCATTTTTCTTTGTAATAGAGAAGCAGAGCCTTGTTGTGCATTCACAATAATTTCTGCTGCCTCCTTAAACAACGGGTCTCTTTCAGAAATATCATTCTCAGAACTTGCATTAGTATCTTGATCAAGGATTTCTGGTAAAAAATAAGGTGTTGAATAACCAACCTGATTACCAACGAATGCTACCATTTTTTCAATTTCTGGCGTATCTACAAAACCACACTGTAATCTAGTTAAATCACTTCCTTGTGAAAATAACATATCACCCCTTCCAATTAGTTGTTCAGCACCAGATGAATCTAAGATTGTTCTTGAATCAATTTTACTTGTTACCCTAAACGAAACTCTTGCAGGAATATTTGCTTTTATCAGACCTGTTATAACGTTAACAGATGGCCTCTGTGTGGCTAAAACCAAATGTATACCAACTGCTCTAGCCATTTGCGCCAATCTTGCTATGTTTGTTTCAACCTCTTTTCCTGTAGTCATTATCAAATCTGCAAATTCATCAATTATTAGAACCAAATATGGGATGTACTTATGACCATCTCTTGGATTTAAAACTCTTTTTTTAAATTTTTGATTGTATTCTTTGATGTTTCTACATTTTGCATTTTTTAACATTTCGTACCTGTTATCCATCTCTTTACACAATGATTTTAATGTTTTAACAGCAACTTTACTATCAGTAATTATTGAGTCATTAACTTCAGGAAGTTTTGCTAAATAATGTTTTTCGATTTTGTTAAATAATGTTAATTCAACTTTCTTAGGGTCAACGAGAATAAACTTTACATCTGCTGGATGTTTTTTGTAGATTATTGAGGTTAAGATAGAATTAATTCCTACTGATTTTCCCTGACCAGTTGCTCCCGCAACAAGCAGGTGAGGCATTTTTGTCAAATCAACAATAAAAGTCTCATTACTAATTGTTTTTCCAAGGGCTAATGGAATTTCCATTTCAGCTTCTTGAAATTTTTTAGAAGATAGTAATGACTTAATGGATACTATTTTTGGCGACTCATTAGGAACTTCAATCCCAATAGTTCCCTTTCCTGGCATTGGAGCAATTATTCTAATTCCCAATGCGGAGAGTGATAGTGCTATGTCGTCCTCGAGATTTTTTATTTTTGATATTCTCACACCAGCCTCAGGTACAATTTCATATAATGTTACAGTGGGTCCAATGGTAGCCTTAATGCTTTTTATTTCTATTTTATAATTTAGAAGTGTTTCTTCAATTTTATTTTTGTTTTTTGTAAGCTCATTTTCATCGATTTTGATTGCACCGGTGTTATCATGTTCAATTAAAAGATCAATTTTAGGCTTTATAAATGAACCTAGATCTAATTTTTGATCATAATCGGGCAAGTTATTAACATCAGCAATTTCCTCCTCCTTCGATTCCTCAATCTCAATCTCAATTTTTGAATCCAAAATAGAAGTATTTTCTTCTATATTTCCTTCAAGTTTTGAAAAATTTGAAATTGTTGGTTTTATTTCTTCTTCTGGAATTGTATTTTTATTAAAACTGGTATTTTTAGAATTTTCTTCATCCAAAGCTATATTATCTTGATTATTTGATGGTTTTATTTTTTTCCAACTATCAATTAATCTATTGAAGTTTATGTTAAAATTTAGTATTGTAAAAGACAACAAAATGAATATTAATAATAGTATGAGACCTATATTTCCAATATATTCTATTAAAAAAAGATGAATTTCATAACCAAATACACCCCCAAAAATTTTGTTTTCAATTAAATAACTTAGTGAAATTGATATCCACACACAAATAACCAAAGCATTGATCGAAACATCAATTAATTTTTTTGTAAAACTATTTACTAGGAGTGATAACCCGTAAAAACTGAAAAGCAAAGGAAAAACAAAAGATCCAATACCAAAACCTTTAAATATTAATAAATTGGAGATAATAAGCCCAATTTTTTTGCCATAATTTCGAATGTCTTTAGAAGAATTTATAATCTCATCTAACTCAGATTGATCCGCTTGCCAATTAAAGAGAAACGAAGTCATTGAGATAAAGACTAAAGCTGAAAAAAATATGAGAAAAAACCCTGTTAAAGTCCTGTATTTATGATTGGTTTCAGACATCAAACTTTTTTTATTTTAAATTTTAGATAAGCTATAGCCAAGGTTGTTATTGGACTTAACCAGTTAAAAATAGCATACATAAAATAGTCAAAAACACCAACATTTAGTACCCCTGATTGATATGCTCCGCACGTATTCCATGGAATTAGTACAGAAGTAACAGTTCCAGAATCCTCGATGGTTCTACTTAAATTAACTGAACTTAGACCCCTTTCCTTATAAGATTCTGAATACATTTTTCCTGGTATCACAATAGATAGGTATTGATCAGATGCAGATAGGTTAACTGTAAGACAACTGAACACAGTATTTGCAAACAAACTAAAAGTCGATTTTGCAAAATCTAGCAAAGTTGAACTTATTTTTTTTAAAGCACCAATCCCATCCATCGCACCACCAAAAACCATTGCACAAATAACCAACCACACAGTATCTAGCATACCTGCCATACCACCAGAGTACAAAAGCTCGTTTAAAAAGTTAATGTTAGTTTCAATGTTTGTTTCTCCAACAATTGAGTTCATTATTACCATATATTCATTAAGTTCTTGGTCAGGATTATTATTGATAATCGATCGTATTGTACCACCTTGAAATATTAGAGCAAAAAAAGAAGCAGATAGTGTCCCTAAAAAAAGTGCTATAACAGGGTTAATTTTTTTTATAATTAGTATAATAACAAATATGGGAACTAAAAAGAGAATTGGAGTGGTGTTGAAAAAGCTTGGTATTAACTCAATGTAGCTTTGATTAGATATTTCATCATTAGGTAAATTAAGTAAGTTAAAAAGTAAAAAAAATATAAATGTTACAATTATTGTTGGAAATGTGGTAATCATCATGTATTTGATATGCTCAAATAAGTTAGATTCAGTAACAGCAGCAGCAAGATTTGTTGTGTCACTAAGTGGGGACATCTTATCCCCAAAATATGCCCCAGATATCACAGCTCCAGCAACCATTCCAGTATCAAAACCCAAGACCTTTCCAATTCCTATTAATGCAATTCCTACAGTTGCAGAAGTTGACCAACTACTTCCTGTTGCGAAAGATGTTAAGGCACATATTATTATGCAGGCTGGAAGAAAAAAAGAAGCATTAATAATTTTAAATCCATAATATATCATTGAAGGAATAATTCCACTTAGTAGCCAAGATCCAGCTAAAGAGCCAACTAAAAGTAAAATAAGTATAGGTGTCCCTATAGATTTGATGTTTTTTGAAATAGAATCAAAAATTGAGTCCATATTAACTTTATTTTTAAACCCAACCAAAATTGCTAGAAATGCACCGGTAAGTAATATAAATTGATTTGAACCCTCAAGTGCCAAATCACCATAGAATACGTAGACGTTTAAAAATAAAAGGATAATTAAAAAAAATATTGGTAATACAGAGTCAAATAAACTTATTTCGGTAGTAATATTTGCTGTGTTTTTTTCCGTTTTCATTTTTTTGCTAATATATTCATAAAAAGCGACATTAATTGGCTGAATTTAAAGATATAAACGAATAAATATCTAACAACATTTAGTATTTTTGTTATTGTGAAAAATTATGATTTAGTTGTTGTAGGTTCTGGCCCTGGTGGTTATGTTTGCGCAATACGTGCATCTCAATTAGGAATTAAAACAGCAATTATTGAAAAATATTCATCTCTAGGAGGAACATGCTTAAATGTAGGTTGTATTCCATCTAAGGCACTATTAGATTCATCTCATCATTATCATGATGTAGTGCATAATATTTCAAGTCATGGAATAAATGTAAAAGGTGAAGTTTCTTTAAATTTCAAAAAAATGATAGATAGGAAAAACAATGTGGTTTCTCAAACGGTTAAGGGTATTGATTTTTTGATGAATAAAAACAACATTGACGTGTATAATGGTTTTGCAAGTTTTGTTGACGATCATACAATCAATATTGAAAAGGAAACAAATCAAAGAATTAAATTTGAAAAATGTGTAATAGCCACTGGTTCAAAACCTGCTACCTTACCATTTATAAATATTGACAAGGAAAGAATAATAACGTCTACACAGGCCCTATCCCTTGGTGAAATTCCTAAATCCCTAACTATTATAGGAGCTGGTGTTATAGGTTTAGAGCTTGGTCAAGTCTACAATAGACTTGGTTCAGAGGTTAATGTTATTGAATATTCGGAAAAGATTACTCCTTTCATGGATAATGATGTTTCAAAAGAATTACTTAAAATATTTAAAAAAGAAAAGATCAATTTTTACTTATCATCAAAAGTTTTTGACGTAAAGTCAAACAAAAGTAATGTGATTGTTAAAGCTGAAAATAAGTCTGGAGAAATTTTAGAGTTTGTTTCTGATTATTGTCTAGTTTCAGTTGGAAGAAAACCCTACACCGAAAATTTAGGTTTGAATATGGTTGGTGTAGACACAGATGAGGTTGGAAGAATTATTATTGATAGAAAATTTAAAACAACTAACAATAATATTTTTGCAATTGGTGATGTTGTTAATGGACCTATGTTGGCGCACAAAGCTGAAGAGGAGGGAATAGCAGTTGCTGAAATTTTAAAAAATCAAAAACCACATATTGATTACAATTTAATTCCAAATGTAATTTACACATGGCCTGAAGTCTCAAGTGTTGGGAAGACTGAGCAACAACTTATCGAAGAAAAAATTAATTATAAAAAAGGTAGTTTTCCCATGAGAGCTCTTGGTAGGTCCAGGGCGAGTAATGACTTAAGTGGTTTTGTTAAGATTTTAGCAGATAGAAAAACTGATGAGATTCTTGGAGTCCATATAATTGGAGCTAGAGCAGCTGACCTGATTACCGAGGCTGTAACCGCGATGGAATTCAAGGCCTCTTGTGAAGATATTGCTATGATGAGTCATCCACACCCTACATATTCTGAAGCACTAAAGGAAGCTGCTCTTGCCACATTGGAAAACAGGCCTATTCATATCTAGATTTTTAGCGTCTTTAATATTTTTATATAACCAGGAATAGCTTTTTTAATTTCATCTAAATAAATAAATTCATTAGCAGTATGTGACCTTTTTGAGTCACCTGGCCCAATCTTGACAGAGTCACATTTGATCTTTGATTGGTCTGAAAGAGTTGGTGATCCGTATGTGTTTATGTTTAATTTTTTCGCAACAAAATTAATTTGATGATTACTGTCAATTGACTTACTGTTAAGTTCAAGATTCCTAGGGATTACTTTACAGTCTAGATTTTCCTGAAATATCTCCAAAATCTCTATGTTTGAATATAAATCATTAACTCTTACATCAACAACTATTTTAACATTAGATGGAACAACATTATGTTGTTTACCAGCACTTATTTGAGTTATTGTTACTTTAACTTCACCAAGAGTTTTGGAAACTTTATTAAAATCTAATGCATTAATTTGATCAATTATTTTATTGATTTTTTGAATTGGATTATTTGAATTGGGGTGAGCAGCGTGGCTAGATGTTCCTTCAATTATCAAGTCAAAGACAATTAATCCCTTTTCAGCAATGGCAATTTCCATCTTCGTTGGTTCCCCTATAATTGCAAAATCAATCTTTGGTAGTTTTGTAATAACACTTTTTATTCCATTTTCTCCAGATTTTTCTTCCTCTGCTGAAGCTAAAAAAATCAGGTTATAATTTAAATTCTTAGAATCATAAAAAAATTTAAACGTGGAAAGAAGACAAACTAATGATGCACCTGCATCATTACTTCCAAGACCATAAAGCTTTCCTTGATCGACAATTGGTTCATAAGGATCGTTTGTGTAAGAATCGTTTGGTTCAACTGTATCGTGGTGTGAATTTAAAAGGATATTAGGTTTCTCTTTATTATAATATTTGTTGTAGCAATAGATATTGTTAACGTGTCTTTTAAAAGGTATTGAGTTTTTATTGAGCCAATTTTCTAACAATTTTGCAGAGTTTTCTTCCTGAAAAGAAAATGATTGTGTAGATATTAATTCTTTCAATAATTCAACTGACTCTTGGTAAAGTGACTCTTCATTCATTTTGACATTCAAATATACCAATATCTTCATTTTATGTTAATTTTATATGGCAATAATGGACAGAAAAGAAAAAGTTTTTGAAGTTGAGAATATTAATCATTTAAAAGAAAACCTTTTGTTTTTATCAAAATCAAAAGAAAATGTTATTCTTCTTGATTCTAACAAAAAAAAAAATGATTACGAATTTATATTTTCTTACGGTAAAATCAGTGAGTTAAAAAGTTATGATAATTCATTAGAAAAACTTGATAACTATATCAAACTAGTAGATGATTGGATTTTTGGATTTATTTCATATGACCTGAAGGATGAAATTGAAGATTTAAAGTCAAATAATTTAAAATATTTTGATGTACCTAATTTGTCTTTTTTTCAACCATCAACAATTTGGATTTCCGATGGAATTAAACTAAAAGCATTATACTTCGATGAAAAAGAATTATTTAAAGATTGGAGAGAGATCAATAAGATTCATAAAATATTTGAAAAGAATAAAAGGAATCTAAATGTAGAATTAAAAGGACGGTTATCAAAAGAGAAATATATTAAGAAAATAAAAAATATCAAAAACAGAATTAAAATGGGAGACACCTATGAACTAAATTTTTGTTTTGATTTTTTTAATGACAACACAAAGATTAATCCTGAAAATACTTTTAAAAAACTTAATAAACTTACAGAATCACCAATGAGTGTATACTACAAAGACAAACATTTTCATATACTGTCTTCTTCACCTGAAAGGTTTATAAAAAGAAATAGGAAAAACATTATATCACAACCAATCAAAGGGACTAAAAAAAGAGGAAAAACTATTGAGGAAGATTTGTTTCTAGTTAATTCATTAAAGAACAGTATAAAAGAAAAATCTGAAAACCACATGATAGTTGATTTGGTTAGAAATGATTTATCAAGAATTGCTAAAAAAGGTACAGTTAAAGTAACGGAACTTTCAAAAATTAACACCTTTAAAAATATTCATCAAATGGTTTCAACAATTGAGGCTCAAATTGAAAATAATGTGTTTTTTTCAAAAATTTTAAAAAGCACTTTTCCCATGGGAAGTATGACAGGAGCTCCAAAAATAAAAACGATGAAAATTATTGATGAATTAGAAGAAACGTCTAGAGGAATTTATAGTGGTGCAATTGGCTACATAGACCCTAATAAAAATTTTGATTTTAATGTTGTAATTAGGACCATTATCTATGATGATAAACTTTCAAAAATATCTGTTAATGTAGGGAGTGGAATAACTTTCAAATCAGATCCAGAGGATGAGTACGAAGAATGTCTAACAAAAATTGATGCATTAAAAAAATCATTGTCATGAGTCATCGCCTTTTTGAAAATAATGTTTTAAAAAAAATAAAAGCTTTTAAGGAAAAAAAAATCCTTGTTTGCATGAGTGGTGGCTTGGATAGTACTGTACTTGCTCATTTGCTATTAAAAAATAATTTTAAAATTTCTATAGCCCATGTTAACTACTCTTTAAGAGGAAATGAAAGCTCGAAAAATGAAAAATTTATTAGAGATTTCTGTAAATCAAATAAGTTGAAATTGCACCTTAAAAAACTTCGCAAAGGTGAATTAAATAAATCAATACAAAAAGAGGCCAGAAAAATTAGATATGATTGGTTTAAAAAAGTTTTAATTGAATACAATTACGACTTAATTACTACAGCTCATCATTTGGATGATAATGTTGAAAATATTTTAATTGGCATGTTTAGGAATCCATCAAGAAATAATTTAACGCTTATTCCTGAGCTAAATAAAAATATATTAAGACCTATCTTAAACGAAAAAAAGGATGATATAATTTCATACGCAATAGCCAATGAAATTGAGTTTAGCATTGATTCCAGTAATTCTCAAGATTATTATTTAAGAAATCGAATAAGAAATATTTTAATTCCTGAAATTGAAAAAATTGATAAAAATTTTACAGAAAAAGTTTCTGACATTATTGAATCAATAGGCTCCTCTAAAAACGATTTTGTAATCGATAATTTGTTCATTCATGAATTACATCATACAAAAATCAACAAGCAGGACCTACAAAATGAAAAATCATTGAAATACTTTATTGAAAATTTGAAAAATTTTAATTTTTATAGTAAGAAAGAAATTCAAAATTTTTTGGTTGCAAAAACTGGAAAGAAAATTGTATCAAATACACATACAATCCTGTCTGATAGAGAATTTTTTTTAATAAAGAGAAATGAAATTCTTGACTCAAGTGAATATGAATTAGAAATGGGGATCAATCAGAATCCATTTTTAATAAAATTAGAGAGGTCGGATGAAGCAAAAAAGCCGAATTCAAGGGAAGTGTGTTTGTATTGTGACATAAAACTTCCATTAATAGTCAGAAGACCGAAGATCGGAGATACCTTCTATCCATACGGTATGAAGGGAAAAAAGAAGCTATCTAAATTTTTTAAAGACAAAAAAATGTCGATTTTTGCCAAACAAAATCAGTGGGTGTTGTCGAATGGGGATAATATTTTATGGATTATTGGCGAAAGAGCAGACAATAGGTTTATAAAAACAAAAGGTAAATGTCTAAAAATTTCTATCTAAGCATATTTTTTGGTTTTTTTTTCAATGTAATCCTAGGTCAAAATCCTATTGAGTGGATAACAAATACTGAAAAAATAAATGATAGTACGTATAATCTGATTACTACTGCAAAAATTGAAAACAATTGGAGACTGTATTCTCAGTACAATGAAGAGGGAGGAGCAATTTTAACAGAGTTTATTTTTTCCGATTCTTTGATTTTAAAAAATTATTCAAAAGTTACTGAACCTGAACCCATTACAAAGTTTGATCCAGTATTTAATTTAGACCAATCATACTTCGTTGATCAAGTTACCTTTAATCAAAGAATTGTGTTGTCTGTTGATGACAAAGATTTTGTAAATCAAACTGTATATTACCAAGTTTGTGATGATAGGGTGTGTATTTTTCAGGAACAAGACTTAATGTTCAACCTCAGTGGGGTTTCCAAACTTAACAAAACAGTTTTTGATTATAATTCAGTTAAAAGTGAATTAGTTGTTAATTTCAATAATAAGGAACTAATTTTATCAGGTCAAGATATTTCTTCAAGTTATATTTCCAATAATTACCTGAACTTATTTATTCTTGGTTTTTTGGGTGGAGTTTTGGCTCTACTAACACCCTGTGTATTTCCCATGATTCCATTGACAGTTTCTTTTTTCTCATCCAAGGGAAGTTCAGGAAAATTTCTAAGTGTCATGTATGGTTTATTTATTGTTTTTATATACTTAAGTTTAAGTTTGCCATTCTACTTTATTGAAAACATTAACCCTCAAATTTTTAATCAGATCTCAACAAGTCCTATATTGAATTTCTTATTCTTTTTGGTCTTCATATTGTTTGCACTGTCATTATTTGGTTTGTTTGAAATAACATTACCAAGTTCATGGACAAACAAAATAGATAACGCATCAAATATTTCAACCGGAATGATTTCCACATTCTTTATGGCGTTAACATTGTGCTTAGTTTCATTCTCTTGTACTGGACCTATCCTGGGCTCGCTTTTAGTTGGAAGTATTACATCTCAATCTGGTGCTTTAGATTTAACATTTGGAATGCTTGGCTTCGGCATTTCTCTCGCTTTGCCTTTCACATTTCTGGCAATTTCACCTAATTCATTGAAAGTTTTACCTAAATCAGGAATTTGGCTAAGTAGAGTAAAAGTAATTTTAGGATTTATTGAGTTAGCATTAGCATTTAAGTTTTTGTCTAATGCTGACTTAATTCTTGAGCTCGGTCTACTTAAAAGAGAAATCTTTATTATTGTTTGGATATTAATTTCACTTTCATGCTTAATTTATTTAATCAATTCATTAAGATTTAAAAAATCTCTAATCCTATACTTATTAATTGCATTTTTTAGTTATTCAACCATAAATTTATCTCTTGGCGTTAAGGAAAAAAGTAATTATAAGCTTGCCTTGTTGAGTGGTCTCCTTCCACCTACGTTCTATACAGTTTATGAAAACAATAATGGATGTCCACTTGGTTTAAATTGTTTTAAAGATTTTGAAAAAGGCTTATTAGAATCAAGATACACAAACAAACCAATGCTTATTGATTTTACTGGATGGGCTTGTGCGAATTGTAGAAGAGTGGAGGAAAATACTTGGTCAAAAACCGATATTTATAATATGATTAATGATGAGTTTATTTTGATTTCCCTTTATGTTGATGACAGATCAAAATTATTAAATAATAAGAAGATAAACCTCACAGACAAAAATGGAAATGTCAAGATACTTGAAAATGAAGGTGAAAAATGGTCTGCTTTCCAAACTTTAAATTTTAATATTAATTCTCAACCATACTACGTTTTAGTATCACCGTCATTGGATATTTTAAATTCACCAATTCAATATACTGATAGCCAAACATATAAAGATTGGCTAAAGGAAGGTTTGGAAAATTTTAAAAGATAATAATTAATTATATCTTATTTTTTAAAGTATATTTCATCAAATGGTACTCTGATTTGATCACCATATACTCCCTTTTCATCTCTGATACCACAACTAATTATCATATTAATTTCAGAGGATCTTGGAAGTGATAGAGCCTTCTTAACTCTAAGTGAATCAAAACCTTCCATCGGACAAGTGTCATATCCATTTGATGTCATACTCAACATAAAATTTTGAGCAGCTAATGCACTACTTTTGTGAGCAACAACTCTCATGTCGGATTTTGTTACCTGTCTGTAAATGGGTCGGAACAAACCAATAATCATTGCATTTAAATATCTAAAAAAACCTAAAATTCCATAGAATTCTTTATAAACTGTTGGTATTAAGTACTTGTAGTATTTAATTGCAATATTTCTGTTTTTGAGATGTTTATCATTTACCTTTAAATTTCTTGTCTTTATTTTTCTTAAGTTGAACAATCTTCTTTCATTCCACAAGTCTTTTCTTGTAACTACAACTACAAATTGATTTGCAGTACGAGCTGCAGGTTGATTAAAACAGGCATAAGATATTTCTTTCATTAACTTTTTTGAAGTTACATGATAAAACTCCCACAACTGTAAATTACTACTGTTTGGAGCCAAAGAAGCATGTAAAATAGAGTCCTTCACCAAATCATCATCTATGTCGATAGCTTTAAACTTTCGGACAGACCTCCTAGTCCTAATGATCTTATCAAATTCTTTTTTCACTAAATAGAAATGTATTTAATTAGCTTTTTAGTTAATTTAAAGATATTGGAGTCCTTACTCAATTTATATTTAAATTTTAGGTCAAAATTATTAGATTTAATTATGTATGGTTTGAAATGACTGAAGGTTTTGAATGTTTCGTATCCATGATATTTTCCCATTCCTGAATTACCAATTCCACCAAATGGAAGTTTTTTATTCACAATTTGTCCAATTGTGTCATTAATTGCACCACCTCCGAATGGATAATCATTGATTAATTTTTTTCCAAATTTTTTATTATTGGTAAATACATAAAATGCCAACGGATTTTTTGATCTTTCCAGTATACTATCAAGTTCATCAACAGACCCATATGTAATTATTGGAAGTATAGGTCCAAATATTTCATCATCTAAGATTTTATCTTGAATTGACGACACTTCAACAATAGTCGGTTCAAAATATTTCATACTTTTTTCAAATTTTCCCCCATAAATGATTTTACTATTTTTGAGGAGTTTGGAAAGTCTATCTACATGATGTTCGCTAATGATATTCGAATAAAAAGGACTGTTTTTTGGATCATCACCGTAGATTGATTTGATATTTTTTACTAAGGAATTGATAAATAATTCTTTAATATCTTCATGTATTGCTAAAAAATTTGGAGCAATACAGGTTTGACCACAGTTTAAAAATTTTCCAAAAATAATTCTTTTTGATGCAATATCAATTGAGACGTTTTTATCAATAATACAAGGATTTTTTCCACCAAGCTCTAGGGTAACAGGTGTTAGTGTTTTTGCTGCCTCTAATGCAACTATTTTTCCAATCTCAGTACTTCCTGTAAAAAAAATATAATCCCATTTGAAATTTAGTAAGTATTTTCCAATTTCAGGTCCTCCATTGATAACATCTACATGACCTCTTTCAAATGATTCATTAATTATTTTCTCTAATATCTTTGATGTGTTAGGCGAATGTTCAGAGGGTTTTAAAATAACTGTATTTCCTGCGGATACAGCGCCAATGATTGGAGATATTGATAGTTGAAATGGATAGTTCCAAGTTGAAATATTCAACGTAACTCCGTATGGGGAGGGTAAAATGAAATCTGAAGAGAAAAAATTTAATAATGAGGAAGAAACACGTTTTCTTTTTGTCCATTTCTTCGTGTTTCTAATAAAATAATTTAATTCGTTATAAATAATTGCAATTTCAGACATGTAAGATTCTGCATAACTTTTACCTAGATCCATCTCTAAAGCAATTGTTATTTTTTCTTCATTTTTTGAAATAACACTCTTTAATTTTTTTAAAGACTCAATTCTTTTTTTTGGATTAATTGTTTTCTTCGATTCAAAAAATTGCTTTTGAACATCAAAAATATTTTGACAAAACTTATTTTTAGTCATTATATCGAATTAATTAATCAATATAATAAGATAATTTCTACTTTTAATATGATAAATACTATATTTACTACATACTCCATTTATATGGGGTTTTTTTTTAGCAAATGGAATTTAACAAGTACAGTAAAATAATTACAAAAAAAGGGTCTCAACCTGCAGCACAAGCTATGCTTCATGCCATCGGATTGAAAAAAGAAGATTTTGATAAGCCATTTATTGGTATTGCAAGCACCGGTTATGAGGGAAATCCATGCAATATGCATCTCAATGATTTGTCATATCAAATAAAAAATCAAATAGATAAGGCCAAGGCTGTTCCATTAATTTTCAACACTATTGGTATCAGTGATGGTATTTCGATGGGAACTTCTGGAATGAAGTATTCACTTCCTTCAAGAGAAATAATTGCGGACTCTATTGAATCCGTTGTCAATGGTATGTCATATGACTCTTTAATTACAGTTGTAGGTTGTGATAAAAATATGCCAGGTGCAATGATGGCTATGATTAGGCTAAATAGACCTTCAATTTTGGTATATGGTGGTACAATATCACCTGGTTGTTACAATGGAAAAAAATTAGATGTAGTATCAGCTTTTGAAGCTTGGGGAGAAAAAGTGTCAGGTAAAATTTCAGATTTTGATTATGAAAATATAATAAGCAATGCTTGTCCAGGTCCAGGAGCTTGTGGAGGAATGTATACCGCAAATACCATGTCATCTGCAATTGAGGCTATGGGAATGTCATTGCCATACAATTCATCAAATCCAGCAGTGAGTAAGGATAAATCAAATGAAAAGAAGTTAATTGCAAGCTCAATCTTAAATTTAATCAGAAATGATATCAAACCTAGTGATATAATTACTAAAAAGTCAATTGAGAATGCTGTCAGATTAATCACCGTTTTAGGAGGCTCTACAAATGCCGTTTTACATATTTTAGCTATCTGTAAAACAGCAAATATTGACTTTGGAATTGATGATTTTCAAAAAATATCTAACGAAACACCTTTTCTAGGGAACTTAAAGCCAAGCGGAAAATATCTTATGGAAGATTTACATAATATTGGTGGTGTACCAGGTGTTTTAAAATTTATGTTGGATAATAATATGTTAAACGGAGAATGTTTAACAGTAACTGGAAAAACAATAGCTCAAAATCTTGAGGAGATTGCAACATTGGAATCTAACCAAGATATCATAATGCCCATAGAAAAACCAATAAAAGAATCAGGACATATCAGGATTTTATATGGAAATATTGCTTCTCATGGATCAGTTGCAAAAATCACAGGAAAAGAAGGTTTGATTTTTAAAGGTGTTGCAAGAGTTTTTGATTGTGAAGATGATGCAAATGATGCAATTTCTTGTGGAAAAATAAAAAAAGGGGATGTTGTAGTTATAAGATATGAGGGGCCAAAAGGGGGCCCAGGTATGCCAGAAATGTTAAAACCAACATCAGCTATAATGGGTGCTGGTCTTGGAAATGATGTTGCATTAATTACTGACGGTAGGTTTTCAGGGGGTACACATGGATTTGTTGTTGGACATATTTCACCTGAGGCTGCAGAGGGTGGTATGATTGCACTTATCAAGGATGGTGACAATATTATTATTGACGCGATAAAAAATGAAATCAATGTTAAATTGCAGAAAAATGAACTTGAATCAAGAAAAAAAGAGTGGATAAAACCTGAACTAAAATATAAATCTGGTATTTTGTATAAATACTCCAAACTTGTTTCAAGTGCGTCTAAAGGATGTATTACTGATTAATATGAAAAAAATCTCAGGAGCAGAAGCTATTATTAGATGTTTAATATCCGAGGGCGTTGACGTTTTGTTTGGTTATCCAGGGGGAGCAATAATGCCCGTATATGATGAGCTTTATAAATTTCAAAAAGAAATCAATCACATTCTTGTTAGACATGAACAAGGTGCAACTCATGCAGCTCAGGGTTATGCTAGGTCATCTGGAAAAGTTGGTGTTGCCATAGCAACATCTGGACCTGGTGCAACCAACTTAGTTACTGGGATTGCAGATGCTCAAATTGATTCAACTCCAATGGTATGCATAACAGGACAAGTTGCCTCTTATCTGCTTGGTTCTGATGCATTTCAAGAAACTGATATTGTTGGTATATCAACCCCTGTCACAAAATGGAACTACCAGATAACAAAAGCATCAGAAATAAGTGAAATTATATCTAAAGCGTTCTTTATAGCAAGAACAGGTAGACCAGGACCAGTTTTGATAGATATTACTAAAGATGCACAATTCGATATGATTGAAAATTTTGAGTACAAAAAATGTGAAAATATTCGAAGCTACTCTCCAGTTCCTACTTTTGATAAATCTATAATTTCTGAAGCTGGAAAATTAATCAATGAGTCAAAAAAACCTCTCATTGTCTGGGGTCAAGGTGTAATTTTGGGAAATGCAGAGTCTGAATTTAAAGATTTTGTTGAAAAATCTGGAATACCTGCAGCTTGGACAATTCTAGGAGTTTCTGCAATTTCTACCAACCATAAACTTAATGTTGGAATGGTTGGTATGCATGGTAATTATGGTCCAAATGTTCTAACTAACGATTGTGATCTATTGATTGCAATAGGGATGAGATTTGATGATAGAGTCACTGGAGATTTAAAATCATATGCAAAACAAGCTCAAATTATTCATTTTGAAATTGACCCCGCAGAGGTTGATAAAAATGTTAAAGTTAACATTGCTGTCATTGGGGATGTAAAACAGACACTAAAAGAAATTTTGCCACATATAAAGAAAAGGAGTCATAATTCATGGGTGCGTAAGTTCAGAGAATTAAACAAAATTGAATATGATAAGGTTATCGATAAGGAATACAATAAGCAAAGTGGAGGTTTAAGTATGGCAGAAGTTATTAAGTCAATCAATGAAAACACCGATGGCAATTCTATTCTAGTAACAGATGTTGGTCAACATCAGATGGTTGCATGTAGATACATGAACTTTAATAAATCTAAATCTAATATAACTTCCGGTGGACTAGGCACTATGGGTTTTGCGCTTCCTGCAGCACTTGGTGCAAAAATTGGAGATCCTGGACGAGAGGTTATTGCTGTTATTGGTGATGGAGGATTTCAAATGACCATTCAAGAGCTTGGAACAATTTTTCAAACCTCATCCTCTGTTAAGATTGTTATTTTAAATAATGAATACCTCGGAATGGTTAGACAATGGCAACAGCTATTTTTTGATAAGAGGTATGCATCAACAGAAATGACTAATCCTGATTTTGTCACTATATCTAAAGGATATTTTATTGAATCAAAACGAGTATCAAAGAGAAAAGATCTAAATTCATCCATAAGGAAAATGTTATCTCATGATGGACCTTATCTTTTGGAGGTGTGTGTTGAAAAAGAAGAGAATGTTTTTCCGATGATTCCTTCAGGCTCATCAGTATCTGACATAAGACTAGAATAAATGAAAAAAACAACATACACAATCTCCATTTACACTGAAAATAATGTAGGATTACTCAACAGAGTCTCAGCTATTTTTTTGAAAAGGCATATTAATATTGCAAGTATAACATCATCAGAGTCTGAAATACCTAATATTTTTAGATTTGTAATTGTAGTGAATGTTAATAAAGAGCAAGTCGTAAAAGTTGTTAAGCAAATAGAAAAACAAATTGAAGTTATTTCAGTTTTTTACCACACAGATAAGCAAACTATATTTTTGGAAACAGCACTATACAAAGTAAAATCAAGTTCACTATTTGAGGAAAAGCAAATTCAAAATATGATAAAAGATAGTAGAGCAAATATTGTAACTGTAAAACCCGATTATTTTGTAATCGAGAAAACAGGATGGAGAGTTGAAACTGAAGATTTATATCAAAAATTAAAGCCCTATGGATTGTTACAATTTGTGAGATCCGGAAGAATTTCAGTAAGTAAGAAGTCCATGGACATTAGTAAAATTTTAAACAATAAATAGTAATGAACAATTATTACAATAATTTAAGTGAATTAGAAAAAAAGGAGCAATTAGCAAAATGTAGATTTATGAAGGAGATGGAATTTTCAGATGGTGTCAATGCTTTACTTTATAAAAAGATCGTAATTATTGGTTGTGGTGCTCAGGGCTTAAACCAAGGTTTAAATATGAGAGATTCAGGACTTGATATTTCTTTTGCCCTAAGACAATCTTCTATTAAAAATCAATCCATTTCTTATAAGAATGCAATTAAAAATAAATTTATTGTTGACACGTATGAGAAACTTATTCCTGATGCAGACTTAGTCATAAATTTAACCCCTGATAAAAATCATACTCAAGTTGTTCAATCAGCTATGCCTTTAATGAAAAGTAATTCAATTTTATCTTATTCTCATGGTTTTAATATTGTTGAGGAAGGGATTGCAATAAGAAAAGACATTACAGTAATAATGGTTGCACCTAAATGTCCTGGAACAGAAGTTAGAGAGGAGTTCTTGAGAGGTTTTGGAGTTCCAACCTTGATTGCCGTTCACCCTGAAAATGATCCACAACGTATTGGTTTGGATATAGCTAAAGCATATGCTGTTGCAACAGGTGGTCACAAAGCTGGTGTCTTGGAATCATCTTTTGTTGCTGAGGTAAAATCTGACTTAATGGGTGAGCAAACCATCTTATGTGGTGTATTACAATCTGGATCAATTTTGATATATAACAAAATGATTGAACTGGGATATAAACCAGATTTTAGTGTTAAGTTGGTTCAAAATGGTTGGGAAACAATAACTGAGGAGCTCAAGCACAATGGGATTACTGGGATGATGAATAGATTGGATGATTCATCCAGATATGTTGCCCATAAACTTTCAGATAAACTTAAAAAAATAATGACTCCATTATTTAATAAACACATGTCAAATATACTTGATGGAAGTTTTTCAAATGAAATGATGAATGATTGGGAAAATAATGACATTAAACTTTTGAATTGGAGAGAAGAAACAGGTAAAACTAAATTTGAATTAAATAACGCGGGTACAATGGATATTTCAAATCAGGAATACTTTGATAAAGGAATTCTAATGATTTCATTTGTTAAATCTGGTGTTGAATTAGCATTTGAAACAATGGTTAAAAATGGAATTATTGAACAATCAGCATATTACGAATCATTACATGAACTACCTTTAATTGCAAACCTAGTGTCAAGAAAGAAACTTTACGAAATGAATAGAATTATTTCAGATACTGCTGAATATGGGTGTTATTTATTTAACAATTCATGTATTCCTTTATTAGCAGAATTTATGACAGTAATTGAAAAAATTCATATTGGGTCAAAAAACTCAGCTTCATATGACAAAAAACAATTAGATCTATATGATAACTCCACAAAAAACCATTCAATTGAAAAAATTGGTAAGACACTACGTAATAACATGAAAAATATGAAGAAACTCGCTTAGTGCTAGTATATTATATCAAATAACTGGCACTATTCTTGATTCCATATCTAAAACAACTAAAATGGCACATTCAGTACCTGCTGAGTTCGATATCAAAGAACCAATAAAACACAAAACATTCCTAATAAATGGTGTAATTAGTGATTGGAAAGGTGATTATAGTGAAGTCCACTCAACCATACTCTCCGAAAAAAAACACACTCCACATAAATTAATTGGATATACACCAAAAATGGATGAGAAACATGCTTTAAAAGCTCTTGATGCTGCTAACAATGCATACAAAAACGGTACTGGTAATTGGCCCACAATGAAAGTTTATGAAAGAATTAATTGTATGCAAAAATTCGTCGATTTAATGAAACTTCAAAGAGATGAGGTCGTTAAATTACTAATGTGGGAGATTGGAAAAAATTTAAATGATTCCAGAAAAGAGTTTGATAGGACTGTTGATTATATCAACGAAACAATCAAAGAATATAAAAAAATAGATAGAGATGGAGGTATATTTCATAACGATTCTGGTGTAAGGGCTCTAATACGAAGAGGTCCTTTAGGTGTTGTATTATGTCTTGGTCCATACAATTATCCACTTAATGAAACTTTTGCACTTCTTATTCCTGCCATTATAATGGGAAACACTGCAATATTTAAACCTGCAAAACATGGCGTATTATTAATTGCTCCACTATTAGATGCGTTTAAACAATCATTCCCACCAGGTGTTGTAAATATAGTTTTTGGAAGAGGAAGAGAAATGGCATCTCCAATCATGAAAACAGGGAAGATAAATGTACTTGCGTTAATAGGTCATAGCAGCTCAGCTATATCCTTACAAGATTTACATCCACAAAAAAATAGATTAAGATTAGTTTTAGGTTTAGAAGCAAAAAACCCTGCAATTATTTTAGACGATGCTGATTTAGATTTATCAGTAAATGAGTGTATAAATGGTGCATTATCATTTAATGGTCAAAGATGTACGGCACTTAAGATTATTTATGTTCATGAAAAAATTAAAGAGAAATTTTTAAATCAATTTTGTAAAAAAATAGATGATCTTAAACTTGGCCTACCTTGGGAAAACACATTGCTAACCCCTTTGCCTGAGCCACATAAACCCAAATATATTACTGATCTGATTGAAGATGCTAAGAAAAAAGGAGCGAAAGTTCTTAACAAAAGGGGAGGAAAGGTAACTAATAATTTCGTTTTTCCTGCTGTGTTATATCCTGCAAATGAAGAAATGAGAGTTTACAAAGAGGAACAATTCGGTCCAGTCATCCCTGTTATTTCATTTGACAAGATTGATGTTCCTATTTCATTTATGGCGGGTTCGAACTATGGTCAACAGGTTAGTTTATTCGGTAAATCTGAAAAAAAATTAGGTCCATTGATTGACTCAATGGTAAATTTAGTTTGTAGGGTTAATCTTAATAGTTCTTGTCAAAGGGGACCTGACGTATTTCCTTTTACCGGAAGAAAAGATTCTGCTGTTGCAACTTTAAGTGTACATGATGCACTGAGATCTTTTTCAATTAGAACCTTTGTTGCCTCAAAAGATAATGAAATTAACAAAGAGATTCTCAGAAAATTAATTGACAATAAGGAATCAAACTTTATAAGAACGGATTATTATTTATAGAAAAATGATCCTAATTAAGCATTATTGGCATTACGAGCATTATGATATCTTCATTATCATCACTACTGATATTTGGAGAAATTATTCCAGCTCTACTGGGTGATGAAAGCTCAAGTTTTATTGAATCAGAGCTTAGATTTGAAAGCATTTCCACAATAAATTTAGAGTTAAAACCAATAGAAATGTCTGATCCGTTATAATTACAATCAAGTGTTTCCTCAGATTTGTTATTAAAATCAATATCTTCGGCTTTGATTACTAGTTTGTTACCTTTTATTTCAAGCTTAACTTGATTTGTTGATTTGCTGGAAAAAATTGATGATCTTTTTGCGGCCTGTAAAAACTGATTCCTATCAATTTCAAGAACATTCGGGTTTTCTTTTGGAATTACAGCATCATAATTGGGGTATTTTCCATTTATAAGCCTACAAACTAATTTAAATTTTGAAAAACTAAATATTGCGTTAGTATTATTATATAAAACATTGGTTTTTGATTCCTGATCTTGTAAAATATTTTTGAGAATATTCAATGGCTTATTTGGCACTATAAATTCTATTGATTCATCTGATTTTACATCTTTCCTTTCATATTTAACCAATTTGTGTGCATCAGTAGCTACAAAACAAGATGATTCAGAACTAATTTGAAAAAAAACACCTGACATAACGGGTCTTAGGTCATCATTTCCTGATGCAAAGATTGTAGAATTTATAATTTTTAATAGAGTAGCTGATTCAAAACTTATTGTGGAGGCTTCTTCAACATTTAATGGTTTTGGATAGTCAGTACCATCATAGTATGATAATGAGTATTGACCGTTGGTAGAATTTATTTCAAGAATATTATTTTCCAAGATGGAGAATGTTAGTGGTTGATCTGGTAAAGATCTTATAATATCAATTAACAGTTTTGCTGGTATTGCAATATTAGATTTAATTGATGAGTCAATTGTAATATTTGATGTTAATGATGTTTCAAGATCTGAAGAGGTTATAAAAAGATCTTTATTTTCTATTTCAAATAAAAAACAATCAAGTATCGGTAAAGTATTGTTGTTGTTCAATATTGAACCTAAAACTTGTAAATTTTTTAGTAAACTTTCAGAGGAAATTATAAACTTCATATAATAAAATAAAGATATTGTAAAAGACTTTTATAATGAAATTAATTTTAATAAAATTCTAGGAACTTATAAACTTTACAGAAATACTATCCCCATATGCCAATCCAAATAAACTACCTGCACCACCACTGATTTTTGGATCACTTTTATAGATACAGAGAGTTAGGTTACCAGAGGAGTTAAATAGCGCAATTTTTTTTCCATCCTCTTCCCTGTATTCCTTTTTTATTCCGTAATTAATTGCATCATTAAATGAGTCATAAATTTTGTTAAACTTTATGTTTTTCGCATTTATTTCAAAACTTCTGTTCTTAGAAAAATTTATAAAAAAATCCTTAGTAATATTAGAAATAACATTTCCATAGTCATCTACATAAATTACATGCCCTATAATTGTGTCATTAGAATGAGTTTTAATGTTTAAATGAGTGAATACCTTTAATTTTATTATTTCCTTACCTAGAAAGTTGATATTACCTCCTCTTTCTATATGTGCAGCAGCCTTGACAAAAGTTCGAATGGATGAGGAATTATCACCTTTGTTGAAGGTAATTTCGATATTTTTTTCAGCTTTTATTTCATTAGATAATAAAGAAATAAATCCATTGTCAGCAGTTATAAAATAGTGGTTGTCAAAATGCGAAACTACTAAAGATTGTTCGGGACTGTGTTGGGCATTAACATCAATAATATGTATGGTATTTCGTGGAAAATTTGAATATGATCTTTTTGTTATATATGCAGCTTCAACGATATTAAAAGGTGAAATTTCATGGCTTATGTCAACAATTGATGCTGTGGATAATTCACTGAGCAATAATCCTTTGGCTTTTGCTATTTTAGAACCTCTAGTTCCATAATCCGACAAAAGGGTAATTATAGACATTATAATATTAAGATAATATTCTTTTTCATAAATTTACTTAATAAGAATTTATTAAAGATCTTTTGGAAAAATTTGAATATTATATTAAGGATCTTCATCCATCAGATTTTTTTAATTCTGAGATAGATATCCTTAAATCTCTAAAAAAGGTATATAAAAAAATTAAAATCACGCCAAGAGGTGATAAGCTTTTACTTGAAGGCGAAAACACTGATATTCTCAAGCTTTGTGTCGTTTTAGATTCATTAATTTATTTTTTAAAACAAAATGAAAACTTAAATGAATCAAATTTAAACCAAATAATCAATGGTAAAGGGGATAAACTTTTAAGACCCGAATCTGGAAGGGTAATTCTTTTTGGAACCAACAAAAAGAAAATAAAAGCTCACACACTTAACCAAATCAAAATAATTGAAGCTTTTGAAAATAACGATATGGTATTTGCAATTGGACCAGCAGGAACTGGAAAAACCTATACCGGAGTTGCCTTAGCTGTTAAAGCTTTAAAAGATAAAGATGTGAAAAGAATTATTTTAACTAGACCTGCTGTTGAGGCAGGAGAAAACTTAGGTTTTTTACCTGGTGATCTGAAAGATAAACTTGACCCTTACATGCAGCCACTCTACGATGCATTAAAGGAAATGATTCAAATTGAAAAGCTTGATGACTACATTAAAAGAGGAATTATTGAAATAGCACCACTTGCATACATGAGAGGTAGAACATTGGATAATGCTTTTGTAATTCTTGATGAGGCTCAAAACACCACTGAAAATCAGATGAAAATGTTTTTGACAAGAATGGGAAAAAAAGCCAAATTTATGATAACAGGTGATCCAGGCCAGATTGATTTACCCAAAAGTTCACTGTCAGGACTAAAACAAGCCAATATTTTACTTCAAAAAATTGATGGAATTGATATTGTTTATTTAGATGGTAGTGATGTTATTAGACATAAATTAGTCAGAAGTATTATTGACGCGTATAACACGAAATAAATGCAAACTGTAATTACCAAAACAGATTATAATTTTAAGGATCTTAAATCAAAATATGAGGGTAAAGTCAGGGATGTTTACACACTAAATAATAATAATATAATAGTAATTGCAACTGATAGGATTTCGGCTTTCGATGTAATAATGCCAAGAGGAATAAAATACAAGGGTCAAATATTGAATCAAATTGCTGTTGAGATGCTTTACAACACCAAAGATATTGTAAATAATTGGTTAATATCTTCACCTGATCCTAATGTTTCATATGGAAAAAAATGTAAACCTTTAAAAATTGAAATGGTTGTAAGAGGTTATTTATCAGGTCATTCATATAGACTATATAAATCAGGCCTCAGAAATATTTGTGGAAATACTGTTCCTGAAAAAATGAGCGAAAATGATAAATTTAAGGAACCTATTGTTACTCCCACAACAAAAGCTGATATTGGTAATCATGACCTAGATATTAGTCCTAGTGAAATTTTGTCAAGCAACTTATTAGATAAAAACACTTACGATAAACTTCACTTTATTTCTCTTGAACTTTTCAAAAGAGGAACACAAATTGCTAAAAATTCTGGATTAATTTTGGTAGATACAAAATATGAATTTGGTTTAGATTCTGAAAACAATATTATACTAATAGATGAAATTCATACTCCAGATTCTTCAAGATACTTTTATGCAGATTCATATGACTTTCTTCAGACAAATAAATTAAAGCAGAAGCAATTATCGAAAGAGTTTTTTCGTGAATGGTTAATGGATAATGATTTTAAAGGTCTAAAGGGTCAAAATATTCCTGATATTTCTGATCAAACAGTAGAATTAATTTCTGACAGATATATAGAGATTTATGAAAAGCTTATGAATAAAAAATTTGTTAAAGATTCTATAGTAGATGTTGATAAAAGAATTAGATCAAATTTGTCAAATTTTTTATAAAACTCTTTTTATATCATCAACAGAATTATTTGGATTAAACCAAATGTGTTTGCCATTATTATTTAACCATGTAATTTGTTTTTTTGCAAACCTCCTAGTATTTCTTTTTATATGCTCTACAGCATCAACTTTACTAACTTTACCATCCAAATAATTAAATAATTCTTTATAACCCACTGTATTCAAGGTGTTTAAATGGGAATATTTGTGTAATTGTTCTACCTCATCTATTAAGCCATTTTTTAACATAAAATCAACTCTGTCGTTTATGACATTATGAATGTTCTTTCTCTCATCATTTAAAGCTATAGAAACATGATTGTATTTTGATGTATGTTTTTTACCTAAAAATGAAGAATATGGTTTTTTTGACTGAATTGAAACCTCTAATGCTCTAATTATTCTCCGATGATTATTTTTGTCAACCATTTCCAAGTATACAGGATCAATTTTTTTTAGCAATTTTAAGATGTATTCTTTCCCTTTTTTTTGATAATCATAATTAAGATTTTTTCTTAGTTCATCAGGAATATTGGGCATTTCGTCTAATTCTTTAATTATTGAATTTAAAAATAAAAAAGAACCACCAACTAAAATTATGTTTTCATATTTTTTGAACAATTCCTCAATACAACTTTTAGCATCAATTGAAAAATCATAAACATTGTAATTGTCAAATATTGACTTGTTGTGAATAAAGTGATGTTTTACTTTAGATAGTTCCTGTTTTGAGGGTGGGGCAGTCCCTATTTTCATTTCCTTGTAAAACTGTCTTGAATCAAAAGAAATGATTTCAGTGTTCAGAAAAAGGGCTAATTCTATAGCTTTTTTAGTTTTACCGACTGCTGTTGGACCAGAAATACTAATTAGTTTTTTCAAAGTTTCTAATTATTTTAAATAATTCAGTTGTTGCTTTTGCATCATCAAATGCTCTGTGATGTTTATTTAGCTCAATATTAAAGTGATTACAAATTTTATTTAATTTATAAGATTCTAAATCAGGGAAAACCCTTTTTGACATCTCTATTGTACAAAGAGTATCAGCTTTTAAATCCTCTCCAATACTCTTAAATTCATTTTTTAGAACTCTGTAGTCGTAATCAACATTATGACCAACTATAACTTTATTTTTTAATAGTTTTTTGATTTCTTTTGCGTAATCTTTGAAAATTTTACACTTTTTCAACTCCTTCTCTCTAATTCCAGTTAATTTTTGAACAAAATAATCAACTTTTTTTTGAGGATTTATTAATGATTGAAAAGTTTCAATGATATTATTTCCATCAAAAACTAGAATACCAATTTCAATGATTTTTTCTTCGTTGTACTTACCACCTGATGTTTCTGTATCAATTATTGCAAACATTTACTTGAATATCGCTGACCCCAATCTTATCATATTGGAATTATATTTTAAAGCCGATAAATAATCTCCACTCATCCCCATAGATAAATATTTAAGTTTAGTTATTTTTGAATATTTCTTGTATAGAACTGATAAAAATGAAAATTCAGATTCTATTTGCGAGATATTTTCCGTAAAAGTTGCCATACCCATTAAACCTAAAATATTAACATTTCTGTATTTATTGGACAAATAATTTTTAAAAACATCATCCAATTCATAAGCAGAAAACCCATATTTACTTACATCTTTAGAAATTTTCACTTGAATTAAAACATCAGTTTTAAGATTCTTTTTTGTGGATTCGTTATTAATTTGATCTAGAAGCCTAAATGAATCAACGGAATGAATTAAATGAATAAACCCAATTATATCCTTAACCTTGTTTCTTTGAAGGTGGCCAATCATGTGCCAATTAATATCTTTTGGAAGCTTATTGTATTTTGCTACTAAATCTTGAACCCTATTTTCTCCAAAGTCTTTTTGATTCAAATTGTAAACATTCATTATTTCTTCATTGGTACTTCTTTTGGAAACCGCTACAGTCCTAACATTATCTCCATTTTTATTTCTTAAATTTCTGAAAGCTTCAATCATTTTTAATGTCATTCAATATTAAGAAAGCAACTTTTAAAGCTTTTAAACCCTGTTCAAAACAAACCTCAGGTTTTGTTTTGTTTTTTATTGAACTAAAAAAATTGTTGTGTTCCTCTTCAATTGCATTTATATCTTTCTTGTCATAGTTTATTATCTTAATTTCCTTAAGAATTCCTTCAGAATTGGTAAGGGTTAGAGAATATTTATTCTTTTTATCATGGTCAACAATTTTTACTTGTTCAGATTTTCCCTGATCAAAATTTATTGATACGTATGAATCTGGCTGAAAAACTCTCATTTTTCTCATTTTTTTTAAAGATATTCTACTTGCAGTAAGATTAGCAACACATCCATTTTCAAATTCGATTCTAGCATTTACTATATCAGGATTATCACTAATTACTTTGGTTCCATTAGCATTAACCTTCTTGATTGGTGAGTCAATAACAGATAATATAATATCAATATCATGAATCATAAGATCTAATACAACTGAAACATCAGTTCCTCTTTCTGGATAGGGTGATAATCGATGAGCTTCAATAAACATTGGATTGATAATGTTTTTTACATTTAAGAAAGCTGAATTAAATCTTTCAACATGCCCCACTTGTCCAATCAATCCAAATTTATTTGCCAACAAAGCTAATTCTTTGGCCTCTTCGATTGTTGATGTAATAGGTTTTTCAATAAATACATGTTTATTATGTTGAAGAAAAAACTTAGCCAAAGAGTGGTGAGATGTGGTTGGTGTTGCTATTATTACAGCTTGGATTTGATTACTAAAATCTTTTATATCATTAAATCTTTTGATTTTATATTGTTTTTGTATCTCAGCTGCCTTTTTATCATCATTATCTACATATCCTATAAGATCAAAATTTTTTGAGTTTCTCAGAAGTTTTATATGAATACCTCCAAGATGACCACAACCAACAACACCTATTCTTATCATTATTCCAAATTTACAATCTATATTAAATTTGCATATAATTGATTTAATAATTTTATGAACGATTCCCCTAAAAATAAAGGATTGAGAAAAAAATTAGTTTTAGAATTAATGAAAAAAGGTATAAGCGATGAGAATGTTTTAAAATCAATTAATAAAATTCCAAGACATTTATTTATACATGAGGACTTTGAAAATTTTGCATATGTTGACAAGCCATTTCCGATTGGTTTTGAACAAACAATATCACAACCATACACAGTTGCTTTCCAAACACAGGCACTTAAAATCAAAGTAGGAGATAAAGTTCTTGAAATTGGAAGTGGTTCTGGATACCAGACATCAATCCTTGTCTCAATGAAAGCTGAGGTTTATTCGATTGAAAGAATACATAGTCTTTACAAAAAATCTAAACGAATTCTTTCAGCACTAAATTTAATGCCAAGAAAAATCAGTTGGGACGATGGCTATGTAGGCTCAGAAAAAGATGCACCTTTTGATAAAATATTGATAGCAGCATCATGTACGGAAATTCCGATGAATTTAGTAAAACAACTCAAAGTGGGAGGAAAAATGATTATTCCAATTGGAAATCATAAAAATCAAATCATGAATTTGATTACAAGAATTTCAAAAAATAAAATAAAAAAAACTGAGATGGGTAATTTTCTTTTTGTTCCAATGCTAATGAATAAAATTTAAGACTTAAACTTCCTTTTTAAATTGATTTTATTTTCTCTTTCTTTGATGGCATTCCTTTTATCATAAAGTTTTTTCCCTTTAGCTACTGATATTTGAATTTTAGCTATTCCATTATCATTTGTAAAAATTTTTGTTGGTATTAAAGTTGAGCCAACTTCTTTAGTTTCTAACTGAATTTTCTTTAACTCAAACTTATTTAGAAGTAATTTAATTTTAGATGAAGATTTTTTTTCTTCATAAAGGTTACCAAAAATGATATTAAAGACGTATAATTCATTGTTAATAAAATTACAGTAGGAGTTTTCAATAACAATTTTTTTTGCCTTGATAGCTTTGATTTGTAAACCTGTTAAAACAAGTCCAGCAACATACTTTTTTTTTAAAATATATTTAAAGTTTGCTTTTTTATTTACTATGTTAATTTTCTCTTGCACTAGGCAAAGTTAATAAGTATCTTTATATACTAATACAATATCAATGATTCAGGATAATAAAATCTTCGACTTAATTAATAAAGAACGAAAAAGACAAACTACAGGAATTGAGCTTATTGCCTCAGAGAATTTTGTAAGTGAAAATGTTTTGAATGCATGTGGTTCAGTATTGACAAATAAATATGCTGAAGGATACCCTGAAAAAAGATATTATGGTGGATGTGAAGTTGTAGATGAGATAGAGACATTAGCGATTGAAAGAGCTAAAAAGCTTTTCGGAGTTGAGTATGCAAACGTACAACCTCATTCTGGCAGTCAAGCTAATGCATCCGTATTTCACGCTTTTCTCAATCCTGGTGATAAATTATTGGGTTTTGACTTAGCTCATGGTGGTCATTTAACACATGGATCAAGTGTAAATTTCTCTGGAAAAATATACAGATCAGCATTTTATGGAGTAGAAAGAGAAAATGGTCTTCTTAATTATGAAAATATATTAAAGATTGCAAAAAAAGAAAAGCCCAACATGATTATTGCTGGAGCTTCGGCTTACTCAAGAGATATAAATTTTAAAAAATTCCGTGAAATTGCAGATGAGGTAGGGGCATTTCTTCTTGCAGACATTTCACATCCCTCAGGTCTGATAGCCAAAAAGTTTTTAAGCGATCCAATGCCTCATTGTCATGTAGTGACAACTACAACACACAAAACACTGAGAGGTGCCAGAGGAGGTCTTATTATGATTGGAAAAGATTATGAAAATCCATTTGGTTTAAAATTTAAAAATGGAAATTTAAAAATGATGTCAAAATTAGTTGATTTGGCAGTTTTTCCCGGAAATCAAGGTGGCCCGTTAGAACATGTAATTGCTGCGAAAGCAGTAGGTTTTGGGGAGGCTCTTGATGATAGTTTCTATAACTACATTGAAAGGGTTAAAAACAATGCTTCGACAATGTGTAATGAATTCATTTCGAGGGGATATAATGTTGTTTCGAATGGAACCGATAACCACCTAATGTTGATAGATCTAAGAAATAAAAATATAACTGGAAAAGATGCTGAAAGTGCTCTAGTAAAAGCTGATATCACTGCAAATAAAAATATGGTGCCTTACGATGATAAATCACCCTTTACAACCTCTGGTATTAGATTTGGCACACCAGCAATAACCACTAGAGGATTAGTTGAATCTGATATAAAAAATGTTGTAGAAATGATTGATAAAGTTATATTAAATCATGATAATGAAAGCGTTTTGAAGGAAGTAAAAAAAGATGTAAACCAGATGATGAGCGATAGACCGCTTTTTAATCCTTAATAATTTTCACCTCAAATACCTTGTTCCATTTTTTTCCAGTTATAAAAAAAGTATTTCTTGATTTATTGAAAGCAATTCCATTTAGAACATCAAGTTCTGGGTGCTTTTTAACCTTACCCCTTAGTCCATCAAAATTAATTAAACCCAATACCTTGCCATTATTTTTATCAATTTTCAAGACAACATCTTTATTGGATTGATATGTATTTGCATAAATGATATTATCTACAATTTCAAGCTCATTTATATTTTTAATTTTTCGATTATTTGTAACTACCTCAAAAAAATCAATTTCTTTAAAAGATTCAGGATTGATTATTCTAATTTTTGATGATCCATCTGATAGATAAAGAAACTCACCATCATTTGCGAGCCCCCAACCTTCAGTATTTTTATCATAATTAAAAGAATTTTTTAGATCTAAGGTATTTGGATCATATATAAAACCAATTTTATTTTTCCAAGTTAATTGGATTAGATTATCATTTATAATTGTAAGACCTTCACCAAAATATTTATTTTCCAAATATTTTTTTTCTAAAACTTTATCATTTAGAAGATCTATTTTATTAATTGTAGAATATCCGTTTAAACCTGTACTTTCATAAAGAAACCCATTGTAAAACTCCAAGCCCTGTGTATATGATGTGATATCATGCGGAAACTCATTGACAATTTCATAATTATATAATTTTGGGGTTATATCACTATATACGTCTATACTTTTCTTTCCGGTTATCATCAAACCATCAACATTTACTCGAGCTTTTATCGTGTTTGTTCCTAATTTTGAATTATCTAGAGAAAATCTTTTATTGGTTTCCTTATCGTTGTAGTAATATGTAATTTTTTCATTATCAATTGTAAGCCCATCTATGGTAGAGTTAAGATTAATTATTGAATTATTTGTATAGATTTTATCGTTTGATACTACATCAATATTGAGTGAATATCTGGTGTTTTGATCACAAGAATAAAAAAATATGATGATTAATAATAAACGTTTCATTTGATCATTAAAATTAAATATTATTAAACATTTATTAAAACATACTTATATTTGTTTTGGGCAGGGCTTATGCAACCAGCTCCTATTTAATCCCCCAGGGTGGGAACACAGCAAGGGTAGATGGTCGTAGCGGTGTGATGTAAGTTACTTGCCCTTTTTTCATGAAGAAAGTAATTGTTATTACAGGTGCGTCCTCAGGAATAGGAAAATCAATAGGAAATTATCTAACAGAAAACGGTCATTCGGTGTACGGAACCTGTAGGAATCCAAAGAAATATCCAAAGTCACAATTTACACTAATTAAATCTGATGTAAAAAGAATCAGTGATATTGATGATTTAATAAATCATGTTAAAATAAACGAAGGAAGAATAGATGTTTTGATTAACAACGCAGGCATTGGTTATACCGGACCAATTGAAGAGTCTAAAATTAACGATATAGAATCCCTGTTCAGTACAAATTTTTTTGGACCAATCGAAATGATAAAAAAGACATTGCCTGTAATGAGAAAAAACAAGGGTGGATTAATTATTAACATAACTTCCATAGCTGGATACATAGGATTACCATTCAGAGGCATTTTTTGTGCATCAAAAAGTGCATTAGAAATATTAACGGAATCACTACGTACAGAGGTAAAAGATCATGGGATAAAAGTTGTTAATGTTGCCCCAGGGGACGTCAAAACAGATGTTGTTTCGAGAAGAATAGACTCTTTTAATGACAGGAATTCTATTTATTTTAAAAAATATTACAAGACATGGATGAGTATGAATGAAGATGTTGAAGTTGGAGGAATAGATCCCATAAAAGTTTCCAAACTAATTCTTAAAATTATAAATAAAAAAAATCCTAAAATTCATTATGTAGTTGGTAAACCATTGCAAAAATTTTCAATAATTTTGAAGAAAGTACTACCAGACTTGGTTTTTGAAAAAATCTTAAACAAATTTAACAAATTATAAATGAAATTTTTTATTGACACTGCCAATATAAATGAAATTAGAGAAGCTGAAAATTATGGTATTTTAGATGGTGTGACTACAAATCCATCCCTTATGGCAAAAGAAAAAATAAAAGGAGAAAAAAATATTATAGAGCATTACAAGAAAATATGTTCAGTAGTAAATGGAGATGTATCAGCAGAAGTTATATCAACAGATCTTGATGGTATTATAAGTGAAGGGGAAAAACTAAGTCGACTGGATAAAAAAATTGTTGTAAAAGTTCCGATGATAAAGAATGGAATAAAGGCCATAAAACATTTTTCATCCAAAAAAATTAAAACCAATTGTACTCTTATATTCTCACCTGGTCAGGCTTTAATTGCCGCTAAAGCTGGTGCAACATATGTTTCTCCATTTATTGGAAGATTAGATGATATTTCCACAAATGGTTTGAATATTATCTCTGATATCAGAAAAATATACGATAATTACAATATAAATACTCAAATTTTAGCAGCTTCCATAAGATCACCACTACACATAATTAATTGTGCAAAAATTGGGTCAGACGTGATTACATCACCTTTAAATTCAATTTTAAAACTATTTCAACATCCACTTACTGATATTGGACTAAAGAAATTTTTAGATGACCATTTTAGCATAAACAAAAAATGATTAATGATTAGTACCAGCAACTTATCAATCCAATTTGGAAAAAGAATTTTATTTGATGAAGTCAATGTAACTTTCAAAAAAGGCAATTGTTATGGTGTTATAGGTGCGAATGGCGCAGGAAAATCTACATTTTTAAAGGTTCTTTCTGGCGAAATTCAACCGAATAGTGGATCTGTTAATATTGAACCAGGAAATAGGTTATCAATTCTTGAACAAAATCAAAATGCTTATGATGATTATACTGTTTTAGACAGTACAATTATGGGTAATTCACCACTATATAAAATCAAAAAAGAAATGGATTTCCTCTATTCAAAGGAAAATTTCAGTGATGAAGATGGAATTAAGGTTGGAGAACTTCAAAATAAGTATGAGGAGATGGATGGATGGAATGCTGATAGCGAAGCTGCATCTTTACTTTCTCAATTGGGTGTAAAAGAGAGTCTTCACTACACAAAACTTTCGGAAATAGATTTAAAATTGAAAGTAAGAGTTTTGTTGGCACAATCCCTTTTTGGCAACCCAGATATACTAATAATGGATGAGCCTACAAACAACTTGGATTTTGAAACCATAAAATGGCTTCAACATTTTTTATCAAATTATGAAAATACTGTTATTGTTGTTTCACATGATAGGTATTTTTTAGACTCAGTTTGTACTCACATTTCTGATATTGACTATGGAAAAATATCGCATTACTCTGGAAATTATACTTTTTGGTACGAATCAAGTCAATTAGCTCTTAAACAAAGAGCTCAACAAAACAAAAAAGCAGAAGAAAAGAAGAAAGAATTAGAAGAATTTATTGCAAGATTTAGCGCCAATGTAGCGAAATCAAAACAAGCTACATCAAGGAAAAAGATGATTGAAAAATTAAATATTGAAGATATTAAACCCTCTTCTCGAAGATATCCGGGAATTATTTTTGAAATTGAACGTAATTTAGGAGATCAGATACTTAATATCGAATCAATGAACACTTCGTTGATCAGTGATTTTAGCACTATTATTAACAATGGGGATAAGGTTATTTTTTACTCCAAAAACCCAAAAATCATCGACTCATTTTACAATGAAATTTTATTAATGAATGAAAACGTTAAGTGGGGAACAACAGTTTCTAAATCTTATATCCCTGAAAATTATGATAGTTTTTTTGAAAAAAATTTAAGTTTGGTTGACTGGTTAAGACAATGGTCAAAAAATGACGAGGAAAGAGAAGAGGTTTATATAAGAGGTTTTTTAGGAAAAATGCTTTTCAGTGGAGAAGAAGCATTAAAATCATGTACAGTGCTTTCAGGTGGAGAGAAAGTAAGATGTATGTTATCGAAGATGATGATGGAGAGATCAAATTTTTTAATATTAAATGAACCAACTAATCACTTGGACTTGGAAAGTATTACAGCTCTTAATAACTCTCTAATCAACTTTAAAGGAAATATTTTTCTAACAACGCAAGATTTTCAATTTGCAAATTCTGTTGGGAATAGAGTAATCGAAATTGGAACAAAAGGTTATATTGACAAATTGATGAACTTTGGAGAGTATTTAAATGATGAGAAAGTAAAAATTCTTCGAGAGAAAATATATTAATCGCGTAAAGTAGCATTAAAGTTTTTTTCTAAACTAGCAACTATTTTTTTCGAGATTTTTTGAATGTTTTTTTCGTTTAATGTTCTTTCATCTGAATTTAACATTACTGAGATTGAAATTGATTTTTTAGATTTTTCAATTTTACCATCTTTGAAGATATCAAATAATTTCACTTCTTTAATTAATTTATCGTTAATTGAAAATATGCAGTCTTCAATACTTTTGTAACTTACTTTATTATTTAGAATAAAAGAGAAATCTCTCTTGACTGTAGGAAATTTTGATATTTTACCAACGTTAAAATAGCTGTTATTAATATTTTTGAAAAGTAGAGTTGTATCTATTGTTGCACAGAAAATGTCCTTAAAGATTGAGATTTTATTAATTAAAGAGTTATCTAAACTTATTATTGAGGCTATCTGTTTATTACTTTTCTTAAAAACAATACCGTTATCTATAATTTCTTCATCGAAGTCTAAATTAAATTTTTCAAAAATATTCTTGACAATATTTTTTAAATAAAAGAAGTTAGATTTTAATTTCTGATGTAACCAATTGCTCTTAACTAAATCTCCGCACATCACGATCGTCAATTTTTTATTTTGTACATAATTTCCATTCTTTTTATAATAAGTTGAACCAAATTCAAAAAAATTATTTGTTGTTGATTTTCTGTTTATGTTGTAATCAATTGTTTTGAGAATACCAATTGTAAGATCTGTTCTCATAACAGAAATATCTTTGCTAATTGAATTCATTAGATTTATAGACATATCATTATTAATGTTGTTTTCTTTAACCAAAGAATTATTTATCACTTCATTAAAGCCCATATTACAAAGAAAGCTTGCTATTAAGTTATTATAATACAATTCATTTTTTTGATTTTTAATTACAGAAATATTCATTTTATTAGAAGTTTCAATATTATTATAACCGTAAATTCTTAAAACTTCCTCAATTACATCACATTCTCTTGTGACATCATGTCTGTAATTAGGGATGGTAATTCCTGCACTAGTATCATTTATGGAATTTATTTTAAAATCTAGGAGATTTAAAATTGATTTTATTTCCAGTTTGTCAATATCAACTCCAATAATTTTATTAAAATTTTCAAAATTTATAGAAATATTTTTTTCTTCAATTTTATTTGGATAATCATCAATAATATTAGATATAATTTCAGCATTGTAATATTCTTTTAACAATGAAGCTGCTCTTTTTAAAGCATATTCTGTCATATTAATATCAGCCCCTCTTTCAAACCTATATGATGAATCTGATGATATTCCAGATTTTTTTGAAGATTTTCTAATTCCAACTGGGTCAAAATAAGCAGATTCTAGAAAGATTGAAGTTGTTTGATCATTGACTGAATGATTTGATCCACCCATAATTCCTGCCAAGCACATTGGTTCATCTGAGTCACAAATAAACAGATCATCGTTGGAATAGTGATTTGTTTCTCCATCAAGCGTTGTAAACTTTGATTTGTTCTTAATATTTTTTATTTCAATTTTTGTTGTTTTAATTTTTTCTAAATCATATGCATGCAATGGTTGACCTAACTCATGCATCACATAATTTGTAATATCAACAACGTTATTGATTGGTTTAACTCCTATAGCTGTAAGCTTATTGAAAATATCGGGGTGAGAGTTAGTAATAGATATGTTTTTAATTACTAGACCACAAAACCTTTTACATGCTGATGAGTCAACTATATTGATTGTTAAACTTGTGTTTATGCCTTGTGTAGAATAATTTGAAATGGATGGTGTAATTAAGTCAATTTTTATTTGATTTCTATGTGAAATAGCAGCTCTTAGGTCTCTGGCTACACCGTAATGGCTCAGTGCATCTGATCTATTTGGTGTAATGCCAATATCAAAAATTTTATCTCTATATGGCTTTATGGTTTTTGAATAGTCACTTCCAATCTTTAGATTATTATCTAAATTAATGATACCCTCATGATTATTGCTTAATCCTATTTCAAACTCAGAAACAAGCATACCGTGACTTTCTATTCCTCTAATTTTTGCCTTTTTAATTTTTATTTTTTCGTTTTTATTTGTGTATAATGTCGAGCCAACTGTTGCTACAACAACTTTTTGGTTTGTTTCTACATTTGGTGCTCCACAGATAATACTAAGCTTTTTACTACCAATATCAACTTCAGTTAACTTAAGTTTATCGGCATTGGGATGTTTTTCACATTTGGTAATTTTTCCAATAATTAATTGAGATAAATCAGTTTGTGGAGCAGAATTATAATCTTCTATCCCCTCAACTTCAAGACCAATATCAGTCAATAAATCAGATGTTTGGTCAATAGTAAGTTTTTGGCTGAGGAGTTCTTTTATCCAGTTAAAAGAGATTTTCATCACTCAAATATACAATTAACAAGCAAATTTATTAACCAATATTACTCCAAGATTTATTGTGATGAAATTCAAGTAATTCTTCTTTAATTAGAATATTATCTTTAAGCTTTAATTTTGGATCAATCTCTATTATTCTCTTAACTTCCTTTTTTGCTAAATCAAAAATTTTTACATCATTTGTTAAGTCTGCAATTTTAAAATCAATGACACCACTCTGTTTTGTTCCCAACAGATCGCCTGGTCCACGTAGTTTCAAGTCTATTTCGGATATTTTAAAGCCATTATTTGTAGTAACCATTGCCTTGATTCTTGTTTGAGCATCTGTACTTAAAATACCTTTTGTCATTAAGATGCAATAACTTTCATATTCTCCTCTACCAACCCTACCTCGAAGTTGATGAAGTTGAGATAATCCGAATCTTTCTGCGTTCTCAATAACCATTACTGAAGCATTAGGAACATTAACACCAACCTCAATTACAGTTGTTGATACCAAAATATTTGTTTTACCACTAATAAATCTTTCCATTTCCAATTCCTTATTTTCATTTTTCATTTTTCCATGCAAAACTCCAATTGAATAATTTTTAGTCCCAAAATGCCTGCAAATACTTTCAAATCCATCTTCTAAATTTTTTAAATCCATCTTTTTAGATTCCTCTATTAATGGATAAACCACATAAACTTGTCTGCCGATTTTAATTTGATCCTCCATAAACTTAAAAAGTCTAAGTCTTTTCGAGTCATTCATGTTAATTGTCTTAATTATCTTTCTTCCGGGTGGAAGTTCATCAATTATAGACACGTCTAAATCTCCATATATACTCATTGTTAATGTTCTTGGAATAGGGGTAGCAGTCATAATTAAAATATGTGGTGAAGGATTATTTTTTTTCCAAATTTCTGCTCGTTGTTTTACTCCAAATCTATGTTGTTCATCAATCACTGCAAAGCCTAAATTTTTAAAAATTACATTTTCTTCAAAAATTGCATGTGTTCCAATTAAAATGTTTGTTTCTCCATTCTCTAAATCTTGAAACAGCCTCTTCCTCTGTGATTTTTTGGTTGAGCCAGTTAATAATTCAATATTTAAATTAAGACCATTTAGATGTTTACTAAAACTGTCAAAATGTTGTAGTGCTAAAATTTCTGTCGGTGCAACTAAACAACACTGATATGAATTATCAATAGCAATCAACATTGACATTAGGGATACAATTGTTTTACCGGAACCTACATCACCTTGCAATAGCCTTGTCATTTGATTACCGCTTCTAAAATCATCTCTTATTTGCTTTAAGACATTTTTTTGGGCATTTGTAAGTTCAAAACTTAAATTATCTTCATAAAATGTATTGAATGTCAAATCAACCTTGGGAAAGAAAAAGCTTTTTTTTGATTTAATTTTATTTTTTTTTAATTGAAAAATTAATTGATTAAAGAAAATTTCTTCAAATTTCAATCTGAAAATTGCTTTTTCCTTAAGATTAAAATCAGTTGGAAAATGTATATTTAAATAAGCAGAGTATTTAGATACAAGTTTATTTCTTTTATTAATATCTTCGTTTAGACTATCCTTAATTTTATCTTTTAGTTCATCCAATATTTCCCCGATAATTTTAATAAAGAAGTTATTGGACATTCCTGAATTCGCAATTCTTTCAGAGCTTCTATATATTGGTTTTATTCTTACTCTGCTTTTATTATTAAGACCTTTTAATTTTTCAATTTCTGGATGAATCATCGTAGGTATGTTTTTGAACCAACTAACTTTTCCAAATAACACAACTTTTTCATTGTGATTGATTGATTTTTCTATCCATTTGAGTCCTTTGAACCACAAAACCTTTATAACTCTATCTCCATCAAAAAACAAACCCTCTAGCCGAAACTTTTTATTGCTTTCAACGTATTTAATACTTTTAAAATAACCAACTATTTGTACATAAGAATTGTTGTCAACTAAATCTTGAATTTTGTAAAATTTAGTTTTATCAACATATCTAAATGGAAAAAAATTCAAAATGTCATAACATTTTTTTAATCCAAATTCTTCATTCAATATTTTTGATCGATTCTTTCCAATTCCTTTGATAAATTGTAGAGGAGTATGTAGGTCAATTTCTTTCACTCCTCAAATTTAATTTATTAACTTTAAAAGTATATTTCATGATTATATATTTTGAATAATTATTTAGAAAACCTCAACGAGGAACAAAGAAAGCCTGTATTACATACTGAAGGTCCATTAATGGTTATTGCAGGTGCAGGATCAGGAAAAACAAGAGTTTTAACTTATAAAATAATTCATTTATTAAAAAAAGGGATAAGTCCATTTAATATTCTTGCATTGACATTTACAAATAAGGCTGCAAAAGAGATGAAGCAAAGAATTTCAAAATTAACCAATGTCAACCAAGCAAAATCAATCTGGATGGGGACATTCCACTCGATTTTTGCAAGAATTTTAAGATCAGAGTCAGAATTAATAGGATTTCCACCAAACTTTACCATTTATGATTCTTATGATTCAGAAAAGCTTATTTCAAATATCATAAAAGAAATGAATCTTAATAAAGATTTTTATAAAGCAAAGGGCATTAAGAACAGAGTTTCATCACTTAAAAATAGTTTTATTACACCAAAAAATTATTTTAATCAACCTGAACTTATAGAATCTGATAAATTAGCCAATAGGATTCAATTTGGTGTGATATACAGAAACTATGTAAATAGGTGTTTTAAATCAGCAGTGATGGACTTTGATGATTTATTATTAAAGACTAATCAGCTTCTAAATTCAAGTCCAGAAACATTAATTAAATACCAAAAAATATTCAAGTATATACTGGTGGATGAATATCAAGACACAAATTATTCTCAGTATTTGATAATAAAATCATTAGCTGACAGATATCAAAACCTCTGTGTTGTTGGAGATGATTCCCAAAGTATATATAGTTTCAGAGGGGCTAATATTGATAACATCCTAAACTTTAAAAAAAACTATCCTGAGTGTACTACCTACAAGCTTGAGCAAAATTATAGATCATCAAAAAATATTGTTGAGGGTGCAAATTCATTAATTAAAAAAAATAAGTTTAAAATTGATAAAAACATATGGACACTTAATGATTCAGGATCCAAAATAATTTTAAACAGATCTCAAAATGACAGTGATGAGGGTCGTTTTGTGGCTTCAAATATCTTTGAGGAAAAAAATAATAATCAGTTAAATAATGGTTCATTTGCAGTTTTATATCGCACAAATGCACAATCTAGATCAATCGAAGATGCTTTAAGAAAAATAAATATTGATTATCAGGTTTTTGGTGGGTTATCATTTTATCAAAGAAAAGAAATCAAAGACGTGACTGCTTACTTGAGATTGGTTGTTAACACTAATGATGAGGAAAGTTTTAGGAGAATTGTGAATTTCCCACCCAGGGGAATTGGGCTTAAAACATTAGAAAAATTATTGATTATATCGGAGAGAGAAAATATTAGCATGTATGATGCAATAGATATTATTGATAAATATCCAAAGCTTTTTAACAAAGGAGTGATTGTAAAAATTACTGACTTTAGAAATTTAATAGAAAGTTTGAAAATTGAGTCAAAAACAAAAAATGCTGATTACGTTTTAACTAATGTTATAAATGGAAGTGGAATTATTGATTTTTATAGAAACGAGGGTTCAGTTGAATCTATAAATAGAATCGAAAATATCGAGGAACTCAGAAGTGGGATAAATGATTTCATATTAGAACAAAAAGAATTAGCTGACGGAGACACTTCAATTACAAGATATCTACAAGATATTTCACTTTATTCTGAGACTGATAAAAGTTTCAGTTCAGATAGAGTTTCATTAATGACAATTCATATGGCCAAAGGACTTGAATTTAATGTCGTATATGTTGTTGGAATTGAGGAAAATTTATTTCCATCAATATTAAGTTTAAATAGTTCCGAAGATTTAGAGGAAGAAAGAAGATTGTTTTACGTAGCAATGACAAGGGCTAAACATAAACTTATTTTGAGTTATTGTGATTTCAGATTCAAGTGGGGAAACATAATTGAATGCGAACCAAGTAGATTTATAGAAGAAGTCGATTTAGCATACATTGAAAAAAATAATTTTAAAGAGGAATTTAAACCAACAATTGATAATAATATTTCAAGAATTAGAAAGCTTAGAAAGAGGGGTTTTGTTAATGTAAAAAAAGTTGATAATAATAATTTACCAATCATTAATATTGTTGTAAATGATATTGTTGAACATCAAAGATTTGGGTTAGGATTAGTAGAAAAAATTGAGGGAGATGTTCAAAATAAAAAAGCGACAATAAATTTTAAAATTGGAGGAAGAAAAACAATATTGTTAAAATTTGCAAAACTTAAAATAAAAAAGGGGACCTGAATCCCCTTTTTTTAAATATATGAGCAACTTATTAATTTGAGGCTGCTTTCATGCCTTGCTCAATCAAATCATAAAACTGATCTAACTTTGGAAGTACTACAATTCTTGTTCTTCTATTTTTTGCACGCCCCTCACTTGTATCGTTATCTGCAATTGGAACATAAAAGCTTCTTCCTGCGGCTGTCATTCTCTCTGGTGGAACACCAAAGTCATTTTGTAATATCCTAACGATTGACGTTGCTCTTTTTACACTTAAATCCCAATTATCTAGTAAAACCTCATTTTGAATTGGTACATCATCAGTATGCCCTTCAACCATAAATTCAATTTCAGGCTTGTCAAGAACAACTTGAGCAACTTTTTCTAAAACCCCCCTTGCTCTGTCTGAAACATACGTGCTTCCACTATTAAAGAGGAGTTTATCAGAGATAGAAATAAATACAACACCTTTTTCAACATTAACTTCAATATCACTGTCGTTTATATCAATGAAAGCTCCTTTCAGGCTTGTTACTAATGCTAACGTTACAGAGTCTCGTCTTGTAACTGCATCTTGCATGGTTCTTATTACTAAATCTTTTTCCTTTAAACTTTCTAAGGATTTTTCTAAATTTTCAGCTCCCTTTTGGGACAGGGTTGTTAAATTACCCATGTTATTTATCAAATCCTGATTATTTGCTTTCAAAAAAGCAACCTGTTCCTGTAGCGCTTTTTCATTTGCCTCTGCTGTGGCTTTTTCATCAAGACAAGTGTTTAATTTAACAGTTGCAGCGTTTAATAAATTTAAGTTGTTTTGGTTTTTGGATTCTAACTCAGCGTATTTCTTTTGAGAAACACAAGAGGATAATAGAATAAAAATTATTAGGGTAAAATATTTATAATACATAACTTCTTTTATTACTAAAATTAACAAAAATTATTCCATGATTAAACTTATATGGTTCAAATTATTAAAATGATGAAAAGCTTTTTCTTTGCATCAAATAATAATTTATTAATAATGAAAAGCAATAATAGTAATTATCAATTTTTTCATTCTTTGTTCTCTTTTTTATAATTGAAGAAAAATTCAAGATAAAATAAACATAAGCACGTATGACAGAGTAGGAGAGCTTAGGCTTTAACTTTAGAAAAGAAACCATGACTATAAATGAATCAAAAATTACTCTAAAAAATAGAACTATAAACAAGAATTTTGAAGGAACATTTTTAATTAACATCAATAGTGAATTTCTAAAATTTAAATAATATTTATTTGGTGAATTGTAGTTCAAGGTACCTGCTCCAATATGGTATACTTTTGCTTTTCCAATACTAATTATTTTATTGTTAACATACTCATTTTTTAATCTCCAACAAAAATCGATTTCTTCCATGTGAGCAAAGAATTCATCATCAAAACCATTAAGTTTTGTAAATATTTTTTTTCTTACTACAAAACAACATCCAGATGCCCAGAATACTTCTCTTGTTGTATTGTACTTATTACAATTTTCTAAATTCTCTACAACCCGACCACGACAAAATGGATAGCCAAAAAAATCAATAAATCCACCTGATGCACCCGCATACTCATATTTCTCCTTATTATTATAATCTATAATGCTGGGCTGAGCAACACTAACTTCATTGTTTTTTTCGAAGATTTTGATGATATCAAGAAATGATTTTTGATCCAAAAAAACAGCATCATTATTTAGAAAAAATATTAAATCCTCATCAATGTCCTTCACTGCAGCGTTATATCCCCCCGCGTATCCTAAATTCTTTTCCAATCGAATTATTTTAATATCTGGAAATTTTGTTTTAACAAATTCTATTGAACCATCATTTGAATTATTATCAATGATATACGTTTTTGTATTTGGCGTGTTCTTAATATTTTCTTTTAAAAAAAGCTTTAGAAGATTTAAACCGTTATAATTTAAAATTGCCAATGCCCTTGTCATAAATCCAAATATTTAGGTAAACTTTTTATCTGTTTAATATCCTTATTATTACAATCCAATGCTATTGTATGGCATCCATTGGTTATCATCAAATATTTAGATTTTAATTTTTGATTATATATTAAAATTTGATCAATCACTTTTGAATTTATTTTGATTTTCGGTGATTTGCATTCAATAAGTATAGCAATTTTTCCATGTCCATCATACACAATTACATCAAATCTTTTTTTCAATCCAGTATTAATTAAAAATCCTTTTTCAGTTGATATATGACAAATCGGAATTTCAAGTTCACAAATTAAATAATTGATGGTTATTTGTCTAACTTTTTCCTCCTCAGTTAATAGAATATATTTTTTTCTTATTATATCAAAAATATATTTTTTATCTTTTTTTGTGACTATATTAAATTTGAATTTATTAAGCTCCATCAATGATTAAAAGTACAAAGGATTTTCTTCAAGTCTTAAAAAATATAGATAAGAATAATCTTAAACCATTTTATATAATCAACAGTGAACAGTCTTACATAATTGAGGAATTTATAGAAAAATTTAAATCAATTATCCCGGATGAACTAAAGTCCTTCAATCAATTTATTTTTTATGAGCATGACTCTAAAGCAGAGGATATCGCATCAATCGCTAGCAATTATCCGCTCGCAGGCGATTTACAAATTATAATTATTAAGGGAGGTGATAAAATAATAAGTAAATTAGATTTGTTTAAAAAACATATTGAAAACTCCTCAAAACATTGTTCAATTTTGCTGTGTCTTAATGGTAAAAAAATTGATAAGAGAAAGAAAATATTGAAACAAATTATTGATTTTGGGGGATTGATTGAAGTTCAAAAAATATATGAGAACCAACTTTCTGATTGGATAACACACATCGGAAATTCAAATGATCTTCATTTTGACTATGAAATTGTTGAGATTATTAAAGAACGAACAGGGAATAATCTAAGTAAAATTTCAAATGAAATAAAAAAAATCTCTATGATGAGTAAAAAAGATATTTCCCCTAAAGAACTTATTTACAAATTTTATGGGATCAATAATGAGTATAATATATTCGAACTACAAAAAGAATTAGGCAATAAAAACTATGATAAAGCTTTTAGAATCTCGAAATATTTTTCTGAAAACAGTAAAAAATACCCGCCACAGTTAATTTTTGCATCCCTACATAATTATTTTCTAAATCTCTTTCAAATTAAATCAAATTTAAAACTTAGCTATAGTGAAATTTCAAAGCTAACAGGGATATATCAGGAGTTTATTTTAAATGATTACAGAAAAGTTTCAGTAAATTATTCATTAAAAGAAATTGTCAATATTCTTGGTGTTATAAAAGATTATGACGGAAAATCAAAAGGATTAATGAAAGACAAATATTTTGACTCTGAACTTTTACAATTTATTTCTGAAATCAAGACCTGAAATTTAGCGGAAATTTATTTGGATCATATTCATTCATAACATTATAAACCCCTTCAAAAATGTCATCTAATGAGGGTTTAGAAAAATAATCACCATCGCTTCCATAGGGCGGGCGGTGATCTCTTGAGGTAATTGTTTTTGGTTTTGAATCTAAGAATTCATACCCATTGTGATCTTCAATAATTTTCTTAAGAATAAATGCACTAGCTCCTCCATTGTAATCTTCATCAATAATAATAAGTTTATTTGTTTTTTTAAGGCTTGATATAATTTGATTATCAGTATCAAATGGAATTAAAGTTTGTACATCAATTAAATCAACTGTAATGCCATGTGATTTTAACTCGATACAAGCTTTTTCAACAATCCTAAGCGTTGATCCATATGAAACCACAGTGATGTCTTCACCATTTTGAATATATTCAACAACACCCAGAGGAACTCTAAATTCACCCAAATTACTTGGCATCTTTTCCTTTAATCTATAAGAATTAAGTGGCTCAATAATCAAACTAGGTTCATTACATTTAAGTAATGTATTATACATACCAGCGGCTTGAGTCATATTTCTTGGAACCAAAATTCGAACACCTTTTATTGAGTTTAGTAGCATTCCCATTGGCGACCCAGAGTGCCATATACCTTCCAATCTATGACCTCTTGTTCTTATAATTAATGGTGAAATCTGTCTACCTACTGTCCTGTATGTCATTGTAGCCAAATCATCAGATATTATTTGTAGTGCAAAAATGAGATAGTCAAGATATTGTATTTCTGCTATTGGACGAAAACCTCTCATTGCCAAACCAATTCCCTCACCAACTATGGATGCCTCTCTAATTCCTCTATCATCTACTCTTTTCTTAGTCCATTTTTTTTGCAGCCCTTCTAGTCCTTGATTAACGTCACCAATTTTTCCTGTATCTTCCCCGAAAAAAATTAAATTAGGTACTTTTGACATTAGGTAATCAAAGTTATCTCTTAGTATTAATCTCCCATCTACCATTTTGGAGTCATCATTATATTTAGGAGGAACTGGAATTACACTTTTGTAATTATTCTTTGACTCATTGTAAAGATGTGAACTATATAAAGGCTGGGTATTTTTTTTATAGTCAGAAACCCAATTGTTAACTTTTTCAAAAAAATCAGAGCTATTTTCTAGTCTTAATGATCTTCGAGCAGCACTCATAACATCTTTTCTGCCTAAATCTTTTAGTCTCAGGAGGGAATTGGCAATTTCTGCTAAATCCTTTGATTTATATTGATGAACCAATGACTTAATAAGTTTAATAAAAGAATCTCTTTCAACAATAATATCTTTTTGAAAATCATCCCATGCAGCTTTTTTTTCAGATTTAACAAACTCAATACAATCTTTTTCTATCTGTTCTATTCTACTTAAATCTGAAAGATTGTTATCAAGTATCCACTCTCTCATCTTTCTATTACAATCATATTTCATTTCCCATTCCAGCCTAGATTTATTTTTATAACGCTCATGAGAACCAGAAGTGGAGTGTCCAATTGGTTGAGTCAAATTCTTTACATGAATTAGAATTGGAATATGATTTTCTCTGCAGAAGTTACTGCTGTGCTCATAAATTTGGATCAGAGATTGATAATCCCATCCATCAACAGTATAAATTTCAAAACCTTTATTCAATTTGTCTCTTTTAAAACCATGTAAAGCTTTTGAAATACTTGATTTAGTTGTTTGATAAGAGTTATCTACAGAAATACCATATTCATCATCCCAAACACTAATGATCATCGGAACTTGATGAACACCAGCTGCGTTAAAAACCTCAAAAAAGGGCCCCTCACTTGTACTGGCATTTCCAATGGTTCCCCATGCAACTTCATTGCCATTATTCGAAAAATTTTTAGAGTTGAAACTACCTTCACGGTATAATTTAGATGCCATTGCTAAACCCAGTAATCTTGGCATTTGTCCAGAAGTAGGTGATATGTCAGCCGAAGAATTATATTTTTTGGTTGAGTCAATAAAATCCCCTTTCTCATCAATATAGTTGGACATAAAATGAGAGCCCATTTGTCTTCCACCTGACATGGGTTCTTTTTTTAAATCAGTGTTTGCGTATAAGGCAGAAAAAATTTGTTGCACAGAAATTTCATTCAAAGCTAACATAAAAGTTTGATCCCTGTAATACCCAGATCTATGATCACCTTTTCGAAATACCTTAGCCATTGCAATTTGTGGTAGTTCTTTTCCATCACCAAATATCCCAAATTTTGCTTTTCCACTCAGAACCTCTTTTCTTCCAAGTAAACTTGTTTCACGACTTATTACAATAGTCTTGTAGTCATTTAAAATTTCCTTTTTAAAATCATTGAAAGTAATTGATTTGGTAAGTGATTTATCTTTCATAAAAACAGAAATTCAAAAATAGTGAATTTTTAAAACCATCGACGAGTAAATAATCTTGCTAAATTTTGGTAATCCAAAGTTAAAACAAACCTGATATCTTTTAGATAATTCGGCTCATTCGGGTGAAATCCCATTGAAGATTGAATTGGCAAATAGAGTTCCAAATAATCTTCAATAAAATTTAAACGAAGTCCCGTGTCATAGCCATTTTGTAGACTAACTTTTTTATTTTTAAATAAACCAAAATCGCCATAGAACTCAACCCATTTCCAAATTGTGATTCCAGTATTTAGGACAAGTAAAAAGTCATTGGCATAATCAGGGTTAATTCTTGATTTAAATGCACCATCTTGACGAACATATTGTTGTGATAAAAAGCCACTTGATTCAGATCTAGCTAAAAGAGAATTATTCAAAAGGAAATCAGAGGATTTATGAATATTAAAATTGATTTGATCATTACTTGTATTATTTTTTAAAAATTTACCACCAAAAATTCTAATACTGAATTGTTTGTAATCTGAGAAATAATTTCTGTAATATAATGTTATTGAGTTTTTTATAAAATCTCCACTGAGTTGAATATTATAATTAAAAGATTTGGTTTTTTTTGCCCCAGGGTTCGCCTTTGTGAAACTTAAGCTGTAAACATTATTGATTCTCTCATTTTGGCTTATATCTGGTCTATCAATGAAATAATACCTAAAACGCAGACTTGTAAATTTATTTGACTTTATATCAGAATCTCTTTTTAGGAATAAAACAGACGGTGTAAATTTTTTGTACCTAAAATTTTCATCATAATGAAAACTGGATGCTGATAAAAAATAATTTAAACTGATATTTTTTTTAATAAAATCTCTGAAACTAAAGCTTACTGAACCTGTTAGTTTATTTTTTTTTAAACCGAAATAGGGTGAGAGCATGAATGTGAAAGGTTTTGAGATTGGAGACCTATTGGTAAGAGTCAATCCTGGCAATAAACCATCATAAAAATTGTAGCCAAGTTGTGGTCTATAATATATTTGATTTTCTGTTGTTGATTCAATGTCTGTATAAAAACGTAGCTTGGTTTTTTTTCTTTTACTAACAAAATTTATGTAGTTGTTTTGGGAATTGATATCTACAAGTAAATTATCAGGATCTAAAATTATTTTTTTTAGATCATTTTCATAGGACAAATCGATTTCATTTTTGTAATTCAAGTAAAGAAAGTTAAAGGTTGAGTTGTTTTTAAATACTTTTTTAATTGGGATTGGAATTTGTATTTTTTCTTTTGATTTATCTAGAATTGATACTTTATTCTTATTGATTTCAATTTTATAATCCAATAACTCTGAAAAATTTATGTAATGATCGAAAAACCAATCTAAATTTTTACTTGTATTCCTTTTAAACACATCCTTTAACCGATCATTGTTGTTGAATGATAATTGATCATTTAATAAAATCTTAAAAGTTTTATGAATTAAAGTCTCATCATATAATTCTAACAGCTTAAATGCATTCAATGATTTAGAGGGATTAATTAATCTATAGTTGATTCGAGTAAGATTATTTGATGGTTCTGATATCTTTTGATCGAGTCTTAATCTTTTTATATAAAGTTGTGAAATATTAAATATTTCACTCATTTTCTTATTTGATATTTGGTGGTTTTTGATTAGAAAGATATTTGATAAACTGCCTATTAATTCACTATCTGCATGATATTTTTGAATATACTTTTGGAGATAATAAAATTCCATACCAGATCTAACCCAGTAGTATTTCCTATCATTAAAATTTATATGAGTCCTTAAAAAATCTCTTAGAATTACTTTAAATAAATTGATTTCATTTATGGTATTTTGATTAAAAACCTTTAAATAGGAGGGAATATCTGAATAAGGATATAGTGAATGTTCTTTAAAATATCTTTTTGTTAATAAGATTTTTGAATCGGAATAATTATCAAAATTTTCAGAAAGAAATGTATTCATTCTTTTAAAACTTTCATTTTTAAGTGATACAATTTTTTTTTCGTTAGTAACAATATTGAAATGTTCGTTTTTTATCATTTCAAACTCATTATTATTATAAATAAAGAAAGAAAGGTCCTTAATTTTACTACAATTAAAATTTATAATTTTTCTATCACCAACGATATTTTGAGAATGAATACAGTTGCTGTGGAAAATATATTTTAATGGAATTGTTACATCCATGGATATATCATCGGATGTATTAAATTGATCATCAAAATTTAGGTTAGAATCTCTTTCAAAAGATCCATTGACCATTGGTGTTACTCTAAGTAAAAAATTTTTAATCGTGTAAGCTTTATCACTTGAATAACCATAATCATACATTTTGGAGCTGGGAAAAACCAATCTGTAATTAATATTTACTTCAATTTTTTGATTTTTTTCTAATTCATTTTTTAAAAATATTTTTATTAAATCAGGACTTTCAGCAGTCCTTTCCCAACTAAGGTTTGAAAAACTGGTACTTATTTTATTAATTATAGTAAATCCTCTCTCTTTTTTTTCTGACTTTATCAATGCTAAATTGTATTCTTCATAGAGTTTCTTGGATAAGGGGGTATCATTGGAAGAGTAAGCATTATTCCAATCATAAAGAATCAAGTGATTTAATTTGTTTTCAGAATTATTATGAAAAATAATTTTTTGCTCTACATCCATGTAATTCAAATCAGGGTGTATATAGGATTTAATTTCGTAGTAATTTTGTGTAAAAACCTTGTTTAAACACATTAATAAAATTACTATTGATAAAAAACGCAAGTGTTAAAAATTTGGGGAAAAACTTTTTTGATTATAAAATTTATTCAATATATCTATAATTTCGTCCTCAGAATCCACTAACTCAAACAAAAACATTTCATTGGATGAAACATTTTTAAAATCATTACAAACCTTGTTTTTAAGCCAATCGATACATCCATTCCAAAATTCACTTCCAACTAGAATAACTGGAAATTTTTGAATTTTTTTAGTTTGAATTAATGTCAATGCTTCAAATAATTCATCTAAAGTGCCAAAACCACCTGGCATAACTATAAAAGCTTGCGCGTATCTAACGAACATAACCTTTCTAACAAAAAAGTAATCAAAATCAATAAGTTTATCTGAGTCTATAAACTCATTATGTGTTTGCTCAAATGGTAAATCAATGTTTAACCCGACAGAAATTCCACCTGCTTCTTGAGCACCTTTGTTTGCAGCTTCCATAATCCCAGGACCACCACCCGTTATTACACCGAGACCCATACCAACAATTTTCTTTGCGATCTTTACTGTTTGTTTATAAAAAGGATCGTCTTCTTGGGTTCTGGCAGATCCAAATATTGACACGCAAGGTCCTAATTCAGATAATTTTTCATATCCCTCCACAAGTTCTCCCATAATTTTAAAAACAGACCATGAATCATGAGATTTTTCTATCCAGTTATGTTTATTCATTAACCTAAATTTAACTCCTTTTTAAATATGTTTGATGTTGGTGAATCAGCATTTTTCAACATTTCTTTCAAATTTCCTTGAAATATTATCTTACCACCATTTTTTCCTCCACCGGGACCCAACTCAACAAAATGATCTACAATTTTCAATACATCAGTATTGTGTTCAATTATAATAATTGTATTGCCTTTTTCTGAAAGTTTTATTATAATTTTCATTAATTGATCAATATCTGCGAAATGTAGCCCAGTTGTGGGCTCATCAAATATGTAAAGAGTCTTTCCAGTATCTCTTTTAGATAATTCAGTTGCTAACTTTATTCTTTGAGCCTCACCTCCAGATAATGTAGTGGATTGTTGACCCAATCTAATATATCCAAGTCCAACATCAATAAGAACCTTTAGTTTGGATAAAATTTTTGGATAATTTTTAAAAACAACTGCAGCATCTGAAATTGTCATGTTTAATATGTCTGAAATAGAATTATTATTTAGTTTAACAGTTAGTGTTTCTTTATTAAATCTTTTGCCATTGCATAACTCACAATCAACATAGATATCTGGTAAAAAATTCATTTCAATTTTCTTCATTCCTGCACCTTGACATTCCTCACATCTTCCACCCTTGACATTGAAACTAAATCTTCCTGCTTTATATCCTCTTATTTTTGACTCAGGTAACTTAGCAAACATTTCTCTAATTAAGCCATATAGACCCGTGTAGGTAGCAGGATTACTCCTCGGGGTTCTTCCAATTGGAGATTGATTTATCTGGATTACTTTATCAATATTTTCTATCCCACTAATATTTGAATAGGGTAGGTTTTCACTTGTTGAATTATAAAAAGTCCTGCTTAAAATAGGATACAAGGTTTTATTAATTAAAGATGATTTACCACTTCCAGACAATCCACATATACCAATGATTTTACCTAAGGGAATTGATAACTCTATATTTTTAAGGTTGTTTCCTGAACATCCTGATAAAATCAATTTTTTACAATTCTTGGCTCTAAAAAAACTAGATCTTGATATTTCTTGTTCATTAAAAAGGTAATCTGAGGTTATTGAACTGATCTTTTTAATGTCGTTTGTTTTACCATTAAAAACTATTTCACCTCCCTTTTCACCTGCTCCTGGACCCAAATCAATTAAATGATCGGATTGTAGCATTATTTCTCTATCATGTTCAACAACAATTACGGTGTTCCCCAGGTCCCTAAGTTTTTTTAAAGATTTAATTAGTTTTAGATTATCTATTTGATGTAAACCAATGGATGGTTCATCTAGAATGTACAAAACATCTTGCAGTTGGGAACCAATTTGGGTGGCAAGACGTATTCGCTGAGACTCTCCACCTGAGAGAGATCTTGTTTCTCTTCCAAGAGAGAGATAATTCAGACCAACATCTCTTATGAACTCGACCCTTTTTTTTAATTCAATTAGAATTTCTTGACATATCTCAAGTTTTTTTTCTGAAATCTTTTTATTCAATGATTTTATCCAAGTATATAATTCGTCAAAATCCATCTTACTGATCTCAGTGATATCTTTATGATCGATTTTAAAATATTTTACATTTTCATTTAATCGTGATCCACAGCATTTGTTACATTCAATTGTCTTCATGAATTTTTTTGACCATGTTTTTATTTTTTTACTGAAAGCATTTGAGTATTGATTTAAAATAAAGTTAATTATGCCCTCAAAATCAATTTCATAAGTTCGAGTTAGACCAAGTGATTTTGAAACAACATTAAATTTCTCCTTACCACCATTTAGAATAATTTCCATAGCCTCATCAGGTATTTCCTTAATAGGGCCTTTTAGGTCAAAATCATATTTGTTGGCAATATTTTCTAACTGTTTAAAAATCCAAGTATTTTGAAATGAACCCAATGCAGTAATTCCACCACTATAAATAGATATATTATCATCAGGGATAAGTAAATTCATGTCAACTATGTTTTTGATTCCTAGGCCAGAGCAATCTTTACACATTCCTTTTGGAGAATTAAAAGAAAAAGAATTTGGTTCAGGTTTGTCAAAAGATATTCCAGTTTCTGGACAAACTAAATTTTTACTGTAGTAGTTTAGTTTATTACTGTCATCGATGATAAGAATAGAGTCGTTACCCTGAGATAAAGCTATTTCAACAGACTCTTCAAGTCTTTTCAAAGAAGTTTTTTCTTCATTAACTGTTAGTTTATCAATCAGTAAATCAATATCATGGACTTTGTAACGATCTAATTCCATACCTTCTTTAATATTTTTTATTTCATTGTCAATACGGACCTTTGTAAAACCTTGTTTTCTCAGATTAAAAAATAATTCTCTGTAGTGACCTTTTCTAGATTTTATAATCGGTGAATAAATAGAAATTTTTTTATTTTGGTACCTAGATGTGATTAACTGCAGAATTTGATCATTGGAAAAGTTTACCATTTTTTTTCCTGTTTTAGGACTGTAGGCATCTGAAACCCTTGAGTATAATAATCTTAAAAAATCATAAATTTCAGTTGTTGTGCCAACTGTAGATCTTGGGTTTTTGGTTGTGGTTTTTTGTTCAATCGCTATGACAGGGGAGAGGCCATCAATTTTATCAACATCTGGTTTCTTCAAACCACCAATATACTGTCTTGCGTATGCAGAAAAAGTTTCAATATATCTTCTCTGTGCTTCAGAATATATTGTATCAAAAGCTAGTGAGGACTTACCACTTCCTGAGACACCGGTAATCACAACCAATTTGTTTCTTGGAATATTTAAATCAATGTTCTTCAAATTATGAACTCTGCAACCTGTTATCGAAATATATTCCTGCATAAAAATAATCTCTCAATATAATGATAAAAAAGGCTTTTCTTGTTTAAAAAATTACCAAATATGAAGTATTGAATTAGTATATTTGAAGTCGATGGTACTCATCAAATCAATATCTGGAATTAGGGGAACACTTGGAGATGATGAAAACAGTCTGAATCCAGCCAATTTATCCAGATTCGTTCAAGCATATTCACATTTCCAAAGAAAAAAAAATAGAAATAAAAAAATAACCATAGCTGTTGGAAGGGATGGAAGAGAATCGGGTCAAAAATTTATTAAGATTGTCAATAAAACTCTTTCTTTATATGGAATTCATGTCGTCAATATTGATCTAACGACCACGCCAACTACTCAATTGGTCATAATTAAAAAAAAATTATCGGGTGGAATAATGCTCACAGCGAGTCATAATCCAAAAAACTGGAATGCATTAAAGTTTTTTAATGAAAAAGGTGAGTTTTTAAGCCAACATGATGTAAAACAAATTCTCGACATCGAAAGTAATAATTTAACTTCTCGAATCAATAATGTTGATTTAGGTAAAATACATGATATTGAAGACTCATTTAAACTTCACATTGATGAAATTCTAAATTTAAAACATGTTGATCCACAAAAAATAAGAGATAAACAATTTAAAATTGTCGTCGATGGTATAAATTCAAGCGGTGGAATTATTATTCCAATGTTACTTGAAATCTTGAATGCTGAAGTAATAAAAATAAATTGTGTTCCTGATGGTATTTTTGCTCATGACCCTGAACCTTTAGATAAAAATCTGAGTGAATTAAAAAAAGAAGTTATAGTACATAATGCAGATCTTGGTATTGCAGTGGATCCTGATGTTGATAGATTGGTATTTGTTTCAGAAAAGGGTGAAACGCTTGGAGAAGAAAACACATTAATTTCTTGTGCTGATTATATTTTATCAAAAGAAAGTGGGCCAGCGGTATCAAATTTATCTTCGTCAATGGGTTTAAGAGATGTATGTGCAAAATATAATGTTGAATATTTTTCATCAAAAGTTGGTGAAATTAATGTTGTAGAAAAAATGAAAGATGTCAATGCGATAATTGGTGGAGAAGGTAATGGAGGCATCATATTCCCTGAAAGCCATTATGGAAGAGATGCACTAGTTGGAGTTGGTCTTTTACTAACTTCATTGGCATTAAAAGATAAATCGATCTCTAAAGTGTTTGAGGAACTTCCAAAGTATCACATGCTCAAAGAAAAAATTAATATTGATGCTAGCCTAAACTTTAATGAGGTTAAAGTTAAATTAAAATCAGCATTTCAAAATTATTCATTTAATGAAACTGATGGTTTAAAAATTGAGAACAAATCTTCTTGGATTCACATTAGGAAATCAAATACTGAACCAATTATTCGAATATACATAGAGTCTAAACAAGAAGAGATCTCAAAATCTATGTTTAATTCAGTTAAAAAAGTATTAAGTTAAACTTGATTTTTTATGTTTAAATCTTCTGTGAGTCCAAAAATAATATGAGGGATTTGTTTTAATCTGATTCTCGACCATTTTTTTATAGATTTCAGTTATTTCCTTGTCTTTTAATTTTAAAGGGTTATCTGCAATTAATTTAAATTCCATTTGATATTTACCTCTTTTGATCTTTTTCATTTCACCAAAAACTACAGGAATATTCAATTCTTTAGCCAATCTTTCCGAACCAGTAAAAAATAGAGTTTCAACTCCCAAAAAATTAGTCCAATAATTGATGTTTCTAATTTGAGGAGATTGATCAGCTGCAAGTCCATAAATAAAATTCTTGTTAGTCTTTTCAAGTTTTATTATTTCATTAACTGAATCTGTCCTTGGAACTAACTTAATGCCGTGTTTGGATCTTGATTTATAAACAATGCTATTGAAGATTTTGTCCTTGAGGGGTGTGTATATTGCAACAACCTTGTGTTTAAAAAAATAATCTAGGGTTGTACACCATTCAAAACCTCCATAGTGTGATACCATTAGTATTACACTTTTGTTTTCTTTACAATAACCATCAATCAGCTCTTTATTTTTGAGAATAAATTTTTTGGCAATCTGCTTTTTGCTCATTTGGTCTAATTTGATCATTTCAAGAAATACATCGGTAAAGTGTGTGTAGAACTCATTAACAATGGAAGAAATTTGTTTTTTTGAAAGGTTTAGATTGGTTTTTTTAATGTTTTGATATACGATATTTTTTCTGTATCGAATAATATTCTTTAGAATGAAAGCAACAAAATCTGAAATCAAATAAATGAGTGGAAAGGGCAGTAAGCCTATTAACTTAAATAAAGATTTGATAAATACATATTTTATGAATTTCAAATCCTTAATTTAGATTATTCAATTGTGAGTTGAGAATGAATTCAAGCTCATCAGTTTTAATATCTTTTGCAATAATTTTTCTCTCTTGATTTATAAGAAAATTACTTGGAATTCCAACATCTCCTCTTATATTATATAGTTTAACTATTGGACCATTAAAATATTTAAGGTTTGATATGTGAATCCAAGAGTCAATACCGTCAACCTCAATTGCTTTTATCCAAGCGTCTCTGCTTACATCTAAAGACACGCCTAATATTACAAAATCATCATTACTGTATGATTCCATTAAATTAGTCAAACCAGGGTTTTCAATACGACATGGCTCACACCAAGAAGCCCAGAAATCAATTAATATATATTTGGATTTGATTTGATTTAGTGATATAATATCACCGTTAATTCCAGGACCTGAAAATTTAGGTGCAAATGAGCCAATGTTAGGAGATTCTATGTTACTTAGTTTATAATTGTCAATAATATTTCTAACGGAAACATAAGGATTGGTATTTTCTAAAGTTTTATCAAAAGTATTAAGTATGCTATCTGCTTTATCGTAGTCTATTGATCTTTCAAATATCATTCTTTGAAGAATTAATGCTGAAATGTAAGATTCTTTTCTATTATTCATAAACAAAAATTCGTAGTCTACCAATTTGCTTCTCATGTCAATGAATTGTTCCTCCAAATCATAAATTAAAACTGAGTCACCTAACCTAAGAGATTGATTAATTTCAATTTGAATATTGTTTAGTTCCGATGTGAAGGGTCGAGTTTCACTTAAATAATCTGTCCAATCGTTATTTGATTTTGTCCCCGTTATTTTTGAACTTCTCAGAGAGTCTTTATATACCTCAATTTGGATATTACCAGGTTCAAGAACAAAAGGAATATTACCTGTAATTTTTTCAAAAAATAGATAGTGCATGTCTGGAAAATTGATGGAGTCTGAAAACTTAAATTCACCACTTACAACAGAGGTTGAATCGATTAAAACTGGACGATTATCTTTCATCTGAACCAAAAATACTTTTTCATCATCATTTAGGTCAACATTACCAGTTAACGAATATTTACTTGGTTTTGAACAAGAAATAATAAAAAACATTATGATAATTAAGTATCGCATCGACGGCAAATTTATAAATATTAATTAAATGTAATAACTTTATTAGACAGAAGAATTAATAAATTGAACGGCGATTTTAAAAAGCAATTAATCTCAATAATTGGCACAAAAAATCTTTTATTGAACGATTGGGAAAAGAAACCCTTTTCATATGGCTGGAGATACGGTTCTGGAACAGCTTTGGCTGTGGTAAAACCAGGAAATCTCACTGAACTTTGGAAAGTTCTTGATTTATGTGTTAAAAATGACTTAATTATTATTATGCAGGCTGCTAATACTGGCCTAACTGGGGGATCAACCCCATATGGAAGCGATTATGACCGAGAAGTAATAATTATCAATACGCTCAGAATTGATAAGATTCATCTATTGAATAATGGAAATGAAATATTAGCTTTAGCAGGAAGTACCCTTTATGATCTTGAAAAAAAACTTTTGCCTTTGGGAAGGGAACCTCACTCAGTAATTGGTTCAACATCAATAGGTGCATCAATTGTTGGTGGTATCTGCAACAATTCAGGAGGTTCTTTAGTAAAAAGAGGCCCAGCTTACACTGAAATGTCCCTGTATGCAAAAATTGATAAAAACGGTAAGTTATTGCTAATTAATGATCTTGACATAAATTTAGGTGAAAGTCCAGAGGAAATTCTTTATAACCTTGAGAATGAATGTTTTGGTAAAAAGGACTTTTTAAAATCAAAAAAAGTATCATCAAACGAAACGTACAAAAAATTGGTGAGAAATGTTAATTCAACTAAACCGGCTCGATTTAATTCAGATCCAAAACTTCTCTATGGTGCGTCTGGATCTGCTGGAAAAGTTGCTGTTTTTGCAGTTAGACTTAAAACATATCCATCAGCAAAAAGAAATCAAGTTTTTTATGTGGGCGCAAACCATCCTGATACATTTTGGAAAATCAGGAAAGATGTTTTACAAAATTTTAAATCCCTTCCTGTTGCAGGAGATTATATGCACAAGGATTGTTATGATGCTGCAAAAAAATATAGCAAGGATACTTTTATTGTTCTAGAAAAATTGGGAACTAAATTTTTGCCAACACTTTTTGAATTAAAAAGAAAAGTAGACTTGTTATCCAAAAATATTGCTATACTTCCTTCAAATCTATCAGATAGAATTATGCAATTTCTAAGTTTTTTTTGGCCAAATCATCTGCCAAAAAGAATTGAAAAATTTAGAAAAAGATTTGATCATCATTGGATAATTGAAATGTCAGATGAAGGAATCGATGAGGCTAGAGATTATTTTAAAAAATTTTTCAAGAATTCAGAGGGTGATTTTTTTGAATGCACCGAAAAAGAGGGAAAAAAAGCAATTCTACATAGGTTTACTGCAGCTAGTGCATTTGGTAGGTATTCGAAGATTCATGAAAATAAAATTGGAGGGCAAATGTCTATGGATATTGCTTTCCCAAGAAATGAAAAGAACTGGTTTGAAAAGTTACCTCCTGACCTTGAGGACAGCTTTGAATTAAAATTTTACTATGGGCACTTATTCTGTCACGTACTTCACCAAAACTACATTATTAAAAAAGGTTTAGATCCAAAAAAAGTTAAAGAGAAAATGTTTGAGATTTATAATAGGAGAGGGGCAGAATATCCATCAGAACATAATGTTGGACATGAATATATTGCAAAAAAAAAATTACTTAATTTTTATAAAGAACTAGATCCTACTAATTCTTTTAATTCTGGAATTGGATTTAGTAGTAAAAATAAGTTTTGGAAATAAAGATTATTATGTCTTAAAATTTAAACTTATTTTTGAACTTTCATGGGGAATTCATTTGGCAAAATATTTAAACTTACAACTTTCGGGGAATCTCACGGACCATTTATAGGTGGAATTATAGATGGCTGTCCCTCAAATATAAAAATTGATAAAAATATAATTCAGCATGATTTGGACAGACGAAAACCTGGTCAATCTAAAATTGTAACCCAAAGAAAAGAGGACGATCAGGTAGAGATTTTGTCTGGGATATTTGAAGGAAAGACAACTGGAACACCAATTGGATTCATGATTAAAAATAAGGATCAAAAATCAAAAGATTATGATCATATAAAAGACATTTACCGACCCTCACACGCTGATTTTGTGTATGAAAAAAAGTACGGCAACAGAGATTACAGAGGGGGTGGAAGAAGTTCGGCAAGGGAAACTGCATGCAGGGTAGTTGCTGGTTCAATTGCCAAACAAATTTTAAAAAATATCAAAATAACAGCATTTGTGAAATCAGTAGGTTCTGTTTCTTTAAATGGATCATACAAGAATTACAACTTAAAAGATGCTGAAAATAATATAGTGAGATGTCCTGATAAAAGTGTTGCAAAAAAAATGGAGAAATTAATTATTGAAACAAGGAAGATGGGGGATACAATTGGTGGCGTTGTTTCATGCGTAATAACAGGATCACCCATTGGACTTGGTGAACCTGTTTTTGATAAACTTCACGCTGAACTTGGAAAAGCAATGCTTTCTATTAATGCTGTTAAAGGTTTTGAATTTGGTAGTGGTTTTAATGGAACTAAAATGTATGGTAGTGAGCATAACGACCAATTTGATAGCGCGGGGAAAACTGTAACAAACTTTTCTGGTGGAATTCAAGGGGGAATTAGTAATGGTATGGATATATTCTTTAATGTTGCTTTTAAACCTGTTGCTACCATTATGAAATCACAAAAAACTATCAACAAAGATGGAGATGAGAAAGAGATGAAAGGTAAGGGCAGGCATGACCCATGTGTAGTACCAAGAGCTGTTCCCATTGTAGAGTCAATGGCTGCACTTGTAATTCTTGATAATTTATTATTAAACAATAAAAAAGAAATTTAATGTCACTTCATATAAAAATTATAATAGGGATGGTTGTTGGTGTTCTGTTTGGGTTCTTAATGAGCACATATAATGGAGGAACAATTTTAGTAACAAATTGGATTAAACCTTTTGGAACAATTTTCATCAATTCACTTAAGCTTATTGCCATTCCATTAATTCTTGCATCCTTGATAAAAGGAATATCTGACCTAAAAGACATTTCTAAACTGTCATCAATGGGTACAAAAACAATTACAACATATCTTTTAACTACAATTTGTGCTGTATGTATTGGATTATCGGTTGTAAATATTGTAAAGCCAGGTGAAAGTGTAACTGAGAAAACAAGAACAGAGCTAATAGAGGCTTATTCATCAGATGCCCAAGAAAAAAGAAAAATTGCAAGTGACCAAAAATCACAAGGTCCTCTTCAACCCTTAATTGATTTAGTTCCCTCAAATATAGTTAATGCAGCGTCAAATAATAAAAATATGTTACAGGTTATATTCTTTGCAATTTTATTTGGAATTTCCATGATTATGATTCCTGAAAACAAATCAAAACCACTAAAATTATTTTTTGATTCATTAAATGATGTTGTTTTAAAAATAATTGAACTGATAATGCTTTGTGCACCTTACGGAGTATTTGCTTTATTAGCGACCCTCGTTGCTGAAGCTCCCAATAGCGATCTTTTGACAGGCTTAATACTATACTCATTAACATTGATATTGGGACTTGTCATTTTACTGCTTTTTTATCTGCTAATCGTGAAAATATTAACTGGAAAATCACCCTTCTATTTTCTGAGAGGTATTCTTCCAGCACAATTAGTTGCATTTTCAACAAGCTCAAGTGCTGCAACACTTCCTGTAACAATGGATAGGGTTACTAATCACTTAAAGGTGGAGGAGGAGGTTTCTAGTTTTGTACTTCCTATTGGGGCAACCATAAATATGGACGGAACAGCAGTATACCAAGCAGTTGCTGCAGTATTTATTGCACAAACATTTGGGTTAGAGCTATCCCTTGTTGATCAGCTTGGTATAATTTCAACAGCAACTTTAGCATCGATTGGAGCCGCTGCAGTTCCAAGTGCAGGAATTGTTATGCTTGTTATAGTTTTGGCTCAGGCTGGAATTCCTGAGGCAGGACTAGCATTAATATTTGCAGTAGACCGTCCCCTTGATATGTGCAGAACAGTAATAAATGTTAGTGGAGATGCTACTGTGTCAATGATTGTCTCAAAACTTCAACGTAATAAAACTTGAGCGTAAGGATTTCAGAACCCTGGAAGAAACTTTTACAAAACGAATTTAATTCTGATTATTTTCTTGATATCATTGATAAAACAAAACAAGAGTATAATAACTTCAAATGTTGTCCAAAAGGAAAAAATATTTTTAGAGCTTTTGATTCATGTCCCTTAGAAAAATTAAAAGTCGTAATTATTGGTCAAGATCCATACCATGGAGATAATCAAGCTAATGGTCTATGTTTTTCTGTTGAAAATGAAATTGAAAACCCGCCTTCTCTGGTTAATATATTCAAAGAATTGGATACAAATTATGGGGAATTAAGATTGAAAAGTGATTTATCGGATTGGGCTGACCAAGGTGTCCTCTTACTAAATTCTGTATTAACAGTTAGAAAAAGATTTCCTGGAAGTCATAAATATATTGGTTGGGAAAAATTCACTGATAATGTCATTAACATAATTTCAAGAGAGAAGAAAGGATTGGTTTTTATGCTGTGGGGAAACTATGCAAAAAGCAAAGAAAAGTTTATTGATGATTATGATCATTTAATTTTAAAGTCAGGGCATCCATCACCACTAAGTGCCAACAAAGGATATTGGTTTGGTAATAGTCATTTTAAAAAATGTAATGAGTTTTTAATTAAAAACAATTCTATCCCTATTAATTGGATATAATTGTGTAAATTAACATTAAAAAAATGAAAAAATTTTTCCAATTCAGGGGTACAATTAATGGTACTACATATCTTCTAAGACTCCTCTTTACAATCCTTATGTCTATCCCACTCTTGGTAATTTCAATTACGGGACTTAGTACAGCCGTATTCGGATACCTTGGCTATGACCTTGAAGAAGCAGCAACATTTGGACCTCAAGAGCAACAAGAGATGGGAGAAAAACTTGGAATGGCAATGGTTGAAAATCCCAGTGAGGTTATGAGCGGACTAATTTCAAATATTAGTGGAGGTATTATCATAGCATTTATAGTTTTTTTAATCCCAGTAGTATGGTTTTATTGGGCTACATGCTATAAGAGAATTTCAGCTTTATTTCCATCGAATGCATTTAAAATTTTTATTGGATTTATTGTAATCGAAGCAGTATTGGATATTCTACCAATAGCTGTTGGTGGATCAACGATAACAGCCTTTTCAGCTATCGTAGGTCTTGGAATTTTTATATTTCTTTTAAGTAAGAATTCAACAATTGGAGAGCATGATGGTTAATTAAACATTAACCACCAACTCTCTTAACAACATGACCTTGTGACTCTAATATTGAAATGATTTTTTTTCTGTTATCTCCTTGAAAGAATAACTCGCTATTTTTGATACTCCCGCCAACACCTATCTTGCTTTTTATTGTTTTTGATAGATTTTTAAGTTGTTCAGAGCTCATATTTTTAAACCCTTTTATAATTATTACAGGCACGCCAGCTCTTCCCTTTACAGAATAGTGAGCCTCAAGATATTGTTTAGAAAAACTGTTACCAATATCAAATGATTTTTTTGTTTTAAATCCATCGGGTATCAAAGAACCCAATTCCTGTAATGAATTTAGTTTTTTCATTCAAAGAACTCCAATATCTCTTAGTCTCTGAATTAAAAATTCGTGAGCTGTTATATCCTCATATTTTTTTGGATTATTTTCATCAATACAGGAATCTAATACATTCAAACTCATTGTTCCGACTGGATGAAGGAAAAAAGGAATTGAATACCTGGATTTCTTCCACAGCTCTTTTGGTGGATTGATAACCTTATGAATGGTTGATTTTAGCTTGTTGTTGGTGTATCGGGAAAGCATGTCTCCAACATTAATTACAATTTCATCATCTTTTGCAATTGCATCGATCCAATCACCATCATTTGTTAGAACTTGTAAACCTCTTCCTTGGGCTCCCATCAAAAGAGTAATTAAATTAATATCACCATGTGCGGCAGCTCGTTCTGCACCTTTGGGCTTGGTCTGTATTGGGGGGTAGTGGATTGGTCTTAATATACTATTTCCCTTTTTTACATATTTATCAAAGTGATCTTCTTCCAAATCTAAGTACAGTGAGATAGCTCTTAAAACATAAATTGCAGTCTTTTCTAGCGATTGAAATACCTTTTTACCAATATTATTAAATCTTGGCAACTCGTTGACTATTTGATTCTTGGGATAGTTAAATTTTATGTATTCGTCATCATCTAAGTATTGACCAAAATGCCAAAACTCCTTTAAATCGCCATGTTTTTTTCCTTTTGCGTGTTCTTTACCAAATGAAGTATAACCCCTCTGGCCGTCGAAGCCATCAAGTTCATATTTTGCTTTTATTTCTTCAGGTAAATCAAAAAATTCTCTAATTGAGGAATAAACTTCTTTAATATCATTATCATTAAGAAAATGACCTTTTAATGCTACAAAACCTATTTCATTATAGGCCTTTCCAAGTTTATTTACAAAAGCTTTTTTTTTATCAATATCATTTGATAAAAAATCATTTAGGTCAACGGAGGGAATATTTTTCATTAATTAAAAATTTAACTTTGTGTATTTCATGTTAAAGGCTTCGGCAACAGCTTGATAAACAATATCACCTCTGACAATATTCAATCCCTTTTTTAAAGGATTATTTTCAATACAAGCTTGTTTCCATCCCTTGTTTGCAATTTCAATTGCATAGTAGATAGTTGCATTTGTCAAACCCTCGGTTGAAGTCATAGGAACAGCGCCAGGCATATTTGCCACTGAATAGTGAAGAACATCATCGATAATATAGGTTGGATCACTGTGTGTAGTTGGTTTTGTTGTTTCGAAGCATCCACCTTGATCAACTGCAACATCGACTAGAACAGTCCCTTTCTCAAGATCTTTTAACATCTCTTTAGTAATTAAATTTGGCGCCTTTGCGCCAGGAAGTAATACCGCACCAATCACTAAATGTGCATTTTTTATACACTCTTTAATATTGTAATGATTTGAGAATTTTGTTTTAACATTTTTGGGCATGATATCCTCTAACTCTCGAAGTCTCTCTAAACTTATGTCTAATATTGTGACATCTGCACCTAGACCAGAAAGCATTTTTGCAGACTGCGTTCCAACAACTCCACCACCAATTACTACGGCTTTTGCTGGACTTACGCCAGGTATTCCACCTAGAAGTATGCCACATCCGTTTTGATGCTTTTCAAGAAATTTTGCGCCTTGTTGCGCAGCCATTCTCCCAGCTACTTCAGACATAGGTGTCAGTAGGGGAAGAGAACCATCTGAATTCTCAACAGTTTCATAAGCTATACAAATTGAATTACTATCAATCATGGCTTGGGTCAGTTCTTTAGATGAGGCGAAATGAAAAAAAGTGTAAATGATTTGACCCTCCTTAATTAACGAATACTCTTTCTTCAAGGGTTCTTTAACTTTGATAATCATCTCAGAAATATCATAAACTTCTTCAATAGTTTTTAAAATTTTAGCCCCAACAAGTCTGTATTCATCATCAGAAAATCTACTACCTAATCCAGCACCAGATTGTACAAAAACATCATGCTTATTTTCAACCAATGTCAGGACACCTGATGGTGTCATCCCAACACGGTGTTCGCTATCTTTAATTTCTTTAGGAATTCCGATTTTCATTTTTCAAAATTATGAATATTAATTAAAAAGGGATTTATCAATTGATGGAAACAATTTCAATGCATTCTCAAAATATATTTTTTTTAAAACATTGTCTGGCAAATCCATTCCGTACAATCTCCAAAGTCCATGTCTTTTTCGAAAATATTGGATATACTCATCGCTTGTTTCCAAAACTCTAAAATATATGTAATATTCATCCATTTTGTAGATATCCTTGCCGAAAAGAATTCTGTCTTGGTAATCGATAAAAAACTTTCTGGCAGCTCTAGGTTGTCTACCAAGTTCATTGATAACTGCTCCAAATTCAACATGTATATTTTGTAATTCATCAAGAAGATTTGATAGCTTATTTAGGTCGTTGGCATACCATCCAAAATGAGCATTTATAAAAGTTGTTTTTGGATGTTTTCTAAACATATTGTGTTGTTCCATCATTACCTTTTCAAAAGAAGGGTATTGATCGCCTGGGCGAAAACTATTTGGCTTTTCACGTGCATGAAGCCATCTCTCATTAAATTTATCTATCGGGTCAAAAAATGCCTTAGGTTCTCCAGAATGTATAAGTACCGGAATTCCTAACTTAGCGCATTCTTGCCATATAAAAGATAACCTCTTATCATCTACAGATACTCTATTTCCTTTTGAATCCCTCAAGTTTAGACCTAGATTTTTATAAACTTTTAATCCAATTGCACCCTTTTTTACTGCTTCATTGATTAGTAGGGTAGTGCTACTTTTAAAATCATCATTATCTATTCCATTAAAATTGATGTTAAAAAAAACTCCAAATCTTTTAGGAAAATTATTCTTTACATTTCTAATTGTACTTTCCAAATTCTTCTCCATTAAATCTTGTTTTCCAAAAAATGTGGCCAATCCAGACCCACTGAGATTTATCAAAAATGCCATGTTCAAACTATCCATCTCAGAAACTAGCTTAGATAAATCTTGAATGGGCATATCCCAGTGATGGCTATGAACATCAACAAATGGAAATTTTGATTTGAAAACTTTATTTTCCTCAACGACAAGTGTAGATTTTGGAGAGTAATCTCCGATATCCATTAAGTTGTTTTTGTTTTGTATAGATATGATAACATAATAAGATATTCCAGATACTATTAAAAAAACAATAAAAATTATTAAGATATAACCAATTGTTTTTCTAAAAGATACAGATCTCATATTACCTAAAAGGGATAATAACCTTAGAAAGGTCCCATTTTATTGAAATGTAATTGAAAATGGAGTCTTTTTCAAAATCGATTGTAAGTTGTTCAACTTCATTAAGTAGATTAATTACTGGAACCTTAATGGATACAATGTCATTTGAACTGTCAGGTCTATTAGCTCCAAAATAATTAATATTTGTGTTGAAAAAAACCTCCCATTCATTTTCTGAAGGGATGGTAAAAATTGAATATTCGCCAGTGGAAAGGGGTTTTCCATTGATTTCAATATCCTGGCTATTTTTAATAAATGTATGTTTATTTGCTCCTGTTCTCCAATACTTTCCAAAGGGTACAAGTGCACTGTCAGATTCCTTACCAAAGATTAGCCTATCTTTTTTAAAGGGTCTACTGTAAGTAATTGAAATTGTTGAATCGTCATTTTGAACTGTTTCTAAGGGACTTACAGGGTTTTTTATTATATAGACAATGTAAATTGATGATATTACAACAATAGAGAGTAGTACAATACTAATTTTACGAATCATAAGTTCCTAGATATAATTTAACATAATATATATTATGGTTCATCATAGTTTATTTATTTTAACAGCATTCATTCCTTTTTCTCCTTTGGCAAGGTCAAATTCAACTTTATCACCAACATCTAAAGGATCAGGACATTCACTGAAATGAAAAAAATAAGAATCCTGCGATACGGAATTTTTGATAAATCCATAACCTTTATCAGGCTCATAAAAAGTTACTTTGCCAAAATATTTTTCATCCGTATCAATCTTCTTGTTGGTGCTTATCTGGATGGATTCAAGATTAATTTCTTCTCTTTCCTCAGGATCAGGGGGTGTATCTCTAAAATTACCGAGATGATCAACATAAACAAATTCATCTTGTTTTAATTCACCTCTGGCACGAGCTTCTTTACGTGCTTGCATCTTTTTTCGTTTTTCCTCTCTTTTTTTAGCTTTATTTTTTTCCCTTTCTAACTTATTGAATGTTTGTTGAGATTTTGCCATAAGTGGGTGGAGTTTTTTATTCTGTTTTGAATGAGTAAATGTTTGAAAAACTACTGTTCGTACCATCAGAGGTCTTTACCCTCCAATAATATGTTGTAGAACCATCAACTGAAACACTAATTGTTTTAACATTTAAATCTGTTAAATCACTTGAGGGTGTTTGTTTGCCATCTGTCTTGTCTAAATAAAGTGTATAATTCAACTGATCTCCCTGATCAGGATCATATCCCTCCCATTCAAAATTTATTTTACCCTCAGAATTACGAGTTACAGTAGCGCCTGATTTTGGAGATTTTAATTCTGCTGGAAATGGTGCATAATTTTTAGTTCCGATTCCTGCTAGATAAAATTTCCATGTAGTGCTTGAGCCTGTTTGATTGCTTGTGTTGTTTTTCGAAATCACTTTCCAAGAATAAGGCTCTCCTTTATCTAATGCAATTGTTGATGTTGTTGTGGTAATTCCTGTAATGTTCTGAATTGAATTTGTATCTAAATTTTTAACTTCTAAATCATAAGAATCTGTAGCACTAGAAGCTTGCCATGAAAAAACAACATTGCTTTGAGTATCAGAAATACTTGTTCCTGTTTCACATACAGTATTATTAGCAGGACTCGTTAAGGACGGGTTTCCTGGGGGAGTTGGTGCGGGAGGAGGATCACCTCCACCACTATCTCCATCTCCACTTCCACCTCCACAAGAAATCATCAAAACAGAAAGGAAAAATATTTTTAAATTTTTTTTCATATGGTCATGTAAATATAGTTTATTCTCTAATAATTTTAAAGCTTTGTCTGACAGTTTTGCTCTCCAGTGTTACGATGTACGTGCCCGTAATTTGATTTGTAAGATCAATATGAATCTTTCTTGAGCCTTGTTCTACACTTTGATCTCTTGTGTAAATCAAATCTCCCTTCTCACTAAATACACTCACTTTTACTGATGCATCCTCCCCTCCTACATGTACGTTCACATTGCTGATTGTTGGATTTGGATAATAATGGATCTTCTCCGATATAAATACCTCCCTCTCAATCACTCCTTGACACTCAAGATCCGTAGATATCCTAATAATACTCAAACCTGTAGAAAGCTCCGTATCAAACAGATCTTCATCAACTGTTGTGTCTATGCCGTTAATATTGATGTTGTAGCTGTCAGAACCACTCATTGATATGCTGATCTTA
>CACIGC010000002.1 GCA_902586095.1 uncultured Bacteroidota bacterium | reverse complement strand
TTACTACTCCTTATACCTTTAATAATAAAAGATAGAATTCCATAATTTTGAGAATAACATTTCATGATTACGCTCGTTTCAGAGTATTTTATGGAATTTAAAATAATTGCCTCAGTAACGCTAGCCATGAATTTTATACAACACCCTGGGCTAACATTGCATCAGCAACTTTTATGAAAGAAGATATATTGGCACCCTTTCCATAATTTATGTAGTCCTTTTCTTTTCCGAATTCTAGGCATGATCTATGAATGTTGATCATTATTTGTTTTAGTTTCTCATCAACTTCTTCTCTTGACCAAGAATACCTTAATGAATTTTGAGCCATTTCAAGACCAGATACTGCTACCCCACCAGCATTTGACGCTTTACCTGGTGCATATAAAATTTTATTCTGTTTGAATTCAGAAATAGCCTTAATAGTGCACGGCATATTTGCACCTTCAGCAACACAATAACATCCATTTGAAATTAAGTTTTTTGCATCAAGGTGATCTAACTCATTTTGGGTTGCACAAGGAAGTGCAACATCACATTTTATTGACCAGGGCTTTTTGTCTTTTACATACGATGCGTTTGGATATTTTTTTAAATATTCGGATATCCTAGATCTTTTTACATTTTTTAAAAACATAATATGCTTTAGCTTGTCTTCATTAATTCCATCTTTATCAAATATAAATCCGTTTGAATCTGACATTGTTAAAACTTTAGCACCAAGATGAAGACACTTTTCGGCTGCATACTGAGCGACATTACCAGCACCTGAAATTGTTACAGTTTTTCCTTTTAAGCTGTTGCCTTCATAATTTAACATATCCTCAGCAAAATAAACAGTTCCATAACCTGTAGCCTCAGGTCTAATTAATGAACCACCCCAACTTACACCCTTCCCTGTCAATACACCCGTAAATTCATTTTTCAGTCTTTTATATTGCCCAAACATATAACCAATTTCCCTTCCACCAACTCCAATATCACCCGCTGGAATATCTGTGTTAGGTCCAATATGTCTAAAAAGTTCTGTCATAAAACTTTGACAAAACCGCATTACCTCAGAATCAGATTTGTTCTTAGGGTCAAAATCTGAACCTCCTTTTCCGCCTCCCATTGGAAGAGTAGTTAAACTATTCTTGAATACTTGTTCAAATGCAAGAAATTTTAAAATACTCAAATTCACAGAGGGATGAAATCTTAAACCTCCTTTGTAAGGACCTATTGCAGAATTCATTTCAATTCTGTAGCCTCTATTAACTCTAATTTCACCATTATCATCTACCCAGTTCACTCTAAACATTAAAACCCTTTCAGGCTCACACATTCGCATTAGGATATTCTTACCATGATATATGTCTTGCTTAATAATGTATGGGATGAGGTCATCAGCAACTTCCTTTACGGCTTGCATGAACTCGGGTTCATGAGAATTTCTTTTTTCAATCTCACGTAAAAAACTATTTAATTTTTTTTGCATTTAGATTGATTATTGTCTAAATGTAAGCAATATTAATTAATTGCTTTGTCAAGATCTTTTATTAGGTCAGCTGAATCTTCAATACCAACACTTAATCTAATTAAAGACTCTGTAATACCATTTCTTTCTCTGTCCTTTTTTGGCATTGAAGCGTGCGTCATAGTAGCAGGATGATTGACTAAACTTTCAACACCACCAAGAGATTCAGCAAGTGTGAAAACTTTTAGTTTTTTTGTGAATTCAACAACATCACTAAACATATTTCCAGCAAAAGTAAAGGATATCATGCCTCCAAATTTTTTCATCTGTTTTTTTGCCACCAAATGATTTGGATGAGACTCTAGACCTGGCCAATATATTTTTTCAACTTTTTTACATTGCTTTAAATATTCAAAAACTTTTTCTCCGTTAGAGCAGTGTCTATCCATTCTGACATGAAGTGTTTTTATTCCTCTTAAAGTGAGGAATGCATCCATTGGCCCACATATTGCACCACTAGAATTTTGTATAAAAAATAGATTTTCGGCTATTTTTTCATCATTTAAGGCAATTAGCCCAATAATAACATCACTATGGCCAGCTAAATACTTTGTTCCGGAGTGCATAACTATATCAGCCCCCAAATCTAAAGGTCTTTGAAGATAAGGAGTGGAGAACGTATTATCAACTCCAAGGAGAATATTATTTTCTTTACATATTTCAGAAATTGCGGCGATATCAATAACATTAATCATAGGGTTTGTGGGAGTTTCAACCCAAATCAACTTTGTTTTTGGAGTAATTAATTTCTCAACTTTTTGTAGATCTTTTAAATCTTCAAAAATAAATTTGAGTCCATATTTCTTATAAATTTTATTGAACAATCGATAAGACCCACCATAAAGATCGTGAGTACTAATTATTTCATCCCCAGGCTTAAATAATTTTAAAATTGCATCGATTGCACTTAACCCAGAACTAAACGCAAGACCATACTTTGCATTTTCTAAGCTTGCAATGGAGTTTTCAAGCGCATGCCTTGTTGGATTTTGAGTTCTGCTATACTCGTAACCTTGATGAGCACCAGGTTCAGATTGAGCATAAGTAGATGTTTGGTATATAGGTGGCATTACTGCACCGTACCCTTTTTCTTTTATTTGTCCACCATGAATAACCTTTGTATTAAATTTCATTATTCTATTGTTAATATCCCTTGCATAATTTGATAATGTCCCGGAAATGTACATACATATGTGTAACTACCCGGCTCTTCAATTGTGAAATTTATTGTATCACTTTCTCCTCCACCGAGCATTTTTGTATGAACAATGAAGTCATTGTTTTCAGGAATATATTCATTCTCCTTAAAATCAAGTGCAAGCATTGCAAAATCATCAACATCAACATCTTTTTTTAATAAAACAAAATTGTGTCCCATAAATTCTTTTCCAATTTTACCAGTATGATTTAAGACTAGTCTTATATTTTTTCCGGCTTTGGCTGATAACGATGTTTTGTCAAAAAGCATTAAGTCGTTTGAATTTAATATAATAACTGTTTGCTCATTGTTTACGGTTTTATTCTCATTTTCTTGAACCCTTTCATAGCTAAACCTTTCCTTTGCAGGTTCATTTTTACATGATATTAAAAATAACATCAAGAAAAGGGGGATGGTCTTAATTTTCATCAAATGATTTATTTTCATAAAGTTACAATTCATAATTAAATTTTTATATTTAGTAATACTTAAAATACTTGTTTTGAACAGAAGAAATTTTTCGGGTTTATTATCATCTTCATTATTTGGCTTAGCTTCATTAGATGTACTCAAATTAAACAATATTAATGCCAAAAAATATAAAATTTCTTTGGCGCAGTGGTCTATAAATGGTTCTATTTCAAAAGGTGATATTTCACCAATAGATTTTGCAAAAAAAGCAAGAGAGTTGGAAATTGATGCTATTGAGCATGTAAACACATTGTATTCAGTTCACTCAAATTACTTATCTAAAAACTCAATGAAAAATCTTTCTAAGGATTTAAATCAAAGAGCAAATGATAATGGAGTTAAAAATTTATTGATAATGATTTCTCAGGAGGGTGAATTAGCATCAAACAATAAAAAATCTAGAGCAAGAGCTATTGATAAACACAAGGCCTGGATTGATGTTGCTAATGAAATTGGTTGTGAGTCGGTAAGGGTGGATCTTAGAGGAAGTAATAGTTTCAATCGATGGAAACAAAACTCAATTATTTCATTAAATACTTTGTGTGAATATTCACCCAGCCTAAACATAACAGTAGAGAACCATGGAGGTTTTTCATCAAACGGTAAGTATTTGGCGGAGGTCATGAAATCAATTACATTGGACAACTGCGGAACTTTACCTGATTTTGGTAACTTTTGCATTAAGGGCTCACCGAACCCCTCTAACTTAAATGTTTGTAAAAAATGGTATGATAGATATGAGGGAATCAATGATTTAATGCCATATGCAAAAGCTTTAAGTGCAAAATCTTATGATTTTCTAGACAATGGTGATGAGAAATATATTGATTATTATAAAATGATGAGGATAGTTAATAATCACCCATATGAAGGTTATATTGGAATCGAATATGAAGGAAATAGATTAAGTGAAGATGAAGGAATTCTTGCAACAAAAAAGTTATTAGAAAAAATTATAAACTCATGAAAACCATTAAAGGTCCTGCAATTTTCTTGGCTCAGTTTTTAGGAGATGATAAACCGTTTAATAATCTAGACAGTATCTCAAAATGGGCAAAAAATCTTGGTTACAAGGCCATACAAATTCCTACTTGGGATAATAGGGTTTTTGACTTAGAAACTGCGGGAAAAAGTAAAACCTATTGCGACGAAATAAAAGGGATTGTCTCTGATAACGGTCTTGAAATTAGTGAACTTTCAACTCATCTGCAGGGTCAATTGATAGCTACACACCCAAGTTATGATACTATGTTTGACTCATTTGCCCCAAAAAATTTACATGGAAATGTTGGAGAAAGAACAAAGTGGGCAAAAAGCCAGATGATCGACGCAATAAATGCTAGCAGTTTTTTGAAAATAAAACCAATGGCTTCTTTCTCAGGATCACTAATGTTTCACACTATGTATCCTTGGCCACAAAGACCCTCCGGATTAGTCGATACCGGTTTTAAAGAACTCGCAAAAAGATGGATTCCTATCTTGGATCATGCAAAGGATAAAGGTGTGCAAATTTGTTATGAGATTCATCCTGGTGAAGACCTGCATGATGGCATTACATTTGAAAAATTTTTAGCAGCAACAAAAAATCATTCGTCAGTAAAAATGTTATATGACCCCAGTCATTTTATTTTGCAACAATTGGATTATCTGCAATACATAGATTTCTATCATGATTACATTAAAATGTTTCATGTTAAAGATGCAGAATTTAATCCAACAGGGAAGTCTGGTGTTTATGGTGGATATCAAGACTGGATTGATAGACCAGGTAGATTTAGATCTCTGGGTGATGGTCAAATTGATTTTAAAACAATCTTCTCAAAGTTAAGTCAATATGGATTTGATGGTTGGGCAGTATTGGAATGGGAGTGTTGTATTAAAAGTCCAGAACAAGGGGCTAAGGAAGGTTCAAAATTTATCGATAATCACATCATTCAAGTTACTTCAAAGACCTTTGATGATTTTGCTGGTGGAGAAAACGAAAACATAAATAAAATTTTGGGTATTGATTAGAAAATTTATTTACTTTTTTTTAATCCCTTGTATTTTATTTTCACAAACTCCACAAGATACTGAACTGTGGGGCCCAGTACCTAAAAAAATCAAATCAATAAATTTTACCAGTCCACCCAGCGATGCAATAATTCTATTTGATGGTAAAGATCTTAAGAACTGGTCACAAAGATGGTCAAACGAAAAATCCAATTGGAAAATCGCTGATGATGGATCAATGTTTTCTGAAAATCCTGGTGAAGGTATTCAAACAATTGAGAATTTTGGTTCTGTTCAACTTCACATTGAGTGGAAAACATCATCCGAAATTGACATGGAATCCGATAGAGATGAAGATGGTCTTTTAGATTTTGAAGATTTATGTCCTGATGATTTTGGGTTAAAAAGATTTTGGGGTTGCAGTGAGTTAAAATATAAGGACAGATCACAATACCAATCAAACAGTGGAGTTTTTTTTCATAACCTTTATGAAATACAAATTTTAAACAGTTTCGATAACAAGACTTACGTAAATGGTATGGCAGGGTCAATTTACAAGCAACATATACCACTTGTTAATGCATCTAGACCAAATGATCAATGGCAATCTTACGATATAGTCTTCGTTTCTCCTAAATTTGATGAATATGGAAAAAAGTTTAGGGAGGGATCAATTACAGTTTTTCATAACGGCATATTAATTCATAATAATGTCAAAATTTTAGGTTCAACAGAAAATGTTGGCCAACCAAAAAATATAGTTCATGGGGATGGGCCTATAGCTATTCAAGAACATTGTTGCACTAAAGTAAGCTTCAGAAATATTTGGGTTAGAGAAATTGAGTAAAATACTCAAAAAGATTTTCTAATTTTGTACATGCTTCAGTCAATGACCGGATATGGGTCAAAGTCTTTTAAAATTGATGATTTCGAAATTAATATCGAATTAAGAGCATTGAATAGCAGATATTTTGATTCAAAACTATCGTTACCACCCACCTTGTATAAACATGAGTTAGAAATTAATAATCTCTTAAAAAAGTTTTTACTGAGAGGTAAAGTTGAATTAAATATTAAGCTGATAGGAATTTCAGATGACTCATTTAGTTTCAATAAAAATGTTATCAAAAACTATTTTAAGGATTTAAATGATATTTCAAAATTCGACAAATCTCAGTTGTTAAATTCAATTTTAAATCTTCCAAATACTATTAGCAAAAGTGAAAATAAGATACCTGAAAAAGTATCAAAAAAGATAATAGTCTTACTGAATTCAGTTATTAAACAATTGATTTCATTTAGAATCAAAGAGGGACAAAACACAAAAAAAGATTTGGCAGAAAATATCAAAATGATAAATACTTACTCTGACAAAATAAAAAAAGAGAGTAAGTATCATAAAAAATCCGTTGAGGAAAATTTAGAAAAGAAAGTCAGAAATTTAAATGTTGAATATGACCACGGAAAATTTGAACAAGAGATGTTTTATTATTTGGAAAAAATAGATATCAATGAGGAGATAGTAAGGTTAGGCAGTCATATTAATTTTTTTAATGATACTTTAAAAAATAAGTCAGTTGAAAAAGGAAAGAAACTTGGATTTATATGTCAAGAAATGGGTAGAGAAATAAATACAATTGGATCAAAATCCAACAATGCATTGATTCAAAACCATGTTGTAGAGATGAAGTCAAGTGTAGAAAAAATCAGAGAACAATTATTAAACATTCTATAATGGCAGGTAAGGTAGTAATATTGAGTGCACCCTCAGGAAGTGGAAAAACCACTCTTGCCCGACACCTACTTTCTGTTGAAAAACTAAACTTTAAATTTTCTGTTTCTGCAACAACAAGAAAAAAAAGAGATCATGAAATTAATGGAAAGGATTATTTCTTTTTTTCACAAGATGAATTTAAAAATAGTATTGAAAACCAAGACTTTATTGAATACGAAAAAGTTTATGAAAATATGTATTATGGGACTCTAAAGTCAGAAGTAAACAATCTGATTATCAATCACAATATAGTTTTTGACGTTGATGTATTAGGAGCACTATCATTAAAAAAGTACTTTAAAAGTCGTGCAATTTCAATTTTTATTAAACCCCCAAGTATTAATGTTTTAGAGAAAAGATTAATTGATAGAAAAAAGAATGAACCTAGTGAAATAAAAGAAAGAATAAAAAAAGCGGAAATTGAAATGAAAACAGAAGCTGATTTTGATACGGTAATTATTAATGAAGAGTTGGATGTTGCAAAACAAGAATTAATAGATAAAGTTGAGAAATTCCTAAAATGAAAGTTGGTTTATTTTTTGGCACTTTTGATCCTCTTCACATTGGACATGACCAAATTGCATCATATTTTTTAGAAAATTACTTTGATCAAATTTGGTTTGTTATTACACCCCATAATCCACACAAAGAAAAACTAGTTTTAACGGATGAAAAAATTAGGCTTGAAATGGTTAAAAAGTTTTGTGATGGAAATCTAAATTTTGTTTGTTCGGATGTTGAGTTTTCTTTGAAGCAACCCAACCACACATCTGATACAGTTTCAAAACTTTTAGAGATGCACCCCAACATTGATTTTTCCGTAATTATTGGTCAAGACAACTTGATGCATCTTGATAAATGGAAAAATTATGAGAGAATTTTAGACATAGGGGTTTATGTTTATCCTAGAGATATTGAGTCAGAATCAAATGGTACTCTTGAATCTCACCCAAATGTAAAAATCTGTGATTGTAAACTAATGGAAATTTCCTCCTCTGAGATAAGAGATAATATTAGCAAGGGATTAAACATTAACCATCTTGTTCCAGATAAAGTTATTGAGCTTATTTACAAAAACAAACTCTATACACCTTAATTGAAGCTTAATATAAACTATGAAAAAACATCTAAAAAGAAATTGGACTGTATATACAATCGGTGCTTTTGGTGGATTGATTTCTTTAGAAAAACCTGATTATTGGTGGGTCTATATTATTGTTTTTGGTTTTGTAGTTGGTGCTATTGATATATATTTCACAAAGGATAAAAAGAAAGATGATAAATAACCTAGAACTTTCTAGTAAACTACTTTCTTTTTAATTTTGTTTTATATGAAAGAATCTTTTAGAAAAAATGCTTGGAGATTTTTTGTTGCTTTTGTTATTGGCCTCACATTAAGCAGTTATGGAATGTCAATTTGGGAGACAATGTCGATAATTTTCGTAATTGCCATAATCGTAGAATCCATAATTTATTTCAAAACCAAGAAAAAGAAATGAATAAATATTTAAGAAAATTTTTAAAAACATTAATTGTAATGATTTTGGTATTTATTCCCTTAATCATTGCTAAAGAAATATTTGATTTTGAACTAAAATGGTGGCAATTTTTGATATATTTTTTAATTGCTTTTGAGATTTGGGATTTTATTTTTGATGTAATTAAAGAATTTACAAACGGAGATTTTTCTAAATAATTGACTTAAATTCTTTAACCATTATTTAACACTTTTCCTCAACATTTTTTAATAAAATTGCTTACCTGAAATTTATCTTATGGAAAATAATAATGTTGACATTAATAAAATTAATGCTCAAATAAAAAAAGACAGCGAATTCATAGACCTCTTACTTATTGAAATTAATAAAGTAATCGTTGGTCAAAAATACATGCTGGAAAGGTTATTAATTGGACTGCTTGGTAAAGGCCACATTCTTCTTGAGGGTGTGCCTGGTCTTGCAAAAACCCTTGCGATTAATACATTAAGTCAAGCAGTTAAAGGAACATTTAGCAGAATTCAATTTACACCTGACTTGTTACCAGCTGATGTTGTTGGAACAATGATTTACAATATAAAGCAGAATGATTTTTCAATCAAGAAAGGGCCAATTTTTGCAAATTTTGTGTTGGCAGATGAAATCAACAGAGCACCTGCAAAAGTCCAATCGGCTTTACTTGAATCTATGCAAGAAAAGCAAGTTACAATTGGGGATAGTACTTTTAAATTACAATTACCCTTCCTAGTAATGGCTACCCAGAACCCGATTGAGCAGGAAGGAACTTATCCGCTTCCGGAAGCTCAAATGGACAGATTCATGTTAAAGTGTGTGATATCTTATCCTGAGTTTGACGATGAGCAATTGATAGTTAGATCAAACATCAACGAATCGTTTAGCAAAGTAAAGCCTGTCGTTTCTATTAAAGACATTCTTAAGGCACAGGAATCTGTAAAGCAAGTCTACATGGATGAAAAAATTGAAAAATATATTTTAAAGTTAATTTTCGCAACTCGTTACCCTGAACAAAATAATTTAGAAGATTTAAAACCCTTAATTAGTTTTGGTTCATCACCGAGAGGAAGTATTAATCTAGCTCAAGCAGCAAAATGTCATGCTTTTATCCAAAGAAGAGGCTATGTCATTCCCGAGGATATCAAAGCCGTTATTCATGATGTATTAAGACACAGAATAGGATTGACCTATGAAGCTGAAGCGGAAAATATAAGCTCCACTGATATCATAGATAAAATTGTTAATTCAGTTGAGGTTCCCTAGTCAATAGATGGATACAAAAGAGATCATAAAAAAGGTAAGAAAGGTTGAAATAAAAACTAAAAAACTTACCAACAATGTATTTGGTGGTGAATACCAAAGTACTTTCAAGGGAAGGGGTATGACCTTTAGTGAAGTTAGATCCTACGAATTTGGAGATGATGTAAGAACAATTGATTGGAATGTAACTGCGAGATACAATGAGCCTTTTGTAAAAGTTTTTGAGGAGGAAAGAGAACTTACTCTAATGCTTATGGTTGATATAAGTGGTTCAAAACTTTTCGGATCTGAGGATCAGATAAAGAAAAATATTGTCACTGAGATTTCAGCTACTTTGGCTTTTTCTGCAATACAGAATAACGATAAAGTAGGTTTAATTCTCTTTACTGATCAAATTGAGTTATTCATTCCCCCAAGTAAAGGAAGATCACACATTTTAAGAATTATCAGAGAACTTATAGAATTTAAACCTAAAAACTCCAAGACTGATATTTCAGTTGCACTAGAGTTTTTTTCTAGTATAATAAAAAAGAAATCAATTGCTTTTGTGATCTCTGACTTTAATTCTGATGATTATGAAAAGCCTTTATCAATTGTTGCTAAGAAACACGACTTGACAGGTATAAGAATCTTTGACAAGTTTGAAGAAGAGTTCCCTGAAATTGGTTTTATTTCCATGTATGATCAGGAATCAAAAAATTATAAACTGGTTGATACTTCATCAAGAAAAATTAGAAACTTTTTCAAGTCAGAATATTTAAAAAAGAGAGATTTTTTTGAAAAGTTATTTAAAAAGTCAGGAGCTGGCGTAATTAGTTGTAGAACGGATGAAGACTATGTAAAGTTATTATTGGGTTATTTTAAAAATCGTGGTTAATTTTTTTCTAAAGACTGTAATCTGCTTATTTATTTTTCAGCTTAGTTATTCTCAGGATAGCACGCTCGTGAGTTCTGTGGTTGACACAACTTCAATTAAAGTGGGTGAACAGTTTTCTTATAAAATAATTATAGAAAGCGATAGCTTTCAGGAAATCAATTTTCCTGAGACTTTTAATTTTAGTCCTTTCACAATTGCTGATCAATTTCCATCTGATACCAACTATTTAAAGAGTAAAAAAATTATAAGTAAAAAGTTTAATTTGACCCATTTTGATGAAGGCTCCTATTCAATAAGTCCTCAAAAATTATCTATTGGGAAGGATATTTATACGACAGAAAAAATTGATATTGATGTCATAACAATAAAAGTTGATACTGTATCAAAAAAGTTTTTTGATATTAAAGAAATAAAATTTACCGATGATCCTAATAGTTCAATATTTAAAATTATAACCCCACTTGCTCTGTTTATTTTAGGATGTTTGGTTTTATTTTTCATTTACAGATCATATAAAAAGTTAAAGTCCACAGAATTCTTTTTTCAGACACCCTTTGAAAAAGCAGTTCTAAGTTTACAAGAAATTGAGAAATCAAAACTTGATAATCAAAAGGATCTAAAAGAATTTTACACTAGATTAATTGAAATTGTAAAAAGGTATTTTGAAGATGACTCTATTGATCCAAATGCAATGGAGAGCACATCCAATCAACTTATAAGTAAATTAAAACTCCTAAAAACATCAAAAAAAATAAATCTTTCTGAAAACACCATTAATTCACTGGCTGAAGTATTAGGTAATTCTGATCTTGTGAAGTTTGCAAGATTAGAAATGGACCAAAATACTATTACTAGTGATCAAATTAAAATCAAGGAAATAATTTCCTCCACAAAAAAATCAATACCCAATAATGAGCAGAGGGATAATGAAAAAAGAAAAGAAGAAGAGCTCAAGTTTCAAAAAAAACTTAAGAATAAAAAGATTAGATATATTGTATCATCTGCTTTAACAGTTATTCTCACAATATTAGCTATTGTAATCTTTTTATTTGGCGCACCAAAATCAATAGATTCTTTAAGCCTTAACTCAGATAAAAAATTACTAAATCAAGATTGGGTTGAGAGTGTATATACTGAATTCAATCTCGGACTACAAACACCTGATGCATTGGTCAGATCATCAGATTCACTTTCTAACGATTTAAATTATATTTCTAAAAATGGATCTATTAGTATAAGCCTTTATGTAAAAACTAAAACTGAGAATCAAGATGTTTTAAATGATTTATTGGAGGATTTTCAAATAAGAAACTTTATAAATATTATAACAAAAGAGGAACAGCTTGAGCTTGGTGATGGAATTAAGGCTAATAAAATATTTGGGTCATTCAATGATAATAATATAAATGCAAAGAAAAATTATAATGTCATAATTTTTGATTTTAACAACAAACTTCTTTTTTTAGAAATGATTTTTGAAATTGAAAATAATATACAAAGTCAAATCATTGACAAGGTTATAAACTCTTTAAAATTCGAAAAATGACAGACTTAAAATTTCAAAATCCTGAATTTTTATGGTTACTGGTTTTAATTCCGGTAATGGCCTATTTCTTTTATAACACAAGCAATAAAAGAAAGAGTTTTATGAAGTTTTCATCAATAACTGATTTTAAACCAAGTCTAAAATCAAAGCTTCACCCCTTTCTGGATATCATGCGTTTACTTTCAATCTTTTTCATCATTCTTTCTATTGCCCGTCCTCAGGAAGTAAGCAACTCCATTAGATCAAAGTCGAGCAGTGGAATCGATATTGTCATTGCTGTTGATATATCATCGAGCATGTTAGCAAGAGACTTAAAGCCCAACAGATTAGATGCATTAAAAAATGTAGCATCAGAATTTGTCAAGGGGAGGTTAAATGACAGAATTGGAATTGTAATTTATGCTGGTGAAAGCTATACCAAAACACCTGTCACATCTGATGAAAAATTAATTCTTTCATCTTTACAGGATATTGTGTTTGATGGCGTTATTCAAGACGGAACAGCTATAGGAATGGGTTTAGCAACATCGGTCAACCGATTGAAAGACAGTAAAGCAAAAAGTAAAGTAATTATCCTTTTCACTGATGGAGTAAATAATACGGGTGTTATAGATCCTGAAACAGCTTCAGATTTGGCCCTAAATTATGGAATCAAAACTTACACAATTGGTCTTGGAACCAATGGGAATGCGTTAGCGCCTGTTGCTTTAAATAGAGATGGATCCTTTCGATTTGGAATGACTAAAGTTGAAATTGATGAGGAATTACTTAGGGGAATTGCTGAAAAAACAGGTGGACTTTATTTTAGAGCCACTGATAACAAAAGCTTAGAGAGTATTTACAAGGAAATCGATAAACTTGAAAAGACAGAAATAGAAGAGATTAGGTATTCAGAAAAAGATGAAAAATATCGTTTCCTAGTAATTCTAGCTCTATCACTTTTTACAATAGAGTATTTAACAAGAAAATTAATTTATAAAAGTGCTTTTTGATGTATCAATTAGATGAAATAAAATTTTTCTATTTCCTTTTAATTATCCCTATAATTATAATGGTTTTTGTTTACAATAAATATTGGAAAAATAGGGTTATTAAAAATAATTTTTCAAAGGCTAGCCTAAATTATTTAGTTCCTGAATTCTCTAAAACTAAAGATTCATTAAAATTAATTGTTCAGCTATTGGCAATTATATTCTTAATAATTGGACTAGTCAATCCCAAAATTGGAACAGAATTAAAAACAGTTACTAGAGAAGGGGTTGATATTGTTTTTGCTGTTGATGTGTCAAAAAGTATGTTGGCTGAGGATATTGCACCTAACAGGATCGAAAAGTCCAAGAGAATAGTATCTCAGTTAATAAATCAACTGGGCTCTGACAGAGTTGGATTAGTTGCATACGCTTCTTCAGCAATTCCTGTATTGCCAATTACATCTGATTTCTCATCTGCAAGAATGTTTTTGGAGAGTTTAGATACTGATATGATTTCTTCGCAAGGAACCTCAATTGTAGATGCAATCCAACTTTCAAGTACATATTTTGATGACGAAAATCAAACCAATAGAATAGTTTGTATACTTTCAGACGGAGAGGATCATGAGTTTCAAGAAAACCTAATAAATACCACAATTGATGATTCAGGTATTATTATTTTTTCAATAGGTGTTGGAAGTGAAAAGGGGTCGCCAATACCAATTAGAGAAAAAAATATTATACAGTCTTATAAAAAAGATGAAAAGGGTGATGTTGTTATTACAAAACTTAATTCAGAACTTCTAAAAAAATTGGCTGATCAATCTCAGGGAAAATACATTGAAGGAGATATAACCAGCAAGGTGGTTGAAGAAATAATTTTACAGCTGAAAGATATGGACAAAAAAGAATTCGAGGCTAAAGAATTCACAAGTTTTAAAGATCAATTCCAATGGTTTTTAGCTCTTTCATTATTTTTAATTTTATTAGATAGTTTTTTATTTGAGAAAAAAACAAAATGGATTGAAAAACTAAATTTATTTGATGATGATAAATAAAACTATTTTTCTTTTAATTCCCTTTTTCATTTTTTCACAAAATGTCAAGGAAAATATTGATTCAAAAAAGCTTCTTTTTGATGGCAACACATACTTTGAAAATCAAGATTTCAATATAGCTGAGTATAATTACAGAAAATCATATTCCAAGGATTCGTTAAACTCAAGCGCACCTTATAACCTAGGTAATTCATTGTACAAAAACAATCTCAGCCCTGAAGCAAGATTTAATTATAGTCAATCAATAAAAAAATTGAGTGACAAAGAAAGTCTGCACAAAGCATATCATAATTTAGGTAACACATATATGCAGGAAGAAAATTATCAGGGAGCTGTAGATGCATTTAAAAGATCTTTATTAAACAATCCCAATGATGAAGAAACTAGGTATAATTACGTATTAGCCAAAGAATTATTAAAAAATCAGAAAAACAATCAAAACAATAATAAAGACAACAAAGACAACAAGGACAATAAGGACGATCAGCAAAACAAGGACGATAAATCTGATCAGCAGAATAAAAACAACGATGATCAAAAAAATAAATCTGACTCAAAAGAAAAGAAAGAAAAGCAAAAAAAACCTGAAATATCACCACAACAATTGAAAAATATTTTAGAGGCGATGAATAAAGAGGAAAAAAAGGTGCAAGAAAAAGTAAACAAGAAAAAGATGAAAGGATCACCAAAAAAATCAAATAAAAAAGATTGGTAATGAAAAAGGTAATTTTAATTATTTCTATTCTTTTTACAAACTTGACAATGTCTCAAGTAAAATTTGAGGCAAATGTCAGTAAAGAAACTCTGGGTATCAATGAAAATTTAAGAGTTGATTTTAAAATGAACAAAGATGGAGATAACTTTACTCCTCCTGATTTTTCGGGGTTTGAAGTTGTTGGTGGCCCAAATCAATCCGTAAGTAATAGTTGGATTAATGGTGTTAGGAGTTTCTCAAAAACTTATACTTATTTCCTTACTCCAATAAAAAGAGGAAGATTTACAATTGGTCAAGCTTCTATTGAAATTGAGGGAGATATTTATAAAACTAGCACAGTTGATATTTTAGTAACTGAGGCTGTTAGTTCTTCATTATCACCAAATAATCCTGATACTATTGTCAGTGATGACTTAGAATTAATTGCAGAAGTTTCAAAACGTTCGCCATATCTCAATGAGCCAATTTCTGTTGTTTATAAATTACTGTTCAGCCCGAAAATCAACGTCACAAATTTAAGTGAGGTTGATGCTCCGGATTTTAAAAACTTCTGGTCCCAAAATATAAAAATCCCAAGACTTGAAATAAATAGAACATCTCACAATGGAAAGAGTTATAATTATGTGACTTGGAAAAAAATGCTTCTTTATCCTCAAAAAGCTGGAGATATTGATATTGATCCAATGACACTAGATGTAACAATTGATGTTCCTACTAATAGGAGAGATTTCTTTGGAAATGTAATTTATTCCCAAACCTCCAATAAGGTTTCATCAGAAAAAGTAAAAATTATCACAAAACCTTTTCCTGAAGAAAATAAGCCAGAAGAATTCAATGGAGCCGTTGGAGATTTTAAAATATTTGCAGAATCAAATAAAAGTGAGTTATCTTCAAACGAATCATTCCAAGTTGAATTAAAAATTACGGGGAGCGGAAATCTTAAGCTATTTTCAATACCTGATCTTGTTGTCCCATCATCATTGGAAAAGTATGATCCAGAGTTTAATGAAAACGTTAAAGTTGGTCTTTCTGGAATGAATGGTTCAATATCAAATACCTATACTATTGTTCCACAGTTTCAAGGAAAGTATCCAATACCATCTACTGAGTTTGTTTATTTTAATCCACGGGAAAAAAAATATATTAAAATTTTAAGTGAAGAATTGGTTGTTAATATTATAGACGGCCCAACATCATCAATTACTGCAAACACTAATGATACAAGTAGCTCAACAAAAAATATTTTAAACTCAAAAGGCCAGTTTAATTTTATTGAACTTGAAACAAATCTTTTTGAAATAACAAAAAAACAGTCATTAATTAATCAGTATTTTAAAAATATAATAATCTTAATTTTCTTATTTCTTCTCTTTACAGTCTTATCTATAAAATTTATCTTATTTAAAAAATCAAAATCCATTGATAATAATAAAATTGCTAATAGAACGGCCGTTAAATCTTTGGAAAATGCAAAAAAATATCTCAACGAAAAAGAGCTTTTCTATGAGTCATTAGAAAAGTGTATTACGGGTTTTCTTGTAACAAAATTTGATTTTAAAAATACTGATCTTGTTTCTGAAAGTATAAACAAAAAATTATCAAAAATTGGAGTTGATAAAAACACAACAGATGATTTGATAAACATACTTAATACATGTCAATATTTTAAATTTACACCAAACTCAGAATTCGATACAACCAATGATTATAATAAATCAGTTGAAATAATTATGAACCTTCAAAATTTCAAATTATGAGGCTCCTTTTTTTAATATTAGTAATTAACTATTCTTATTCACAGAATAGCGAATTTGATGAAGCAAATATGCTCTACAATGAAGGTAGGTATATTGATGCTATCGATGTTTACAACAAGATACTTGACAGTGGACTGCATTCTAGTGATTTATATTTCAACATTGGAAATTCATATTATAAAATTAATGACACTCCCAATTCTATTTTTTATTATGAAAAAGCTCTATTGCTCGAACCAGATAATGAAAGCGTAAAAAATAACTTAGCATATGCCCAAAATATGTTAATAGATAAAATTGAAACCTTACCTAAAAATCAAATAACCGCTCTATTTGATTCAATTTTATCAATTTTTAGTTACGAGTATTGGCAATTTTTTACAATTTTTTTTCAGCTGCTATTAGTTGGCTTCTTCATATTATTTTTTATTTCAAAAACCTCTAGTCGAAAAAGAAAGTTTTTTACATATTCAATTATTAGTCTTTTCATTTTTATATTCACATTGATTATGTCAATTAATTCCAAAAGCAATTATTTTGAGAGTGATCCTGCTATATTATATGACAAAGAGGTTTCCTTTAGAAGCGAACCTAACTTAAGATCAGAAGAGATATTTAAATTACACGAAGGGTTAAAGATAAATGTTAAAGAAACTATAAATGATTGGACTTTAATTCGACTCTCAAATGGCAGTGAAGGATGGGTTCCTACTTCGTCATTTAGAAAGATTAAATAAAATAATCGGCATTAAAATTTTTAATAATAGATTCACCTAATCTAATCATTAATTGATATGAATTTGAGGATTCGACATAACCATTTGATAACAGTTCAGGATAAATTTGAACAAAGTTTTTATAGATAATTGCAATTGTTGTAAAAACAATAATATACTTTACTGCACTGAAAATCCCACCTGTCAATCTATTCAATGCACCAAGTGAAATAAACTTGATTAATTTTGTCAATCCCTTTCCAAACACTTTAAATACAAGTGCAATTAATATAAACAACACTGTGAAGCAAATTATATTAAGAATTTTTATATCTATTTCAACAAAATCAATTAATAAATTGGAAAGTGGTCCAGAAAAATTATACGACACAAAGGCAGCAATTAGAAAACCTATAAATGAAGAAATTTCATTAATAAAACCGTTGAAAAATCCTTTTAAAAATGCATAAAGTAGAACAACGATGATTATAATATCAATAATATTCAAAATGAAGATTTTATGTTTACGGTTTTAAAATTAAATTTAATTAGAATATTTTAGCCAAAGTTATGTTAAAAGAAATTGATAATCATTTATCAGATATAAAAAAAATTTCCATCAAAAGTTCTGATGAGCTAGAGGAGTTCAGAATAAAATATATTTCAAAAAAAGGAATTGTTACTGGACTTTTTTCCAGACTTAAAGATGTTGATAGTGATAAACGAAAAAAGTTTGGATTGAAGATCAATGAATTAAAAATAAAGGTTGGTCAAATAATCGATAAATCAAAAGCTAAACTTTCATCCCTTTCTAAAAAAGAAAGTAAGACTGATTACAGCTTACCAGCCGATTTTTTGAAATTAGGCTCAAGACACCCTATTTCAATTGTGAAAAATAAGATTATTGATATATTTTCTAAAATTGGATTTGATATCTCTGAAGGTCCAGAGATTGAAGACGATTGGCATAATTTTACTGCCTTGAACCTGCCTGAGTATCACCCCGCAAGAGATATGCAGGATACATTTTATGTTTCAAAAGATCCTGATTATTTGTTGAGAACACACACTTCCTCAGTTCAAATTAGACACATGGAAAATAATGAACCACCCATAAGAACCATCTCACCAGGAAGAGTTTATAGAAATGAAGATATTTCAGCAAGATCTCATTGTTTTTTTCATCAAATTGAAGGATTATATGTTGATGAAAATGTTTCATTTGTTGATTTAAAGCAAACCTTGTTACATTTCACAAAGGAGTTATTTGGTAAAAGTAAATTAAGACTCAGGCCATCATATTTCCCTTTTACAGAGCCTAGTGCAGAACTTGATATTTATTGGGGCTTAAATTCCGAGGCTGACCATAGAATCACAAAGGGAACAGGTTGGCTGGAGATTCTAGGCTGTGGTATGGTTGACCCTAATGTGTTGGAAAATTGTAAAATTGATCCCAAAAAGTTTTCCGGTTATGCATTTGGTATGGGTATCGAAAGAATTACAATGTTATTGTATCAAATTGAGGATATTAGAACATTTTATGAAAACGATGTTAGATTTTTACAGCAATTTAAATCCTCAATATAGATATTTTGAGAGCTCTTTCATTTGTCTTTTAGCACTTTTGTTTTCAAATAATATTTTATAGCAGAAATCAATTATTAAAAATTTTGTAGATAATTTTTTCGAAAGCATGAAAGCATTTTTGGTTGCGTAATAACCTTCAACGATCATATTCATTTCAGCTTTTGCTGAGTTAATAGAATAGCCTTTACCAATCATATTTCCAAATGTTCGATTTCTACTAAAAGATGAGTAAGTAGTAACTAACAAATCACCTAGATATGCAGAGTGATTAATTTTTCGATTTGTTTTGTGAACAGCTTTTATAAAATCACTCATCTCCTTTGAACAATGACTAATCAAAACACTTACAAAGTTATCTCCGTACCCTAAACCATGAGCAATACCTACCATAATTGAATAAATGTTTTTTAAACTTGAACTGTATTCGATGCCTATCATATCATTGGAAACTGTAGAAATAATATATTTTGTAATTAGAAGATCAGAAATATATTTACCAAGCTTCGAATTTTTAGTTCCAACAGTCAGATATGTGAGTTTTTCTTGTGCAACTTCTTCTGCGTGGCTTGGGCCACTAATTATTGCTAAGTTTTTCTTTGGAATATTGTATTCTTGATTTAAATGTTCACTGATAGTTAAAAATGACTCAGGAATTATTCCTTTTGATGCAGACACTAAAAATTTATTTGAAAGTAATTTTTTTGATGAAATCAGTGATGATTCAATAAACGGAGATGGGATAGCAATTATGATTATATTACTAGCATTAATGATTTCATCAATTTCTGAGGATATTTTAATCTTATTTAAATTTAAATCAACATAACTTAAATACTTGGGATTCTTTTTATCTCTTTTAATCTGTTCTATAACATCAGAGTTCCTTATGAACCAATTTATATTTGATGTATTTTCTGAGAGTATTTTTACAAGAGCTGTTGCCCAACTTCCAGATCCCAAAACACCAATACTTTTCTTCATTTTAACAGATTTTTAATAAATCAAGGCTCAAAAATAAGTTAATTTTAATTATTAATTTTTTCATAATTATAATAAGAGCATTCATTCATGAATGCTTTTGTTTTTTTACATAGTACTAAACAAAGAACAAATTAGTGCAACGCTAAAAAACACAAAAAGTCTAAAAAATTTTCTCTCTTTTTTTAATTGTTCATTGTGAGTAATTAAGCCTAAAATTGAAGCAATCAATCCAATAACTAAAGCTTTGGATAACATTTCATTTTTTATTGCATTTAAAATAAGATCAATTCCATAAAAAATCACACTGAAAATGGTAATCCTAAAAACAAATAAACTATACTCGCTTTTTTTTATGTATTTAATCAATGATAACAAACACAGATAAATTAATATTAAAATTGATAAAAAATGAAAAAAAGGTTCAACAACAGAAAAAGGCAAATTCATTTAAAAAGATGATTGAATGAGTTTTTTAATATATTCGTTTTTTGATTTATGTAGTTCAGACTGTGCCTCATTTTCAATAATTCTACCATTTCTTAGTACAATAATTTTATCACACATTAATTTCACAAGAGATAGATTATGTGAAATAAAAATCATTGAAAAATTTAAATTTTTTTTCAACTCAATAAGTAATTCCAAAATTGAAAATCTTGTAGAGTTATCAAGAGCTGAGACACACTCGTCACAAATCAAAATTTTGGGTTTTAATGATATTGCAGCGGCAATAACTACCCTTTGTCTTTCACCGCCTGAAAGTTGTTTCGGAAATTTATGAAATAAACTTTCATCCAATTTTACCATTGATAAATATTCTTTGGCTAGAGTCATTGATTCAACATTAGAATGATTAAAATGAAATTTTAAGATTTGTTGAATATGGTTAACAACTTTAATTTTAGGATCAAGCGATGAATAAGGATCCTGAAAAATTAACTGAATTTCTTTACTGAGAAATTTTCTTCCGTAGGTTTTTATGTTTACACCCTTATATTTTATTAAACCTATGTAATTATTATGATATCCAATTATACATTTTGAAATTGAGCTTTTACCAGAGCCAGACTCACCAATAATACCAATTGATTCCCTTTCCTTTAAAATAAAATTAATTTCATTTAATATTGTGCTCGAACCCAATTCTAATTGAATATTTTGTAAGCACAGAATTTTTTTATTTGTTTTACTTTTAGTCCTTGGAAATTTTATTTTGGAGCTCCTTAACAAATTTTTACCATAGTCAGTTTTTGGACTTTTAAAAAACGATTTTGTTGAAGCAGTCTCACAAATCTCCCCATCTTTTATAACCATTATTCTTTCAGAAATATTTTTTATTAGATTTAAATTATGTGTTACAATTACTAGGGTTGATTTAAGTTCAGACTTAAGTTTAACTATAAGTTTAATGATCTCTTTTTTTATAATTGTGTCTAGTGATGATGTAGCTTCATCGGCTATTAAAATTTTTGGTTTTTTTGCCAGTGCCATCGCAATCATGACTCTTTGCTGCTGACCTCCACTTAGTTGGTGAGGATACTTGTTTAAAGATTTCTCTGGCTCATCTATCATAACCTTTTGGAGCAGTTTTAGAGCTTCATCCAATTTGTCTTTATTACCATTAACAGACTCCATGATCTGAGCTCCACATTTCATGGATGGATTTAAATAACTTGCTGGATCTTGAAAAATGATTGCAATTTCACTCTTTTTTGCTTTTGAATTTTCTTCCTTTTCTGTTTCGATTAAATTGGGATTGAACACAATTTCTCCTTGTTGTTTCAAACCTTTGTATTTGATTAAATCAATTATAGAGAGAGCAGTTAGTGATTTTCCGCTTCCAGATTCCCCAATAATTCCTAAAATTTCATTTGGCATGACTTTGAATGATAAGTCACGAATCAAATAATTATTATTTGAAGATATTTTTAAATTTTTTACCTCAACAATTGGTTTTTTACTCATTTTAAGAGATATTAAAGTATAGAATCTTAATTAAAGTATCAAAAATAAAATAATAGAAAGGAACAATTATTGTTTCTTGTAAATTTGAATAAAAAATTAATGAAACCACCAAAGTTGTTTTTGAGAACAAGAATTTTTCTGTCTATGATTTTTCTTGTTTTGATTTCATTTCTATTGACTGGTATTGTAACTAATTATCAAATTCGGGAAAGTTCTGACTATTACCATGGTTTGAGATTGGAAAGAAAAGAAGCCCAAATCCAAAGAGCACTTAGGAGTTTACTTGAAGAAAGATCATTACTAGAAGATAATCAATTGTCTTTTTTATTTAATCAGAGACCAGAACAAAATATTAGCATCAATACAGTTCTTGATTCAATCTTAACAAATGAAATTATTAAGATTTCCGAAATTCAAAATATAAACTTTACACTTTACGACATTGATGGTTCCCTAATTGGATCGACTGTTAGTGATGAAGAAACAGAGTCATTATCAAATCAAGTTTTAACTGATTTGGAGGCGAGTGAGGATTCAAAAATTGTGATTACAAAAAGCGGTGACGAAACCTTATTAAGGTCCTCATTTTCATATATTTTTAATATCAATGAAAAACCAATTTGGATTCTTAATTTCCCTTACATTGATGACGATAGACTAAATACTTATGAGATTAATTCCTACATCTTAAATTTGGTTCAGGTTTATTTTTTACTTTTTGTCCTAGCTATCATGATATCCTACTTGGTCTCAAGCTATATCACCAACCCCATTTCTGCTTTAATTTTTAAGATGAAGCAAATGAGACTGGATAAAATAAATAAAAAAATTGACCTTAACGTTAATAGTAAAGAAATGTATTCGTTGGTTAATTCATATAATAATATGGTTACCCAAATAGATAATAATGTAAAAAAATTATCAAAATCGCAGAGAGAGTTAGCATGGAGAGAAATGGCCAAGCAAGTTGCTCATGAAATAAAAAATCCATTAACTCCAATGAAGCTAAGCGTTCAAAACTTTAAATTAAAATTTGACCCTAATGATCCAAAAATGTTAAGTAAGGTGAATGAGTTTAGCAAAACAATTATTCAACAAATTGATGTATTAAGTTCTATTTCAACCGCTTTTTCAAATTTTGCTGATTTACCAACTCAAAAAAATGAAAAAATAGATTTAGTAAAAACCATCAAGTTGGCCCTTGATATATTTAATGAAAATATTCTTTATGAAACTAAAGATCAGCTCATAGAGGTTATAATAGACAGAACAAGTTTGATAAGAATTATAACAAATCTTGTGAAAAACTCCATTCAAGCAACAAAATCCATAGAAACACCCTTGATTAAAGTTTCTGTACACCAGAATGATAAAAATGCCATTATTGATGTAAGTGATAATGGAGAAGGTATACCATCAAATTTAAAAGCAAAAATTTTTGAACCCCGATTTACAACTAAGTCTAAAGGTATGGGCCTAGGGCTTAGCATAATTAATAACTTGGTGACGGCTCACTCTGGTAAAATCACATTTACTTCAAAAAAGGGAAAAACAAATTTTAGAATTTCTTTCCCAAAAATTAAGAAAATAAATTAGCAGTATTCGTTGTAAGCTTCCTTAAGGTTCTCTGAGATAATCTCTGCATTTCTGCCCTCAATATGGTGTCTTTCGAGCATATGAACGATTTCACCGTCTTTAAATATAGCCATACAAGGTGAGGATGGGGGGAAAGGAAACATCAGCTCTCTTGCATTATTTGTAGCAACCTTATCTACACCTGCAAACGATGTTAATAGCTGATCTGGTTTCTTTTCATTTTCAAGTGACTTTATAACACCGGGTCTGGCGTTTGCTGCAGCGCAACCACAAATTGAATTTATAACAATTAGAGTGGTGCCTTTCTTAACCAAGTTTTCAATATCATCGTCTGAATTCAATTGAACAAAACCTTTTGAGGTTAGCTCTGACTTCATTGGATTTACAATTTCTGGTGGATACATATTTTTTTCAAATATACTAAACAAGATATATACCACATTTGTAAATTTGATTTTAATTTTATGAGATTCGTTGGAGCATTAATTGGAATGTTTATTATAAAGAGCTGGCTAGGTCTTTTCATAGGTTATTTCATTGGTCTTTTTATTGAAAAGAATTTTACTTTCTCAAGTAAAAATTTATCGACTAGTTCAGGAAAATTTGAATTGAATTTACTTGGTTTAGCTGCTATTTTAATTAAATCAGATGGAGAGGTTTCGCAGAACGAATTGGACTATGTCAGAAAATATTTCGTATCAGTATTTGGAAAAAACAGAGCTAACAACATTTTTAAAATCTTCAATGAAAACATTAACAAACAGAAAATCTCGTCGAGAGAGATATGCAGTTTTTTCCTCTTAAGATCAAATTATGAAACACGACTTCAATTAATACATTTTTTATTTTCAGTAGCGAAGGCAGATGGAATGGTATCTAATAATGAATTGCTTAAGCTAAAGGAATTTTCTAATTTGTTTAAAATATCTTTGGCTGACTTTGATAGTATCAAAGCAATGTTTGTTGACCAGATTGGTTCAGCTTACAAAATATTGGAAGTTAGTAGTGATGCAACTAATGAACAAATTAAAACTTCATACAGAAGATTGGTTAAAATTCACCATCCTGATAAAATTCAGAACTTAGATGATAGCTATAAAAAAATTGCTAAAGAAAAGTTTCAGAAAATTCAAGATGCTTACGAGAAAATTAAAAAAGAAAGAGCAATAAAATAATGGATACATTTTTGTTTTATTTAAAAGTTGGTATTAATCACATTTTAGACATTAATGCTTATGATCATTTGCTATTTCTAAGCTCAATTACACTTCCTTATACATTCAAAAGATATTATAGTTTATTTTGGATTGTCACTTTTTTCACAATTGGTCACACATTTTCCTTGTTTATCTCAACCTACGGTATATACAATCCCGACTTGAATATTATTGAGTTTTTAATTCCAGCAACGATTCTATTTTCAGCAGTGAGTAATTTGATCCTAAAAGTTCAAGTGAAAAAATCATCATCAAGTTACTTAGTGTCGTTATTGTTTGGTTTAATTCACGGATTTGGTTTCGCAGGTTTCTATGATCAAATCACTTTTTCTGATAAAATTGAATTTGTACCACTAATAGGTTTCACAATTGGTGTTGAGATTGCTCAAATCATCATTGTATTTTTTGTATTACTGCTTTCAACAATATTAAATTCAAGAAGTAACTTTTTCTCAAAAAACTTCATAAAAATTATGTCAATTCTAATTTGTTTACTAACTATACTAATATTTTTTTAGGTGAAAAGCAAGGAGAACAAATACGACAAAGCATATTTAAAAATGGCTAGGGAGTGGGGCAATCTGTCCTATTGCAAAAGAAGAAAAGTCGGGGCTCTGATTGTCAAGAACAGAATGATAATTTCGGATGGCTATAACGGTACTCCAACAGGTATGGAGAATATATGTGAGGATGAAGAAAACTACACCAAGTGGTATGTGCTTCATGCAGAGGCAAATGCAATCATGAAAGTTGCCTCTTCAACACAATCATGCTCAGGAGCAACATTATATGTTACTCTTTCACCGTGTAAGGATTGTAGTAAATTGATTTATCAAGCGGGTATTGTGAGAGTGGTTTATATAGACCAGTATAAGGATACCACAGGAATTGATTTTTTAAAAGATGCTGGTGTTGAGGTAGTTCAAATCGCTAATCCTTATTGATTTTACCAACTTTTTCGGATTGTATAAAGATTATGATTAATAGCGCAGCACAAGATGTTGCTAGCATTCCGATCAATGAAATCCTATTTTCCGCTGAAAGCAATGCATAATTAAAGTCATAATAAAAAATATTAATACCAAGCACAACTAGACATAAGGATAGGATTAAATATTTAATCATTGAAATTGGTGATGTTATGTAGATTGATAAACTTTAGACAAATTAACCTTCACAGCTTTCACACTCCTTTTTCTGTTTGAACTTTTGTGCCGCATTCATACTGTGCTGATAGTACAGAGACTTAAGTCCTAATTTCCATGCTGTGACATGAATTTTGTTGACTTCTTTGGTTGGAGTATCTGGATGAATAATTATGTTGAGTGATTGGCCCTGATCTATGTAGTTTTGTCTGTTGGCTGCTTGATATATAATTGATAATTGATCAATCTCAGGGTATGTTTTAAAGACTTCTTTTTCATTTTCAGACAAGAAATCTAAGCCTTGGACAGAGCCATCCATATCTCTAATTTCTTTCCATACTTCTGGTGTATTCATACCTTTGTCTTCAAGAAGTTTTACTAAAAAAGGATTTTTGATCGTTGTTTTAATTTTCGCAATATCCTTAACATAAATATTTGACCATATTGGCTCTATACCTTGAGATACTTGACCCAATATAAAGGCAGATGATGTAGTTGGTGCTATTGCATTAAGAGTCGTATTCCTTCTTCCGTAGCCCTTGAGTAATTCTGGTTCCCCAAATTTTTCTGCTAAGTGCTTCGATGCTGCATTTGAGCGTTTTTGGATTAGTTTAAAAACCTCGCTATTTAAATTGTAAGCTTCTTGGCTCTCAAAGGGTAACATTTTAGACTGCAATAAGGAATGCCATCCCAAAGCTCCCATTCCAAGTGCACGGTTGTCCTTGGAAAAATTATATGCTCTTTCCATAAAAAGGAAAGTTTGTTGATCATCTAAGTTTTTGGAATTTTTGTATCTCTCAAGTTTTTCAAGGAATTCTGTTATTACTGCATCGAGAAAATAAATCATTGTTTCAACAGCATCTGTATCCTTCCACTTATCGTAATGCAATACATTGATGCTTGACAAAACACAAACAAAAGACCATTTGTGATCGGAGGGCAGCATAATTTCTGTACATAAATTGCTTGCATAAATAGGCAACTTCTTGTCCTTGTAGACATCTGCTGCATTGTTGTTTGCGTTGTCAGTGAAGAAAATATATGGATATCCCATTTCTCCACGGCTTTGCAATACCTTAGCCCAAACAGTCCTTTTATCATTGTCCCCATCAATCATTTCTTGCATCCAATCATTGGTTACCGTGACTCCGTGTGTTAGTTCTTGTATTGGGTTTCCTTCAGTTCCTATTTCTAGAAATTCCATAATGTCTGGGTGATCGATTGGTAGGTATGGAGAAAAACGCCCCCTTCTAACTGACCCTTGGCTGACAACATCAACCATGGACTCAAATAGTCTCATAACATGAACGGCTCCTGACGCTTGTCCGTTGTCTTTTATTTCAGCTCCACGATGTCTGATCTTTCCAAAGTAACCAGATGTTCCTCCACCCAATTTGGACATCATACCAACTTCTGATTGAGAATATAAAATATTTCCAATGTCATCATCAATGTGAGAACCAAAGCAGCTTATTGGGAGCCCTCTTTCTTTGCCAAAGTTAGACCACACAGGTGAGGCTAAAGAGTAGTAGCCCTGTGACATGTAGTGATAAAATTTTTCAGCATATCCTGGCATTTGGAGTATCTCCTCAGCTCTTTTGGCAATGTTTGCAATGCGCTTTTCTGCTGTTAAACCTTCACCCAAATAACCGGCAGCAAGAAACTTTCTGCTATTTTCGTTAAGCCAGGCAAATTTTTTTTCGGTTGTTAGGTTGTCGGTTTGCATACTTTAGAATAGATCGTCGCTTGTTATACTTTGTGTTTTTTTGCTGTAATTTATCGATCTCTTAACAAAAAAGTCGCCATGTTTGGTTCCTATGATTTCATCATCAAACCATTCTGTCTGTGAGACCAAATCCTGATCCACATCAAATACTTTTTCGATACCTATGCTATCTAAGGAGTTATTGAATCTGTTTTTTAGGAATTCATTGACAACCGCTTTTGGTAAAAAATCCAATTCACCATTCTCGAAGATCCAGTCAACAACTTCACTCTCTGCTTCAAAAGCATCTTTGCACATTTGTTGTATGCTTTCGTGATAATTTTTTGTGAACCAATCTGGATTTTCTTTTTGCAGTATTTTTATTAAGTCAATTCCAAAGTCTCCATGGATTTGCTCCTCCTTTGATGTTGCTTCAACTACATTTGAAATTCCTTTCAACATGTTTTTGTGTTTGTTGAATGCCATTATAATTAAGAATTGAGAGAATAGGGAAACATGCTCAATAAATAAAGAAAATAGAAGAATTGATTCTGCGTATTCTCTGTTGTCATCACTCTTTGAGTTCTTGAGTGCTGTTTCTAAATAGCGCACTCTTTTCATGATGGCAGGTTTTTTCTTGAGTTCCTTAAATTCAGAGTTCAGTCCAAGTATTTCAAGCAAGTGTGAGTAGGCATCAGCATGTCGGACTTCACTTTCCGCAAAAGTTGATCCTACTGAACCGATTTCTGGTTTGGGAATTCTGTGGTATATGTCCCCCCAAAATGACTTTACAGCAACTTCTATTTGAGAGATTGCTAGCATGGTATTTTTTATCGCGCTGCGTTCCGAATCTGTTAGCTGGATTTTGAAGTCTTGTATGTCGCTAGTGAAATTAAACTCAGAATGAATCCAGTACGAGTGTCTGATTGCAGGAACGTATTCATACAAGTGCGGGTACTCATAGGGTTTTAAATTGATTCGTTTTTCGAAAATGTCAGTTTGTCTTTGCTGAGTCCTTTTATTTCTGTAAAGAATATATGCTTTTGCAACCTCCTTAAATTTGCTATCCATCAATTCATTCTCAACAATGTCTTGCACCTCTTCGATTGTTGGAACATAGGTTTGGTCATTATTTTTTCTACCGACTAACTTTTGATAAACTGACAGGGCAACATCCTGTGCATTTTGCTCACTCCCGTTTCCAACTGCATTCATGGCTTTATGGATTGCTCCAGTGATCTTATCCAAGCTGAAAGGTTTGGTGCTGAAGTCTCTCTTGATAATATATTCTATCTCCATAATGTATAATAATAATTTTAAGGCAAACGGTAAATTCTAAATTTTTACCACAAGTGAAGTTCCAACTTATTTTACCTGCTTCAAAAGGGGGTTTGGTAACTTTTTCAACAAAGTTTTCAACATACGTTTTTTTACAAAAAATTATTGTAATGTACGTAATAATTCACATATTTAATGACAATTTATATCTATAAATGTTCAAGTCTTTGTAAAATATGAAAATAAATTGAAATATACATTTTTATGACTAGTAAACAATTATTTTTTTGTTTATCCAATTTATTCAAAAAAATAAAATTCTCTTTTTTTAAAAAATTTAAAAATATGTTGCGCAAAATTCTTGGCAAAACTTTTTGATTTCATTTCTGCACTTCTCAAAACCAAAAATTATTTTTTCTTTATCAACAATTTTTGACGGATCAAAGAAATTTTTATGAATTCTTATAGCTTTCTTTGAAAACAAATTTGGACATGTTTCGTGTGCATGATCACAAACGGTGATAATAAAATCAAAATTAATGTGTTCATATTCCGATACATGATTGCTTTCATTTTGGGAAATATCAACACCATCATCTTTCATAATCTTTATTGCTTTTTCATTAATAGCATGATTTTTTACACCCGCACTATAAACTTGAGCTTTTCCGACTAAAAATCCTTTCAGGTAACCTTCAGCTATTTGACTTCTGCATGAATTACCAGTACACAACACCAATATTTTTTTCACAGACTGAGATTATTGAATTATTTTTCCTCTATTTTCTTGTCGTATTTTTCTGAGTACAATTCCAAAATTTTTAAGTACTCACTTACTATGTTTTGGGTCTTATTTAAAAACTCAAAATATAATCGTGTGTTTCTAGGACCTGAATCTTTGTCCTTGGTTCGTGATACTTGTGATTTAGTCTTCTTATTCAATGATTTTATTAAGGATTCTTTTATTGTAAAAATATTTTTTATTTCCTCATATTTTTGCTTTTCGAACGTTTGAACTATTTTACCAAAAAAATTACTCATATCATCTTCCAATTCTTTTAACTCTCTCAGCTGATTGTACGTAAGTCCTCTATGATTGTTGTTAAAGTGTTTATATATGGACTTAGCAATAGTCTGCATAGATAAGGTAATATTTTCCAGCCCACCCAGAATTTTCATATGAAAATCAGATGCTGATTCTTTAGAGGCTTCATCTAAATTTTTAATAAAATAGAATACATTGTTTGCAATCAGGTCAACATCTTTGTCTAGTTTTGATACTGTTGTCTGATTTTCTTTAAGTGTTGAAATATCTTTAGAAGATAGACCTTCAAATGTTTTCTGAAATAGTTTATTTATCCTTTTTGAAAATTTTGTGATATTTTTTGAGCTTTCAAAGATTACTCCTTTGATAGATTTGCTTTCAATCATTTCAAGTTCTTCTTCCTCAATTTCTTTTATTCTTCTTTCTTTATGTAAAAAATAATTCTTAGTTAAGACGTAACCCACTAAAATTACCAATACGATTAGTCCAACTTCTTCAAAGTAGTAGAGCATGGATACGATTATTCCAGAAGCAGTGAAGGCGATTAGAGCTGTCATTAACCATCCACCGATTACATTTATAACTCCTGCAACCCTGTAAACAGCACTCTCACTTCCCCATGCTTTATCTGCTAGGGAAGTTCCCATTGCTACCATGAATGTTACATATGTTGTAGATAGTGGAAGTTTATATGATGTTGCAACAGAAATTAAAATTGCAGCGACTACTAAATTCACTGAAGCTCTTATTTTATCAAAAGCTGGTCTGTCTTTTCTAAGTATTAGTGTATTGATTTTAGGTTTTATGTATTGACTATCTACAAAATCAAGTATTGGTTTTGGTGTTATTTTTGAAAAATTTTCTACAAATGCTGATCCAGCTCTAACAAGAAACCTTGAAAGAAAATTTGGTTCAAATCTTTCAATTGTTTCCTCTTGCCTTGAAAGATCAATAGATGTTTTAATTACAGATTTTGCTTTTGATGACGTCCATAAAGTAAGTACCATGATTATTCCTGCACCTAATAATATAAATGTTGGAGCAGAAACTTTTTCGCTTAAAATTTCCATTGTAAAACTCTCAGCTGAGACTCCACTTGCAGACCAAGCTAAGAAGGATTCATAACCAGCAATCGGAACCCCTATGAAATTTACCAAATCATTTCCTGCAAATGCTAATGCAAGTGCAAAGGTTCCAACACAAATAATTAGTGTATAAATATTTAATTTAAAAACAGAGTTGAATAAATAGGATAGAATTGTTAAAATTAGCAGCGATAATAAGACAATCATGGTCAGGTTAATATCAATGAAGTTGGAGATGGATAAGCCACCTAAAATATCATATTGATTCTCAGAGTATGGTGTCCCTTTAAGACCTTTGATAACAATAAAATAAAATATGGATGTCAACGCAATTCCACCAAACAGAGAACCCATCCATTTTGCTTTTTCCTCAAATTTGAACGATAAAATAATTCTTGATATAAATTGAATTAGTGCACCTATTGAAAAAGCAACGATCACAGAGAAGAAAATCCCAAAAATAATTTGAGTTGCTTTTGATGTATTGATATAATCACTAAGTTCTACAAGGCTCAAATCCAAAGCTGATAATTTAATTAATGAGATAACAACAGCAGCACCAAGCAACTCAAAAACTATTGAGACTGTTGTGGAAGTAGGAAGTCCATAAGAATTAAAAACATCCAATAATAATATGTCAGTAATCATTACTGCCATAAAAATTATCATGATCTCCGAAAAAACGAACATTTCTGGATTAAAAATTCCTTTCCTTGCAACTTCCATCATCCCACTTGATGATATTGCTCCAAAAGCAACTCCTAATGATGCAATTACCATGAGAGTTTTGAATGATACAACTTTTGACCCAATTGCTGAGTTTAAAAAATTCACAGCATCGTTACTGACACCAACCATTAAGTCGGCAATCGCGAGAAGACCTAATATTACGACAAGAATTAAGTAAAAATCCGACATTAAAAGAACTAAGTTAAAAATAATTACAGGTTAATAGAGTAGCCCAAAGAAAATTTTACCCCTGGGTCTCTAAATGTATAAATTTGATCAATTGATCTGAATGACTCTGCAAAACTCTCTCTTTTGCTGCCCAGTATATTTTCGACTTTTAAATTAATTGATTTTTTACTCTCTTGACCAAAGCTTTTTGAAAAAGTGAAGTTCAAACTTTCAAATGGATGAGTATATATATCAGGATTATAACCAGCACCAACGACTTCTAGAGTTTTACCTTGCATGTTAAAGTACAGGCCGGCTCTTGTTCCATTTTGATTGTTGAAATCTAAACTAGCGTTAATCAAATATGGTGATTGACCCTGAAGTTGTCTTGAACCTGTAAGCGTTTCACCATCTCTGAGTGCAAGTGTTCTTAAGTTCGTTTCAACTTGCCCATAAGTTTGTTTGGATTCAATCAATGAAGCATTAATATTCGCATTAAAAAAATTGTTCAAATTTTTTCTAAATTCAATTTCAAGCCCATAGACTTTGGCTTCACCTAGATTTCTTGGTTGAAATGTTTCTCGAGCCTGCTCATAATAACTAAGTTCAATAGGGTCTTTAAATACTTTATAAAAAGCACTTATTGCAAACAATTCATTTCCTTCTCCAAAATTTTCAAATCTTAAATCTATATTATCAATATAAGTTGGTTTTAAATTTAAATTTCCAATGAAAGTTATGTTTGAAAGGGGATCAAAAATTTCTGCAATAGAAGCTTCTTTAAAAGAGGGTCTAGCAGTTGTTTTTGAATAGGATAATCTATAATTGCTGTTCTCTGTGATAGCAAAAATGAAATTTGCAGAAGGAAAAACATCAAACTTATCAATTACTTTTTCATCAACTAAGTTTTGAAACCCAGAGCTATCCTGACCTGTGTAAATTGTAAAATAATTTTCAGCTCTGAGCCCTATGATTGATCTAAAACTTGGACTTATTTTAAATTCAAGTGAACTGTACCCTGCATAATTATTTTGACTTGCATCAAAAGATTTACCTTGTTGGATAAGGTTATATGTCAAATCAATATGATTTCCATTTGTGTTAGTAAGTGACCAAATATTTTCCGGAAAAAGTAATTCATCAGCATTGCCTGTGACCCCAGAGTTAACCGTAATCTGTGTACTGTATATATTATAATCTCTTTGCTTATAAGAACCAAATAAACCAAACTTAAAAAGAGCATCGTTACCAAATAATGATAGTTTATTGGTAATATCTATTTTAGAAACAACATTAATTTCATTTAAATCACGCCAGATTCTTGTTGGTCGCGTGTTCGTTGGAACTCTATATCCTCCATCATCAGTTAATTGAAAAGATGTGGTTCTTGCATCCTTGTCTTGTATCGATGATCTTGTTGGTGATAACTTCCATTCAATTTTCCAATCTCCATTATCCAAGCTGTGGGTTCCAGAAAATAAAAGATTTGAAATTGCCCTTTCAGTATACTCTAAATTGTCTTTCTTCAAATCAATAAAATCTGTATCAAATCTCGATTGAAAAAAACTACCTGCCGAAGATTCTCCGTTTTGAATGTGCAGTAGATTTAACTTTAATTTTGAATTATTAGTCTTATAAGAAACACCACCCATTCCGCTTAAAATAACATTATTAATGCCTAGATCGCCGTTCTGAGTATTTGAAGGATCTAGTTCAAAAATACTTGAATTAGGGTCCTTGAAATAATTATTGTTTTGAGCATTTTCGTAATATTCTGTTTCGTTCTTGTAGGAAACAGAACCAAAATAACCTATTTTATTTTCACCATCTTTTCCAACATTTTTTTGATTACCACCAGAGATTGAAAAACTATAATCACCCAAACTCGATTGACGTAAAGCAGATAGATTGGAAGAGTATTTGTTGGTAATCTCAGTTTGAATCGGCTGATTAAAAACTTCTAAAAAAGTATAGTTCCTATTAGGATTAACCGGAAGAGACCTAGTCCCATCATCAAAACCAAGGAAATCTGTACTTCCACCAGAATATCCAAGGTAATCATTTTTATAATGCATATCGGGATTGTAAGCCGTTCCAATGGAAATCGACAACTGTTTACTTGTAGGAAATTCTTTTGTTACTACGTCAACAATACCCCCCGTAAAATCGGCCGGCATTTCAGCAGTAGAAGATTTTATAACGATAACGTTATCCAAAATATTTGTGGGAAATAAATCCATTTGTACTGTATTTCTGTCTGGATCAAGCCCTGGAATATCAATCCCATTTAAAATAGATTTGGTATAACGATCTCCCAAACCTCTAACATAAACATACTTCCCACCTTGTACTGAAACTCCAGGAACAGATTTAACTGCAGATGCGATATCGGATGCACCTGTACTTTTTATTCTTTGAGAGGAAAGACCATCCACGAGACTAGCAGATTTCTTTTGAAATGATAAAACAGCGGATTCGGTATTTTTTCTAGCACTGACAGTAACAACAACCTCATCCAACCCTTCCGCTAAAACTTCCATAATGACATTCACCTCTTTTGGGCTTAAACTATTAATTTCTACTTCACTAATTTCAATGGTTTTATAACCCAGGTAACTAAATTGAAGAGTGTATATTCCTTCATCTAAAAAAATCTCAAAATTCCCATCAAAATCTGATGTTGTTCCCGTCCCGGTTTCTTTAACAAGTATATTGGCAAAAGGAACAGGGTCTTGGAAATCAGCATCTGTTATTGTTCCTCTAACAATCCCGCCTTGTGAATAGGATAAATAAGAAATAAAAAATGCAATTAGTGCAAGAATTGTGTATTGTTTCATGGAAGTTTATTGTTTTAACAAATATCAAAGTTCATTATGAATTTCTTGTTAAGAAATGGTTAATAAAAAACCCACTCATTGGAGTGGGTTTTTCTACAACTAATAATAATAATAATTATTTAACTAAACTCATATTTTTATAATCCAGTTGCACCTCTGGCTGCTGCCAAGGTCCATGAGAATACTGAAGCATCAGCACCAACTGTTTGTGAACCTGCTGCAACAGAACTAGCAAAGCTTGATCCACCAGGATTTTTTCCATCATTAAAATCTGCGTTTGGTGTAGGTGTACCAGTTTCGGATCCACCTTCTCTTGTCGTGTCATTAAAGATTTGACCGCCAGTTAATGAATCACCTGAGGGAACAACTACTTGGATGTTTGAAAAGCTTAGCTCGCCAGACAAAAAGTGTGCCTGAACATCTCTTCTGTAGTCTAGTTCAAAATCATTTCCAGCAGGGAAATTAAATGCATATATGTTGTTGTTTGCGCCCATTGCATATGATCTGAAATCGGCGTAATCTCCAACAACACCATCAGCTCCAACTAAAGTAATGTTGTTAAGCGTGTAAGTATCTTCCATTGTACCTTCTGGTCCATCAATTTCTAAAGCATGATCACTGTTAGAACCCAGAATTACCATTGAATTTGAAACTGTACCTGAATATGATTGATCAATGTCTAGACCATCATCACCCTGCGCCCAAACTAATAAGTTTGAAGCATTTACTGTTCCTCCAAAAAATTCGATACCATCGTCAACATTAGCGACAACTTCAATGTTGCTAACTTGTGTTCCTGTTCCTACACCGCCAAATGTTACACCATTGATTTCGTTTCCTTCACCAATTGATGTTCCACCATGTCTGACGGAAATGTAATTGTAAATACCAGAATTATCTGAAGCATCAGATCCACCATAAAGTCCATTTGTATCTGAAGCAGGTATGCCTTCAATTTGTGCAGTTGCTCCTCCACTTACAGATATTGGGGCTCTACCAAGTACAATTAAACCTCCCCAAAGACCTTGTTGTAATGTAAGGTTGGATCCAACCAATTGACCAGGTTGAATATCATCAGCAACTGATGTCATTATAATTGGTGCAGAAGCAGTACCATTGGCTATTAACTTACCTCCCTGTGCAACGCAAAGAAAAGAAGCATTTGTTCCTGTACCACCCTCAGCTTTTAGAATTGTTCCAGCTGGAATTGTCATTGTGGCTCCGCTAGACACATAAACTCTTCCACGGATTGTCCATATGTGATTTGCGTCTAAGCTAATATCACTTGTATATACACCACTGAGAACATATTGATCAGGATCAACTACATCTGCGGGAGTATCGTCATCGTCACTACAAGCTACAAATAAAAACATTGAAGCGAGTAATAATAAATTTAATTTGAAAATTTTCATATTGTTTATTTAATTAATTGAAACAAATATGGACAAGTCATATTATCACAACATCAACTTAATATCAACTTAGTTTTAACTAAGTGTTAAGCTAATGTTATCTAAAAAAAGTTATTATTATTCAAAATAATATATATAACAAATCCCTGATTTTGAAGTATTTATAGATATTTTGTTAATTTAAAGTTAATTTAATGTAAATTAATTGTAAACAAATATGTATATTTAAAAAAATAATTTATGAAAAAATATATATTATTAACACTCAGTTTTTTTTCCTTTTCTATGTATTCACAAGTAGAGCTAGAGTCGGAAAATATCAATTTAAATGAGTTACAAAGCAAATCTTCTCAGGTCACAGAAATAAAACTCTATCATGATAATGGCAATATTTATCAAACGGGATCCTTGAAAAATAACAAATTACACGGAAGATGGGAATCCTATGATATTAATGGCAACTTATCAGTTGTAGGTGAATTTCTTCGTGGTAAAAAACAAGGTAGGTGGTTTTTTTGGACGACAGATAAATTTATTGAAGTTAATTTTAAAAATAATAAAATTCAGAATCACTTCGAGTGGGATAAGGCAGTAAATTCAATTGTTTTGAGAACGAATTAGGTGTTTGTATTTCATATTATTCTTAACCTTAACTTAACTTTTGATAATAACAATTAAAATAATTTAGTGGTCATCTAATAAATATGATCATTAAATTATGAAAAATTACTTTTTACTATTTCTAACTTTATTGTTTACAAGTTATTCTTTTGCTCAAGTATCTTCCCTGAAAGGTCGTGTGCTTGATTCAAATGGCTTTGCACTTCCTGGTGCAACAATTCAGGCTGCACCATCTGGAAAAGCTGTTGTAACAGACTTTAACGGATTCTACACCATTGTTGGGATCGAAGGGGATCAAACAATTAAGGTATCTTACATTGGCTTTGAAACAGTTGAAGAATCAGTTTCTGTTAGCTCAGGAACTACATCTACGTTGGATTTTACTCTTGAAACTGCTATCAGCGAATTGGCTGAGGTCGTCGTCTCTGGTTTTCAGAGTGGAATCATCAAAGGATTGAATAAACAAAAATCTGACCTTAATGTGACCAATGTTGTTTCTGCTGATCAAATTGGAAAATTTCCTGATGATAATGTTGGGGATGTAATTAAAAGAATTGCAGGAGTAAGTATGCAAGGAGACCAGGGTGAAGCTAGAAATATTGTAATGAGAGGTCTTGGCCCAAGTCAAAATTCTGTTACACTTAATGGAGATAGAATTCCTTCTGCAGAAGGTGATAATAGAAACGTACAGTTGGATCTAATACCTTCTGCCATGATTCAATCAATTGAGGTTAATAAGACGCTTACTCCTGACATGGAAGCTGACGCAATAGGAGGTTCTGTGAATTTAATTACAAGATCCAACCCGAGTGGTTTTAGAGCTTCAGCAACACTCGCTGGTGGTGGGCAACCTGTTAGAGAGAATGGTTTTAACTCAAACTTTTCATTTGTTGTAGGAAATGAAGTTTCTGATAAATTTAGCTACACATTGGCAGGTACTGTCCAAACAAAAGATTATGGTTCAGACAATATTGAATTTGAATGGAATGATCCAGCTGATTGGGCAGAGGACGGTGCTATCGGAGAAATGGACATTAGAAGATATGATGTAAAAAGAACAAGAAGAAGTCTAAGTTTAAACTTAGATTATAACATTGATGACAACAACCAATTATTCTTAAAAACTATTTACAATCATAGAGATGATTGGGAAAATAGATTTAGACTAAGAGTTGGATCGATTGATATGGAGGACATGACGGCCAGAATTAGAAAACAAACCAAAGGTGGTATTTCGGATAGCAACAATAAAGGTACTCGACTTGAGGATCAAAGAACTCAAAAATATTCTATTGGTGGTGATCATCTTTTGGGTGATTTTAAATTAGACTGGAAAGTTAGTTATTCAGAGGCTAGCGAAGACAGACCTGACGAGAGGTATGTGAGATACGAGCAGCGTGATGTTCCCTTTTCATCTCTCAATATTTCAAATCCTGAAAGACCATATTTTGCTTGGACTGGTGATGCATGGAACAATCCAAGTGATTACCGATATAGAAAAACAGAGCAGGCATTTAAAACTACTGATGAGACAAACACTTCTTTTTCTATTAATTTGGAAAAACCATATAGTGACAATGATGTTTGGAAAATAGGGTTTAAATTCAAGGATAAGACCAAGATGAGAGATGATATTTGGTATGAATACGATAATGATCTTTCCAATATGGATGGCGTAAGCTATTTTGACGCTTCTATTCCTGATTATTTAGCTGGAGATATTTATCAAAGTGGATATTTTGTAACCGCAAACACTTTAGGATTGTTATCACTATCCGGTCCTGAAGATCCGAATTTTGATTCGTATGTTATGGACGAATTTGCTGGAGGAAACTATGATGCTGAAGAACAAATTGCAGCTTTTTATGCCATGATAGTTGATAAGCTGGGTGATGATGTAACTTTAATTGCGGGTGCAAGATTTGAATCTACATCAATTAATTATACTGGACAAGTATTTGATGAAGAGGAAGATGAACTTCCCTCAGATATTGGCTCTGTTAGTGGAGGAAATGATTATTATAATATTCTTCCTAATTTAACCCTGCAATGGGATGTTAATGATGAATTAAATTTCAATTTTGCCTTTACTCAATCCATTGCCAGACCATCTTATTATGATCTAGTTCCTTACGAATATTCCAACTCTGACGATCAAGAATTGGCTTTAGGAAATCCTGATTTGAAATCATCATTATCAACTAACTTTGACATTATGGGTGAGTGGTATTTTGGTGGTTTAAGTTTACTATCATTTGGATATTTCAGCAAAGACATCAAGGATTGGATTTATCAGTATACCACAAACAACTATACTTATGCTGGTGTTGACGGATATGAATTATCACAGCTAAGAAATGGAGAAAAAGCAAGCGTAAGCGGATTTGAGCTTGGTTTTCAAACCAAATTCTTGAAAAACTTTACTTTTATGGGCAACTACACATCTACTGATTCATCAACAAATAATGTTGAAGGAAGGGATGATGTTCCTCTGACTGGTCAAGTTGATGATATGTATAATTTGTCATTGGCATTTGAAAATAGTAAGTTTTTTGTCAGAGCATCTATGAACTATGCAAGTGAAGCACTTGATGAGTTGAGTGGTGATGCCTATGAGGATAGATATTATGATGAGCAAACATTTGTAGATGTTAATGCGAATTATAAAGTTAATGACAAACTAAGTATATTTGCGGAAGGCAAAAACCTAACGAATCAACCACTAAGGTACTACCAAGGTATACAGCAAAGAACTATGCAAATTGAGTACTATAATTTAAGTTGGACATTAGGTTTGAAATATGACTTTTAATGCATAAAAAAATAATCTCTGTTGCTATTTTCTTTTACAGCGCATTAGTTTTTTCACAAGAGCCCAATAATTTGGGCTCTTTGTTTTATAAAGAAGTGACGGCTGATATTGAAACTGAACCAGTATTTGTTGCGGACGATGCTGCTGATGATATGTGTGTTCTTGAAAATAAAACTGACCCAGACAAATCACTCATTATTTCATCCGATAAAAAATATGGAATTATCGTTTATAATTTGGATGGAAAAAAATTATATGACTATCCTGTAGGTAGGGTAAATAATGTGGATATTATTGAATCTAAAGGCAGGTTTTATGTTGCAGGAACAAATCGAACAAAGAACAATATTGAAATTTATGAATTTGGTATTGACGGGCAATTGCAAAGTACTTTAATTTCTGAAAATGTTCAATCCCTTAAAGATGTATACGGAATTACTTTCTACAACGGCAATCAAGAAAAATATTTATTTGTTAGTGATAAAAAAGGAAATGTTGAACAATGGAGGATTGAATTAGACAGACCTGACCCAAAAATTTATTTAACAAGAAAATTAAGATTTTCATCACTAGTTGAAGGAATTGTTTCGGATGAAAAAAACAACGTTGTTTTTGTAGGACAAGAAAAAAAAGGCATATGGAAAATAGATCCAATCAATCCTTATGTTGAAAAAGAGCTTATCTATAAAAAAAATAAATTCATGCGTCCAGATTTTGAGGGTTTAGCTCTTAGGGAGGATGAAAACAATAATGGATATATCGTTGCATCAGTTCAAGGCTCAAACGGATACTTATTGTTGGACAGATTGGATTATACTCCAAAACTTTTCTTTAGAGTTGTTGATTCTGCTGAAATTGATGGCACAACCGAAACGGACGGAATTGAGGTTTCAAACATCAAGACAAAAAAATTTCCTAATGGGTTTTTTATTGCTCAAGATGATGATAATGATGGATTGAATCAAAATTTTAAAATAGTAGATTGGAATAAAATAAAACTGAATGAATAAAATAATCCTCCTCATAATTGTTTTAATATCTTCCAATTGTTTTTCTCAAAAGGTTCAAAAAGATTTCAAATTATCTAAAATATTAGATGAAACATCAGGTCTAGAAATTGTTGACGACTTATTTATTACACAAAATGATTCAGGAAACGATCCTGTTATATATTACATAGATTTCAAAGGAAAAATTGTCAATCAAAGGAAAATTACTGGTTTTGAAAATAATGATTGGGAAGATTTAGCTGTAGATGATCAATTTATTTACATAGCGGATATGGGTAACAATTATGATACAAGAAAAAATTTATCTATCATAAAGATTCCAAAAAAATTTGACTCAAATGATACTTTTGAAAGTATAAATTTTAAATATCCGGAACAATCAGATTTTAGCTACAAAAGACTCTCAGAGTTTGATGCAGAGGCGTTAATATCCATTGAAAACAATCTGTTAATTTTTACAAAAAACAGAGCAAAAAAAATTTCGGACATATATATACTCCCAAAAACTAAGGGTGAATATGATGCAAAAAAAATTGGTTCCCTAAATACAAAATCAATTGTTACAGGTGGAGATTTTAATTCTGAACTAAACCTTTTAGCACTTACATCTACAATCAGTTTTGATGAATATTATTTGCTGATAATCAAGAATTTTTCACTTTCAGTCAAGAATGATTATGAGATTGACATGTATGAAATTCCAATTGGTAAGACTCAGGTTGAGGCAATAAAAATTATTGATGAAAATACATTTTGGATAACTTCTGAAGATGAGAGCAGCAGCTCAAGTGCTAGACTCATGAAAATTAAATTATAAAACATTCGTTTTTAAATATACCTCTTCCTAAAAATATTTAAATTGCATCAATGAAATGGGAAGACCTACTATCTCTTAAAAGACATGGCGACAATGTCAAAAGATTAAGGGCTGAACAGGATGATACAAGAGTTGGATTTGATGTCGATTATGATAGAATCATTTTTTCTTCCTTTTTTAGAAGCTTACAAGACAAAACACAAGTAGTACCATTTTCTAAAACAAGTTTCGTTCACACTCGCCTAACTCATAGCCTCGAAGTTTCTGTTGTTGGTAGAAGTTTAGGCAGGATTATCGGCAAACACATATTAAATAAATATCCCCAACTAGATCATATCCACAAATTCCAGATTAATGATTTTGGAAGCATCGTAGCTGCTGCATGTTTGGCTCACGATATAGGCAACCCACCATTCGGTCATAGCGGTGAATCCTCTATTGGCGATTTTTTTAAAATTGGGGATGGAAAAAAATACAAAGATTTACTGACAGACATTCAGTATAATGATCTGTGTAAGTTTGAAGGAAATGCAAATGGGTTTAAAATATTGACAGAATCAAAAATAGGTTCACCAGGTGGTTTGAGATTAAGTTATGCAACACTTGGAGCTTTTACAAAATACCCAAAACTTTCCCTGCCCGATGATAAAACAGGAAACATTAAGGACAAAAAATATGGGTTCTTTTCAAATCAAGCAAAATTCTTCGATGATGTTGCTAGTGAATTGGGATTGAAAATATCAGAGTCAAATTACATGAGACACCCTTTGGCATTTTTGGTTGAAGCTGCTGATGATATTTGTTACACCTTAATTGACTTTGAAGATGGAATAAATTTAGGATGGATTCCAGAAGAATATGCTTTGGAATTTTTGGTAAAACTCGTTGCAGATTCAATTGACAAGGAAAAATACAATAAGATGAATTTGAAGTCACAAAGAGTTTCTTATTTACGAGCTTTAGCCATCAATACACTTATCAAAGAAGCTGTCCAAATTTTTGTTGAAAACGAAGAAGAAATTTTAAATGGAAATTTTGAATCTTCACTATTATCAAAAAGCAAGTTTAAATCACAAATGAAAAGCATAATTGAAGTTAGTGTTGAAAAAGTATACAAGTCTTCTGAGGTCATTGAAAAAGAACTCACGGGTTACAAGGTTTTAAATTTTCTTTTAAAAACCTTCACAAATTCTGTCATGAATTGGAGGGATGACAATCTGAACGCTTTTGATGAACTTGCTCTTGAGTGCATTCCAAAAGATTATTTAAATAAAGATGTGGATGTATACACCAACCTTTTAGATGTTAGTTGTTTTATTGCTAGTTTAACAGATGGTCTTGCATTGGAATGGTATGAAAAACTGAGTTGATGGATCAAAAAGAAAAAGATATTTTTTTTATGAAGAAGGCAATTCAGGAGGCAAAATTTGCCTTTGAAAAAAATGAAGTTCCCGTTGGAGCAGTCATTGTGGCTCAAGAAAATATCATTGCCAGAGCTCATAATTTAACCGAACTTTTAAACGATGTAACTGCTCACGCGGAGATGCAAGCAATTACATCAGCCTCAAGTTATTTGGGTGGTAAATATTTAAAAGAGTGTACAATTTATGTTACACTAGAGCCGTGTCAAATGTGTGCCGGAGCGCTTGCTTGGGCTCAAATTGGTAGAATTGTTTTTGGTGCAAGTGATCCCCACAGAGGATATAGAAAACTAAACACAAAACTTCATCCAAAAACAAAAGTTTCTGGCGGCATACTTTCAAAAGAATGTAAATTGCTAATAGATGCTTTTTTCATAAAGCAAAGAAAACTCAAGTCTTAGTCCTTATATATATAGTCTTCAATATTTTTATTTCTGTATCTGTAGTATAAAAAAAGCGGTAAAAAAATGAAGCAAAAAACCAATACCCCGGCTCCAACGATTTTCTCACCACTTCCATAAACTTGATTGTTTAGGTAAATGCCATAGAATATCATTGAGAGATTGGCAATGAAAATTATGTAAAGGATGATTTTGTAGAGCAACTTATTTCAACTTTATGTTAAGTTCATCGAGTTGATCATTATCAATTGGAGATGGACTATCAATCATTACATCTCTTCCGCTATTATTTTTTGGAAAAGCTATAAAATCTCGTATTGAATTATCACCATTCATTACCGCAACAAGTCTGTCTAGACCCAATGCGATCCCACCATGAGGAGGAGCTCCGTATTCAAATGCATTCATTAAAAATCCAAATTGCTCTTTGGCTTCCTTTTCACTAAATCCTAATATTGAAAAAATTTGATTTTGTAAATCTCTGTTGTGAATCCTAATAGATCCACCACCAATTTCATTTCCATTAATAACTAGGTCATAAGCATCTGCAACGACATTAGAAGGTTCTTTAATCTCATGGATGTTTTTGTCTTTTGGGGAGGTAAATGGGTGATGAATGGAATGATATTTCTTATCGTCTTCATCCCAATCAAAAAGTGGGAAGTCATTTACCCACAGAGGACAGAATTTTTTTGGTTCGATTAATTTTAAATCATCCGCAATTTTTAATCTAAGCTGTCCAAGCTGAGTCAAAGATTTCATTTTATTTCCAGAAATTAAAAATGTAGTGGAGTCTTCTGAAAAATTTCCAACAATCTTTAAAAGATCATCGTGATTGTAAAACTTATCAATGGAGGATTTAAAACTGCCATCATTATTGTGCTTGATCCATATTAATCCCTTTGCACCAATTTGAGGTTGTTTAATCAAATCCGTGTATTGATCGATTTGTTTTCTGGATAGGGGTTCAGCTGAATTAACTGTAATTCCGCAAACATATTCGCTATCATCCAATATTTTAAAACCTTTTCCTTTGCTGCTTTTAGTACAATCAAAAATTTTCATATCAAACCTCGTGTCGGGCTTATCAGAACCATAATTTTCAATTGCTTCCCAGTATGAAATTTTGGGAAAATTATCCAACTCTACACTAATGCATTTTTTGAAAATATTTTTAATTAGGTTTTCAAACACCAATAAAACATCATCTTGATTAACAAAAGACATTTCACAATCGATTTGAGTAAATTCAGGTTGGCGATCTGATCTCAAATCTTCATCTCTAAAGCATTTAACCACCTGGCAATATTTATCAATTCCACCAACCATTAAAAGTTGTTTGAATGTTTGAGGAGATTGAGGTAGGGCATAAAATTCACCTTTGTTTATCCTGGATGGAACAACAAAATCTCTTGCTCCCTCAGGCGTGGATTTGATTAAATAAGGTGTTTCAACATCGATAAATCCCAACTCATTCAAATACTTTCTTATCTCAAGTGTAACAGAATTTCTGAAGATTAAATTATTTTTAATGGAGTTTCTTCTAATATCTAGATATCGATATTTCATTCTTAGTTCATCACCACCATCAGTATTCTCATCCAAAGTAAATGGAGGTACTTTGGATTTGTTGAGTATTTCAATTTCTTGCAACGTGATTTCAATATCCCCAGTTCCAATGTTAGGATTCTTGGATTCTCTTTCTTTGACTGATCCCGTTAATGAAACTACATACTCTCTTCCAACTTTTTTAACTTGTTCAACAATGCTTTTCGATGATTCATTTGTGTCTATGATTATTTGAGTAATTCCATATCTATCCCTTAAATCAATCCATATCAATGAACCCTTGTCCCTTATTTTATGAATCCAACCAGAAAGTTTAACTTCTTGTCCGACATGTTTAATTCGGAGTTCTCCACAATTGTGACTTCTATACATTGATACAAATATCTAATAAATAAATTAAATAATTGTTCGGATTTTAATCTATACCATTAATGATGTATTTTTGATTTGACTAATGATAAAATTCAAATCTCAGATAGAGTTAATAGAAAATGAAATTGATAAATACATCAACTCTTTAAAAGAAAATTCTCTATACGATTCCGTAAAGTATTTTTTGAAACTACCGTCAAAAAGAGTCAGACCTCTGTTCACACTTTTAGCCAATTCAATGTATAATAGTGATCATTCATTTGCAATTCCTGCAGCGCTTTCAAACGAAATGTTTCATAATTTCACTTTGCTTCACGATGATATTATGGATTCATCAAAGAAAAGAAGAGGTTTTGAAACCGTGCACGAAAAGTGGAATGTCAATCAAGCAATACTTTCTGGAGATTCAATGCTCATAATGGCAACAGAATTTCTTGATTTTTATGATTCAAAAATCCAAAAAGATCTATTAAAACTTTTCAACTCCACAGCACTGGAGGTTTGTGAAGGTCAGCAACTTGATATTGAATTTGAAAAAAAGACAGATATTGATTTTGATGATTACATAGAAATGATCACAAAAAAAACTTCAGTTTTAATCGCATCATCAATAAAGATGAGTGGAATTATCAATCAACTCGATTCAGGAGAGCTAGATATTTTGTACGATATCGGCTTAAATCTTGGTATTGCTTTTCAAATTCAGGACGATTATTTGGATCTTTTTGGAGATGAAAAAATAATTGGAAAAAAAGTTGGTCAGGATGTGGTCAAAAACAAAAAAACAGCACTTCATCACTTGTTTTTGAATATCGCATCGGAAGCACAATTAAGTAAATACCATGATTACACAAACATCAATAATGATGATGAAAAAATTGAAAAAATCAAGTCCTTATTCATTGAAAGTGACGTTGAGAAATCCCTCAAAAAATTAGTTCAGGAATACTCAAATAATGCAACTTCTGCTATCGAATCTTTAAACCCAAAATTTTCTAAAACCTCCGACTTAATATTACTCAGTGAGTTTCTATTAAAAAGAAATTATTAGTTATTATATTTGTTGTGTGAGCAAAAGAAAACCTAGTTTTCTTTTAAATTTTTTCAATTGGAAAACCTGTTAAATTCAATTCTAGAGTTTTTTGAACAACAAAACAGCCCAATTTTAATGGCTTTCTATGCCGGGCTTTTTACTTGGATACTAACAGCTTGTGGAGCCGCTTTGGTTTTTTTCTTTAAATCAACAAATAGAAAATTTTTGGACATGGCTTTGGGTTTTACTGCCGGAGTCATGATAGCTGCAAGCTTCTGGTCTTTGATTGCACCTGCAATCACAGCTGTTGAGATTCAAAATGAATTGGGACAATCTTCCCTTCCCTCATTTTTACCACCTGCCATTGGATTTTTTTTAGGTGCTGTATTTATGTTTATTTTGGATAAATCTATCCCTCATCTACATATTTTTGGAAAATTGAAAGAAGCAGAAGGACCAAAGACTGACCTTAAAAAAACCTCTTTACTAGTTCTAGCCATAGCAATTCATAATATTCCTGAAGGCTTAGCAGTTGGTGTTGCCTTTGGTGCACTTTTCATTCCTGAGTTTGCAAATGTTTATACTTTGGGTGCTGCTGTTGCACTTGGAATTGGAATCGGTTTACAAAACTTCCCTGAGGGTTTTGCTGTTTCTATGCCAGTTCGAAGAGCTGGATTATCTAGAAGAAAATCTTGGTTTTGGGGTCAACTTTCAGCGATTGTTGAACCAATATTTGCTGTAATTGGGGCAGCTCTTGTGATGCTGGTTTGGCCTATTCTTCCTTATGCATTATCGTTTGCTGCAGGAGCAATGATTTTTATTGTTGTTGAAGAGGTAATTCCTGAAAGTCAAAGAGGTGGAAATACTGATCTAGCAACGATGGGGCTTATTGCTGGATTTATTGTTATGATGTCTCTGGATGTAGCACTAGGTTAGTAAAATGAAAAACTTCTCAAAAATTCCTCCACCATTCGTAGTCTTAATTTTAGTGATTTCTACTTTTTTTTCATCAAAAAAAATTGATTTGATTCACATACCCTTCCAAACCTTGTTATCAATTTTTATACTTTGTGTTGGCATACTTATTTTAATAAACCCAGTATTGAAATTTAAGAAATCAAAAACCACGATTAATCCAATCAAGTTCAAGAAAGTCAATAGACTAGTAACGTCAGGAATTTATAAATACACAAGGAATCCCATGTACCTAGGTTTTTTAATGATCGTTATATCTTCCTCAATTTTTTATTTAAACTTTTATTCAATATTAACTCCTCTCTTTTTTTATATGTGGATTAATAGATTCCAAATAAAAAGAGAGGAGATTTTTCTTACAGAAAAATTTGGTGAAGAGTACCTATCATACAAGAACAGGACTCGAAGATGGATTTAACAACTAATCATTCAGCTCACTCAACCTACCATTCGCAACTGTTGCAGCATAATATTTTTCAACAGCCTTGCTGTAATAAAGTTTAGCATTTTCTAAATCGCCTTCATTGTAATAAAACTCACCCATTGAATCGTATGGATTGTACCCATTTGGATACAATTCAATGTATTCTTCAAAAAGTGATTTAGCTTTCTCTTTATCGCCTGTACCATAATAAAAGTAACCAAGTACATTAACAATTGGTGCAATCATGAATGAATGATCTCCACTAACTGCGAGCGATTCACTATCGCCAACACCATCCCTAAGTTCAGCCAATAAAGATTCCATTTCACTTATTTTATTTTCCATTCCAGGAATACTAAAAGCATAATAATAATGAATGAGTTTTCCTTTAGGCTCTAAAGTTCTCATTTCAGACCATTTATCATGAGCACCAGGACCAATTAGAGGCCACCAACGAGATTGTCTGGGGAGATCCAGCAGAGAAACAAAAACTTTTGATGTTTCGTTTTTTTCAGCAACATTTTCTTTTGCTTTTTCTACATGCATGGCTTCCTTTTCCGATCCAGCTGGAGCCAAACCTGCGAGTACCACATGTGGTCCAAAAAGAGATGGATCGTATTCCAATGCTTTTTCAAAAAACACATTTGCTTTTTCATATTCGACATTGTAAAGATGACCAAAAGCAGCATTTGTCATCTCATTGGCAAAATCATTTTCGCTTTGCCATTCAATATAATCACCAGTTGATGCATCAAATGACCAAGTGGCATTGTCTTTATTGTTTTGAGTTTCACATCCAAAGAAAATAATGGATAGTATAAATAATATTTTTTTCATTTTTAATTTTTTAAGTAAACTAAAATTAGTGAAAAAAGATTGAAATGATTTTTAATTCCTTGTTGCTTTTGCTATCTCTTCAAAATCTATTTGTGTGTATTTAAACTCTGAATTATTAAATAGATTTTTACCGTAGAGTTTTAGCCAGTCATTGTGGAGGGCCAAGTCAAACTCATGTGGAGGATTAACTTTAAAGACTACAGTGTATTTATCATCAATTTTACCTGGAAGCGAAATATTTCTTGCATAATGAAAATTATCGATGAGGTTTATGTGTGGAATTAAATCGACAAAAGTTTTCAATCCAGTGTTTTCATTATAAACAATAGAGCTAATTCTTAGGTATGGAATAAAACCGTCAGGAATAGCACCATCTGGTATATTTACAGCATCCCAATTAACCCTTGCCTCTATATGAACATTTGTTTCATCTTCTGATAAATTTGTTGATTCAGGGTGAACAGTGTCCTTAACAGCGCCCTCAAAAATAAAGACAATTCCAGGCTCCACTCTTTCTTCACCAATTATAAGTTCCTGAGAATTTACTTTACTTAATGCAAAAAATAAAATGGGAAATAATAATATGGAAATAATGTTGTTAAATTTTTTCATAGGACTTTTTCAGTATTTCAATATCTGCCAAGAGTTTTTCCATCTCCTCTAGTTTTGTTCCATCATAGTATCCTCTTATTCTTTTTTCTTTGTCTATAAGAACAAAATTTTCTGTATGAATCATTTGATTTTCACCTCCCAATGGATCTTCTTTCGCGACCAAAAATGATTTTCTAGCAAGGTTATAAATTTGTTCACGATCTCCCGTCATTAAATTCCATTTTTCATCATCGACTCCTTTGTCTAAAGAATATTTTTTAAGAACTTCAACAGTGTCAATTTCTGGTGTTACACTGAAAGATGCTAGCATAACTTCATCCTCTTTTAGTTTTTCTTGTATGTACAACATATTTGCGGTCATCATTGGACAAATATTTGGGCAAGTTGTAAAGAAAAAATCTGCTACATATATTTTATCAGAATAATCCATTTCAGTTACTATTTTACCATTTTGGTTAACCATTGAAAATGGATTTATTCTATGATATTTTTTTACATAACGAATTTCCTCTTCGACCAATTCTACACTAACCATTGATGGGCTATAAACAGGAAGGTTTTTTTCTGGTGTCTGTGCTTCTGTTAATAAGCGAATACCAACAACAGAGAAAATAATTAAAAATAAAATTATCGGCCAATACCTCTTAAAAAACTTCTTATACATCAATTCAAAATTAGTAGATTACAATTGTTTCAATCAATAATCATACAGTTTTTTTCTAAAGTTAAAAAAGATTATTTTTGAGCTCATTTTTATTAAGTGGAAGTAATTTTAATCAAAGCCTTTCAGCTGATTCTTAGCTTATCAATACTTGTTGTTCTGCATGAGCTGGGTCATTTCATACCTGCAAAACTATTTGGTTGTAGAGTAGAAAAATTTTATCTATTTTTTGACTGGCCGTTCAGTCTTCTCAAGAAAAAAGTTGGTGATACAGAATATGGTGTTGGTGTTCTTCCTTTGGGTGGATATGTTAAAATTTCTGGTATTATAGATGAGAGTTTTGATACAGATCATGTTAAAACTGAACCCAAACCTTGGGAATTTAGATCAAAACCACCTTGGCAAAGATTAATTATATTGATTGGTGGAGTAAAAGTAAACTTAATCTTAGGATTTCTAATATATTCAATGGTTTTGTTTGTTTGGGGGAAAAATGTTATCACTTTTGAAAATTTAAATTCGGGCTTCACAGTTTCTGAATCCATGAAGAAAATTGGATTTGAAGATGGAGATAGAATTTTAAAAATTGATGGTAATGACTTAGAGGATCAATATCAAATTAACAATATACTAGTTTCCAGATCTGTTGATGTTATTGAGGTAGTAAGGTCCAATGAATCTAGGGAAATCATTAAAATACCTGAAAATATAGGACTTGAAATCATCACTGCTGGTGTAGCACCCTTTGCTCTTAATGGAAATATTGTAATAGACTCTGTGTTTTCTAACTCCCCTGCAGATTTTAGTGATATAAAAAAAGGAGACATAATAAATAAAGTAAACGGTACTAAAATTTTATCATTTGAAGAGTTTGAAGGGCTTAAGGAAATTAATTCTGATTATGTTGAGTTAGAGCTTATTAGAAATGGTAGTGAATTTTCTACAATCGTACCATTTGAATCCATGGATAGATTAATTGGTATAGTAATAAAATCAGATTTAAATATTACAACAAAAAAGTATGGTTTTTTTGAGAGCATTGGTGAGGGCTATTATGAGGCATATTGGAAGTTGAATGATTATATATACCAATTTGGATATGTTTTCACCAAAGAGGGTGCTTCTCAACTAGGTGGATTCGGAACAATTGGAAATATTTTCCCAGCTAAATGGGACTGGAAAAGATTTTGGGAAATGACGGCCTTTCTTTCAATTATTTTAGCTTTTATGAATTTCCTACCTATACCGGCTTTGGATGGAGGACATATAATGTTCGTCTTGTATGAAATGGTTTCAGGAAAAAAGCCAAATGATAAGTTTTTGGAATATGCTCACGGTGCCGGATTCATTTTATTAATAAGTTTATTTTTATATGCCAATGGAATGGACCTTGTAAGAGCATTTTCTTAAATTAACTTCTTGCAAGTTTGAGTTAAAAAAATAATAATTTATATTTGCCCACACTAAAATTCCTCCTTAGCTCAGTTGGTTAGAGCATCTGACTGTTAATCAGAGGGTCCTTGGTTCGAGCCCAAGAGGAGGAGCAAGCGAAACCGTTACACTGCATATTCTTAAAGCCCACTGAAAAGGTGGGTTTTTTATTTAGTTAACCAACTAAAAGTATTTAAAACGAAGTTTTTCCAATCATATCCCGCAGTGTTCATTCCAGCATACATTTTACTACCATCTTTCATATTAAAAACCATTGCAGTAAAGCCATTTGAATCTCCAAATACTGCAATTTTTCCTAAACCATATGTACCTACTAACCCTTGAGAATCTCCTCTACCTAGTGGCCCTATTCCTGTTGAGTGTTTTGTGTTAAATGAACTTTTACCAAGCATTAATATGTTTTCGTATTTAGGCCCAGTAAGAGCACTTCCACCAAAAGAAACTAATTTTTCGACTTTATACTTTCCATTCACGATAGGATGATCTTTATTTAAATTGTTGTTTTCAAACTTTATCATTCCCTGTCCATATCTGCTTTCATAATTAATCGTATCTATTGTTGTACCAACTGAGGATTTGATGTCGAATTTTTTCAATAATGGATTTATAGCCTGATCAAAGGGGGCGTGTTCACTAAAAGCTAAAAGTGAACCTCCATTCTTTACCCAGTTTTGTAATTCATTGAGTTCCTTTTCTGAAAAAGTATTTTTTTCTAAAGCAGAAGTTTCTGTGGCAAAATCAAATGGTAATGCAGTAATAATTACAAGAACTTTAGCTTGACTTAGATTAGATTTAGAAAACTCTTTATCTAAAAATGAAACTCTATAACCATCATTTAATAACAAATCTACAAGAGGTTTTATTAAGTGTGATTGTATAAAAAAGTTTTTGTGAGCAGAGTCAAACATAATTAACGGACCATCATTAACTTCATAAGATGGGTTTTCAACCTTTAAATTCACGTTTATATCATTGTACATTGGCCATTTATAAGGGTAATTCTGTTGTTGCCCTGAAGAAAGTAAAGGAATTAACAATAATAATAAGGTCAGTTTATTCATTTTTGCAATTTAAAAGTTATTGGCATAGAAAAAGGCACTCTCACAGCTTTTCCATCAACATAACCAGGAATAAATTTGGGCAATATAGATATTATTCTTTTTGCCTCAATTTCAAGAATAGGGTGGGGACCTCTAGTCCTGATTCCCACAATGGAGCCATCTTTATCAATTATAAACTGTACAAATACTCTTCCCTGAACACCTGTTTTTTGAGCAAACTCAGGATATCTTAAATTCTTATTAATATGGGTTTGGATTTTTCTTTGGGTACAACTTCTCAATTGTTGGACATATGGCTCGCATCCTGGATAAATCGGAGGTCTCTCCACTGAATCAAAATCAATTTCTTTTTCCTGGCTAAATGATACTATTGGAACAAGTAATAATAGTAGAATGAGTTTTTTCACAATATTAAGTTTGCAAGCCAATACCCAAATTTTGCACCAAGTTCAAATGCCCATTGTATAATACCTAACCACCATAAAATTGAAAAAGTTATTGCACCCAATAACAAGTTTAGCCAAAAGTCTTTACTTGTAAAATTTGGGATTAGTTTTTTCATTTTTTCCAATTATAATTTTTCATTCTACTTTGAGAACCTTTCTTTCGTTTTGGTTGTTTCTCTCTTTCATTTGAGTGGTTTCTTGTGTAATAGTATTTGTCATCTAATAATTCCATTTGCTTTCGCATCTTCTCTTGTTTCATTTCCCATACAAAAGACATTAAATAGACCAGGGTTATAATTACACCAATTAAAAAGATTATTATATTCATTTACAAAACTTTAAATGGAACTTCAAATCGAACTAATTCCCATCCAAAATGAATTTTTGCTTGTTCATCATTTTTGGAAAATGCAATCGAAAACGCTTCTAATGATTCTTCAGCCTTATTAATAGGTACCTTAAATCTAAAAATGTCATTTTCAGAATTATATCTATAAGCTCCCCAAATATTAGTTGCTTTATTGATAATAAAAGTGATTTCTTCACTTTCAGGAATTGTAAACAGGGTATAAGTTCCAGCAACAATAGTTGTATTGTTAATTTCGATATCGTTAAACAATCTTAATTCTGTCGCTTCATTAGCCCCAGTTCTCCAAACTTTATTTTTAGGAACTATATCATCAAAAGAACGATTTTTTAGCTGAGGTCTACTATATGTAATTATAGCTATTTTATCTGTTACTCTATTACTTGTTGGGAATTTTGCTTGGTCCATTGGACTTTGATCTAGACCGCGAAAATTTTGAGCATGAAGCATTAAAGGCATTAATAGTAATAGTAGAGTTAGTTTTTTCATTTTTTCTTTTTATTTAAATAGTATTCATATCCATTAGCAAAACACAGAATTGAAAGTAAGAACATATTTATAGCCTCTGAATATATCCACGTATCTTTGAAAATTCCAAAATAACCGTTTACAAGAAGGGCAACAATAAGTGTAATATAAAAGATGAACCACTTTTTCATAATCACTAATTTATGAAAACAAAGTTAATCCAATAGATTTATGAGAGTTTTGTAGTACCTATCTGAAATAAATTTAGCACCATCTTCATTGTAATGGACATCATCAGCTAAAAAATTATCACCAAAACCTGTAAACATATCAATTGCAATAACTTGAGAATTTATGGTTGTTTTATTTTCTGCTATATCTAAAACTTCTTCTTGCATCTGATTCAAAAAATTTGTTAGTTCATTAGTCATTATCTCCGAATGTCCTGGCGCCATTTGTTCAATTATAATAATACAGTTTGGGTTGCTAGATTGTATAACATCAATAATTGAATTAATATTTGAAACCGCTTCTGAATATGACAGCTGCTCAAGTGCATCGTTACCACCAGGCGAACTGAACAAAACAATATCAGGCGGACCAGTTTCTGTCAACCAATTTCCTATACCATCCAATATTTGACCTGATGTCCACCCACCTCTTCCTTCATGATCGATATCAAAATTAAACCCATTGAAAGAAGAGTATGATGCTTCATCAGACTGAGTACCAATAAAATCAAAAGTCCAATTATTTTCAATCAAATTTTTCCATAGGTTGTAACGAAAACTCTCATAATCCGGTCTTGACCCCTCAACTCTAGATGCTCCAAGAGTCATTATTTTATTAATTGACGTACTTATTGGTTTGGGACTATCCTCAACATTTGAGCAACCAAATATCAGTGATACTAGAAATATTGTGATTATAGTATTTTTCACTGAAAGAAACTTTTAATTCTTCTAATTGTTTTGGAGGAAACAAACCAAAGAAGAAATCCGCTCATAACAGTTATTAATCCGAGAAGTGAAAAAGCCCTTAATATTTTATTATTGAAATCATCACGCCCCTCGTAATCCATTGTGTGAGTCATCCATAAAAAGTCAAACCATCTCCAGTTTCTGTGTCTAACTGTTTGAAATCTGCCGTCAATAGTTGATACATATGCTTTTAAATTATCCTTCGTATCATAGGAAATCACATATGCTGGTAGAAGTCTTTCTCTGTATTCATGGTGAGGTCCAGTCTCGATGATTTTTTCAACATAACTAACCTTTAAATCCTCCCTAATATATTTGTTAGCAATCTTGACAGCTTCCTCCTTATCAATTTCAATTTTCTTTTTTCCGTCAATTGCATTGTAAAGAACTTTATTATTTATGAAGTAATACGGATGACTATCAATCTCTCTTAACTCTAAAAATTTAATGGGATTATTTAAATCAAGCATACTTGGGCTGATTAAACCTGAAAATTCAGTATGATTAACATCAATTTTTTTAAATTGATCTCCATGAATTTCATCAAGATTCGTCCAGCTAAAATACAATCCGCTAACTGTCCAAAAAAGAAACTGAATTCCTAAAAATAAACCCAAATATCTGTGAGTTTTTCTTATGTTGAGGGATATTTTTCTACTAGCCATAATACCATTTATTTGTTATTAATAAAATTATTAAATGTTCTACCAAAATTTAAGCATCTTTCATACTTTTTGCCAATAAAATTTTATAAATTAAAACAAAAAAAACATGACAAATAAAAGCCTTACAATTCTGTTAGTTTTCCTAATGATTGGATGCTCCAACACAACTACTGTTAAAATTGGTTACGAACAAGATGAGGGAAACATAGTTGATATAAATTCTGCCAACGTTGAATCAACAAATGTTATAAAAAAATATTTTGATGCGTACAATGTGAGGGATTACGAAACCATCCAAAGCTTAGAACATGATGACGTAACATTTTATGGACCGAATGGTGAGCTAGTAGTAGGCATTGAAGAACATTACAAACTTTCTAAAGAATTTTTAACAGCATATCCAAATACTCAATGGACAATTAATTGGTCTGTGTCAACTGATGTTATGTTTGATGAAAAGCCTGTTGAAAATTGGGTAACAACAGGACTTTCCATAACTTTTGGTGATGATTCGATGAACGATATATCTAGGGTTGTAGATGCCAAAATCATTGACGGTAAAATGAAAACTGTGTATATATATCAACGTCAGTTAAATGATTCAGAAATAGAATAAAGTTTATGGATTTTTCAACAATAGATATAGTAGTTTTTTCATTGTATGCAATTTTGATTCTGTCAATTGGATTGTATGTTTCTAGACAGAAAGAAGGTAAATCAAAAAGTGCGGAGGATTATTTTTTAGCCGGTAAATCACTACCCTGGTGGGCAATTGGAGCATCTTTAATTGCTGCCAATATTTCCGCTGAGCAGTTCATAGGAATGTCCGGATCAGGATTTGCACTAGGGTTGGCAATTGCTTCATATGAGTGGATGGCTGCAATAACTCTTTTGGTTGTTGGTAAATTCTTTCTCCCCATTTTTATTGAAAAAGGACTATATACAATCCCTGAATTCATTGAAAAAAGATATAGTTCAAACCTTAAAACAATACTAGCGGTTTTTTGGATAGCATTATTTGTATTTGTAAACCTGACGACCGTACTATTTTTAGGCGGAAAAGCTTTAGATACAATTATTGGTAGTGGTGATGGGAGTATATTATTAACAAGTATCATCGGTCTTGCACTCTTTGCTGCGGCATATTCACTTTGGGGCGGTTTAGCTGCAGTTGCTTGGACGGATGTTGTTCAAGTGGTACTCTTGATATTTGGTGGTTTATTGATGACCTATTTTGCACTATCTAATGTTACCGACACAGGTAATTTTGTCGATGGTTTAAAGTATATATATGACAAGGCACCTGAAAGATTTTCAATGATACTTTCCAAAGGAGAAATAATAACTCCAAATGGCCGTGATGCGTGGTGGGATTTGCCTGGTCTAGCAGTTTTGATAGGTGGAATGTGGGTTGCTAATTTGTATTACTGGGGTTTCAATCAATATATAATTCAAAGGACATTAGCCGCAAAAAGCTTAGAAGAAGGACAAAAAGGGATTGTTTTCGCTGCTTTTTTAAAACTTATAATTCCACTGATTGTTGTATTACCAGGTATAATCGCATATGTAATGAATCTTGATCCTGAAACAGGCCAGTTAAATATGGCTCTTTTAAGCAATGAAGGATTTTTGGGTACAGCAGGAAATATTGCAAATGACAATGCTGCCCCATGGTTAATTAAAAACTTTATTCCAGTGGGTCTGAAGGGCTTGATTTTAGCTGCATTGGCCGCAGCAATTGTTTCATCATTGGCTTCTATGATTAATTCAACATCTACAATATTCACCATGGACATTTATAAGTCAACAATTAATAAAAAAGCAGATGATAAACAAATGGTCAAGATAGGTAGGTTAACGGGCTTAATCGCCTTGATAATTGCAATGATTCTTGCTCCACAGCTTGGAAGTTTAGGACAAGTATTCCAATTCATTCAAGAATACACTGGGGTAGTTAGTCCGGGAATTCTAGCTGTATTTTTAATGGGTTTATTTTATAAAAAAGCAACAAACAATGCAGCGATCTGGGGTGTAATATTATCAATTCCAATCGCTATGTATTTTAAAGTTGCACCAAATGGTTGGAGTGATGCATCCATTTTTGTAAATATTCCTTTTATGAATCAGATGTTAGTAACCTGCATTGGAACTTTATTAATTATTACTCTAATAAGTTGTTTTGAGGGAAATGAAGATGATCCGAAGGGAATTGTATTGACAAAAAAACTTTTTGCAACAAGTTCAACATTCAATTTGGCAGCGTTCGGAGTCATGTTAATTACAGCCATGCTATATGCTATTTTCTGGTAGATGGAAATTGATTTTGAATACCTAGCCCAAGTTTTTCTTATTATTTGGTTTTTGACTACTATACCAATTAAATTCTTAATTGATGAGTTTCGATTAATTATATATGATGATGAAATCCAAGAAAGGAAAAAGGAGATCGAACTTGATGGTCATTTTTTAGGAAAAAAATATTCAAAAGATATTGCTAAGTATGAGTATATGGAAGGAAGATATTACTCAAAATTTACCTATTCATTATTAAAAAATCTTTATCCTGATAATAGAAGATATGTCAAGTCACGTTTGGCACTAATTAGAATTATAATTATTAATTTAACTTCTTTATTTTTAGGAATAATATCACTAATTATATCACAATATGTTTAAAAAATCTATATTTCAATTTATACTACTTTTCTCATTAATCTCAAATGGCCAGGATTTGGTACCAAAACCTAATTACGATCTTGCCACAAGATTTTCAACTAAAAACGTAGCCAAGATGGTTCACTCAACTAGTGTATATCCAAGGTGGTTAAAAAAAGGAAATCGTTTTTGGTACCAATACAAAACAACTGATGGTTCCAAGTATTATATGGTTGATGCGGATAAAAGAACTCGAAAAGAGCTTTTTGATAATGATAAAATGGCGGCATGGTTGACTGAAATAACTAAAGACCCTTATGATGGGCAAAACCTACCAAAATTTAATTTTAAATTTTCTGATGATGGAAAATCATTTCAGTTCAGAGTTAAGTCTCAGGAGATGGTTGAAAGTGAAGATGATTCAACTAAAAAAGAAAAAAAAGAATATTTATTTGAATATAAAATTGGCGGAAATTATTTAGAGGTTATAAGTAATAAAAAGAAGAAAGAGGAAAAGTGGAAAAAATGGGCCAATATCTCGCCTGACAGTACAATAGTTGTTTTTTCAAAAAAATACAATATTTATTGGATGGATAAAGAAAATTTCCTCAAAGCTGTAAAGGATGAAAATGATTCAACTATTGTAGAGAATAAATGGACTGAGGATGGTGAAAAGCATTTCGATTATGGTACAGGATCTAGATGGGACTCCGGTGAAGATGATGAAACCGATAGAAAAAGAGTTAATATTTTATGGTCACACAATTCAGAAAGCTTTGTATACAAAAAAGTTGACAATAGACATATCGAGGACCTGTGGGTCTTGAATTCACTTGGAAAAAGACCAAAATTAGAGACATACAAATATCACATGGCTGGTGAGCAAGAATATCCAAAATCTAGTTTGTTGGTTTTTGATGTAAAATCAAAAGATGTTAATCAAATTAGTTTGGATACAACACAGCAAAAAGATATTTACTTATTTAATCATCAGCTTAAAAAATCTGAAATGAGTAATGATTTTAAACCCTCAATGATTTTATCCAAAAAAGGTGATATATACTTTCAAGTGATCAGCAGAGATAAAAAGAAGCTTGATACATATGTTGCTAAAAAAGGAAATTATACCCCGGAACTATTAATTACAGAGGAAACCAATACTTACCATGATATTTATAATAGAAAACAAATAAAATTAATCAATGATGAAAATGAAATTATCTACTGGTCAGAAAGAGACGGTTGGGGTCATTTATATAGATATAATAATAAAGGAAAATTAATTAATAGGCTAACAAGCGGTCCTTATCATGTTGATAATGTGGTTTCGCATGATCTTAAAAACAACAAAATATTCTTTACAGCTCACGGGTTTGATAAAAATATTGACCCATATTATGAACATGTTTACAGTGTTACTTTAACTGGAACTAATCAAAAAGTTTTAAACCCTGGAAATTTTAATAATACAAGTTATTTTGGGGACACAGGCTTCTTTGTAAATAATTATTCGAGAGTTAATACCATACCAAAATCTGAACTTAGGGATGGTAATGGAAACGTAATTCTAAATTTAGAAACTGCTGACTTAAGCGCCTTGTTTGATGCTGGTTACAAATTCCCTGAGCCGTTTAAAGCAAAGGCTAACGATGGTATTACAGATATTTATGGAGTTATGTACAAACCTTTTGATTTTGATCCAACAAAAAAATATCCCTTAATTGAATATGTTTACCCTGGCCCTCAAACTGAAGCAGTTGATAAATCTTTTTCAGCTGATTATCGATGGACAAGGAAAGATATGTTGGCACAAATTGGATTTATTGTCGTTACCTTGGGTAATAGGGGAGGTCATCCTGATAGATCTAAGTGGTACCATAATTATGGTTATGGAAATTTAAGAGATTATGGTTTAGCAGATAAAAAATACGTTGCTGAACAACTTGTATCGAGGCACGACTTTCTGGATATAAATAAAGTTGGAATTTTCGGTCATTCTGGCGGAGGTTTTATGTCAACTGCAGCAATGTTAGTTTACCCTGATTTTTTCAAAGTTGCTGTGTCATCAGCCGGAAATCATGACAATTCAATTTATAATAGTTGGTGGAGTGAAAGTCATCACGGAATCGAGAAAAAAGAGACTCAGGATGGTAAAATTGAATATGTATATGATATAGATAAAAATCAAGATATTGCCAAAAATTTGAAAGGACATCTCCTATTGGTCACAGGAGATTTGGATAATAATGTTCATCCTGCCGCCACAATGAGAGTTGTAGACGCATTAATAAAAGAAAACAAGAGATTTTCCTTTATGATTTTACCTGGTCAACGTCATGGTTTTGGTAGTATGAGCGAATATTTCTTTTGGTTAAAAGCAGATTTTTTCAGCAAACATTTTCTGGATAAAAAAGATTTTTCAGTTGATATGAATATTATCAATCAAGATATTCCTCAGAACTAGTCATTGGTCGAATAGTTAGATAAAAAATCCCACATTATTTGTCCTGGAATTTTGCCATTTATGGCATCTCCAAACCAAACATGCCCGCCTTCTTTGCCATATTCTTCATCAATTTTATACAGCGTAAAGTCGGTATTGCCATTTCCACCAGTGTATTCAGTTTTTGTGCCAACTCCTCCATTGAGTTGAGTGATTGTCTCACTAGATTGAGGAATTGAGTTGTGATTTAGCCAAAAATTTACAACATAGGGAACGGAGTCAAAATCAAATTCTCCGTTGAAGGGAATTGAATCATCATAAGTTCCATGAAAGTGAATCACGGAAGTGTACTCATCAGAAAAGCAGGTATTATCCGGAAGCATGATGCCAGACATGATTCCAATTGCTGCAATTTTTGAAGGTCTTTTACAAGCAAGTCCGTATGCCATCATCCCACCATTCGAGAAACCAACAGCATAAACTTTACTAAGATCAATATTATAAGTCTCGTCAATATCTTCGATTAATTTTTCTGTAAAAAATAAATCATTATCATTAATATTTGTACTACTGTTATCTCCAGGATCCCATTCAGCAGCACCCTTCACCCTAATTACTCCTTGGGGATATACAACAATAAATTTTCCTGATTCAGATACATTGTGAAATTGATAAAAATCTCCTGTAGAATCAGCGTAGGCTTGAGCATCACCACCATTTCCATGAAAATTTATAACGAGTGGGGTAGGATTTTCATGGCTATAAGAATTTGGCACGTATTGAACATATGTTCTGGTAATTCCGTTATGCTCAATCGTCTGATTTGTTTTACCTAACTCAATTTGAACTTCTTCTGCTGGATCGAGTTCATTTGAGTCAGAATTTTCATTTTCGCATGAAAACAATGTGAATATTAATATTGTGAGTAAAGAATAATTTAATTTCATATTTTGTCAAGAGCTTGTTTTAGATCATTAATAATATCATCTGCATATTCTATGCCAACACTTAGCCTTATCAAACCTTCAGTAATTCCAATACTATTTTTTACATCTTCAGGAACGTCTGAATGGGTCATAGAGTAAGGATGTTGAGCCAAACTTTCATTACTCCCTAAACTGACGGCAAGTTTGATGAGGATTAATGAATCCAGAAATTTGAAAGCACCTTTTTCGTTTCCTTTGACTGTAAATGCAACCATTGCACCCCCATGATTACATTGTGTGTTATAAATTTGATTTTGGCGCTGGTCCATATTTTCATCTCCAGGGTAGTAAATACTTAATACATTCTTGTGTGTTTTTAAGAACTCAACAATTTTGATACTATTTTCAGCTTGATAATTCATTCTTACGTGTAATGTTTCAAGACTTCGTGTTAATAACCATGCAGTATACGGTGCAATCATGCCTCCTAAAAAGGTCCTCAAATATTTTACTTGGGATATAACATCTTTTGAACCCATAACAGCACCAGCTATAACATCACTATGCCCATTTAAGAATTTTGTTGCGGAATAACACGTTAGATCTATCCCAAATTCTAGAGGATTTTGCCATATCGGACCCAAGTATGTATTGTCGCAAACAGATATGATTTCACCACCAATTTTTTTGCTTATAGTTTTCTTTACATCATTTACCATTTTTAAATCAATCAGGGTATTTGTTGGATTGGCAGGGGTTTCTACATATATCATTTTTAGTTTATTTTCTAATCCTGATTGTTTCATTTTATTCAATATGTCATCATAATTATGGTCAAAATCAAACGATATGACATGAACACCAATTTCTTTTAGGTAGTTGTTAATAAAAGTATGTGTACCACCATAGGTTGGATTACTTATTAATAGTAGATCACCTGGTTTTAAAAAAGCCAACATAACAGTTGAAATTGCACTCATACCACTCACAAAAGCTGCCGCATCTTCACTTCCCTCTAGTACTGCTAACCTTTCCTCCAATATTTGCATATTGGGGTTATTTAATCTTGAGTAAATTAAACCAAGTTGTTCATTTTTCTTCATCTTGGATTTAGCATAGGCAACTTCAAAAAACCTTTTACCCTCAGCAGCATTTTTAAAAACAAATGTTGATGTTTGAAAGATGGGTGGCTTCACAGATCCCTCACTCCAGTCAGGATTGTAGCCATAAGACATCATGTGTGATTCTTTTTTCACCTAATGAATTTAACGAAATTTTAAGTACAACTAATCATTTTTTGTACTATAATTGCTTAGGACTTATTTAATGAAAAAATACTTTAAATATTTTACTATTTTTTTTCTCCCTTTTTTTATCTATTCTCAAGAAACGATTAGTGGGAAAGTTTTATTTAAATCTGACAATTCAGATTATCCAATTGAGGGAGCAAATATTTACTGGTTAAATTCCAGTCAAGGTACCGTTACTAATCAAGAGGGTGAGTTTTCAATTGAAAAAACTGCAAATAATAGTAAACTTATAATTAGTTACATAGGTTTTGTAAATGACACAATCCAAGTTAAAGAGCAAAACTATTTTGATCATTATATGAGAGTGGATGACAACGATTTGGATGAAGTTACAGTTGTAAAGAAAAAAAATCCCACTCAAAGAATATATTCAATGGCTCAAAATGTTGTTTTAATTAGTGAACAAGAGTTATTGAAAGCAGCTTGCTGTAATCTTTCTGAAAGTTTTGAAACAAATCCAGCAGTTGATGTGAATCACTCTGATGCTCTAACTGGTTCTAAAAAAATAGAAATGCTGGGACTGAAAAGCCCTTATATATTGATTACTGAAGAAAATATTCCAATGGTTCGAGGTGCATCTCAAGCATTTGGACTTTCTTTTACACCTGGAACATGGGTAGAAAGTATTCAAGTAACAAAAGGAATGGGTAGTGTTGTTAACGGATTTGAAAGCATTGCAGGGCAAATAAATGCAGAGTTGAAAAAACCTCTAAACGATATTCCATTATTTCTTAATGGATTTTATGGTTTTGATGGAAGAATAGAAATGAATGCTCATTTGAACGAAAAGGTCAGTGAAAAGGTAACAACTACTTTTTTTCTTCATCACAATAGAAGAGATAAAAAAAATGATAAGAATAATGATGGATTTCTAGACAAGCCCCTTCAAGATCAAAATAACTTTTTAAATAAATGGCAATATACTGACGCCATAAATGGAATTGTAGGGTTTTTTAATATCAGATATTTAGATGATGAGAAGATATTTGGAATGAATAACAATGAATCTAGAAATGTTTGGAATGGTAAAATATCAACAAAAAGGTTTGATTCATCTTTTAAGCTTGGTTATGTTAATCCAAACTTACCTTTTCAGAGTTTAGGAGTTCAATTATCTTACAGTTCTCATGATCAAAATTCACTTTATGGTTTTAGAAATTATGACATAAATCAAAATAGTTTCTTTTCTAATGTGGTCTATAATAGTATAATAACCAACACACAAAATAAAATTAAATTTGGTTTAAATTATACATCAGATGTTTATGATGAAATTTTAAACAGACGTGATGTTGGTAGAAAAGACAACTCATTTGGTGGTTTTTTTGAGTACAGTTTTGACAATTTCAACAACTTAAATTTTGTTGCTGGACTAAGGTACGACACCCACAATAACATGGGGTCCTTTTTTACACCTAGATTTCATTTAAGATATACCCCTTTAGATAGATTCACTGTCAAAGCCTCCTACGGACAAGGCAGAAAAAATGCTAATATTTATGCTGAAAATCAACAAATGTTTTATTCCAATAGATCCATAGAAATCATCGATAGTGAACCAGGTAATTCGACGTATGGTTTGAATCCTGAAAAAGCAACAAACTATGGACTTAGTTTGGATAAAGGATTTAATCTTTTTGGTGGCCAAGGTAATTTTATTATTGACTATTTTAAAACCGATTTTGATGATAAAGTTATTATCGACTTTGAGTATCCTGGAATCGTACAAATTTATAATTCAACAGATAAAAAATCGTATTACCAAAGCTTTCAAGCTGAAATCATTTATTCTATAAATAGATTTAATATGACCACAGCTTACAAAAACTACGATGTTCAAATCTCATATAATGATGGGATTAAATCTAAACCATTGCAACCAAGTGAAATCTTTTTCCTGAATATTGGATATGAATCTAAAAATAATGGTGGAAAATTATGGAAGTATGATTTTACACTCAACAGAGTTGGGAAACAACGACTCATGAGAAACCCTAGGGACACTGCCAGCCATACCAATCCACAAACATTTATTAACGCTCAGCTTACAAAAGTTTTCTCTGAAAAGTTTGAAATCTATGCAGGAGGAGAAAACCTACTTAACTATAAACAAGAAAATCCAATCATTTTTTCAGAGGACCCGTCTAATTCACTTTTTGATGCATCCATTATTCATGGCCCAATTTTTGGAGCAATTTTTTACGCTGGATTTCGTTTTAAAATTTTAAATTAGTAATATGAAAAAAATTGTTTTAATCTTCTTGTTGGCTCCACTTTTTATTTTTTCACAAGAAAATAATAAGAATGAAAAGGCATCCTTTGAAGTATTAGGGATGTGTGGAATGTGTAAAAACAGAATTGAAAAAGCCACTTATAAAGTTAAAGGTGTTAAATATTCAAACTGGGACATTCCATCAAACAAAATATCCTTAATATATAATGCCACAGTTACAACAATTGAAGATATAAGAAAAGCAATTGCTCATGCAGGGCACGATAATGGAAAATTTTTAGCAACTGATGAAGCTTACAACAATTTACACGGATGTTGTAAATACCCTAGAAAAGAGATAGCTGAAAATAATTAATCAATCTTAGATTTAAAGACATAATAATCTCTATCTATCTTTATATCATCAAAATTTAATTTCATTTCTTGAATTTCATTTGTGGGGTGTATTTTCAATTTATTTTCACCAGCAGATATTTCCAAAGGCATATGAAAACCTTCAATCGTATTTGTCCACTTGTATTTTAGAATACCACTATGAATACTATATTCTAAAGTAGGTACTCTGGGATCCCTAAGATACTGATCAAAAAATACCTTCAAATCTATATCAAGCTGTTCATCTATATAATTTTCAATTTGATCTGTAGTAACAGTCTGATGGTAAAATTCTTTATTTAGGCCTCTCAGTATCATTCTCCATTGTTCGTCAGATTCACAAAATTGACGAATGGTGTGTAAAATATTGGCACCTTTGTTATACATATCATACCCTCTTTTATTGACACCATAGGGGCCTATCACTGGACTTTGATTTCTTATTCCTCTTCGTGTTCCAATTACATAATCAGCTGAAACTTCTTTTCCATAGTAATAGTCTAAAAATAAATTTTCAGAATATGCAGTGAACCCCTCATGTATCCACATATCTGCTGGATCCTTGTATGTAATGCTGTTAGCAAACCATTCGTGACCTGCTTCATGTATGATTATGTAATCGAATTTAAGTCCATGACCAGTTCCAGATAAATCTCCTCCCAAATACCCTCTCATATATTTGTTTCCATATGTTATTGAACTTTGATGTTCCATACCTAAATATGGAACTTCAACTACTTTGAAACTATCTTCATAAAAAGGGTATGGACCAAACCAATATTCAAATGCTTCCATCATTTTTGGGACTTGTTTAAAATGAGTTTTCGCCCTTTCTAAGTTTTCCTTCAAGACATAATAAATGAGATCTAAATCACCCTTTTCGCCCTTGTAAACCTCATTAAACATTGCATAGTCTGCAACATTGATATTTACCCCATAATTGTTGATTGGGTTAGATACAAACCAATAGTATGTTTTCGAATCCTCAAATTCTACAACTTTTCTTAGTCTACCATTGGAAACGTCCATTAAATTTTTTGGAACATTTGCGCTAATTAGCATACTATCTACCTCATCATACATATGATCTTTTAGAGGCCACCATATGCTGGCTCCTATCCCTTGGTTACTATTTGCGATAAAGTGATTTCCGTTCGCATCCTTGGACCAGGTTAGTCCACCATCCCATGGTGGCCTGACCGCCACTTTAGGTTTTCCCTCATAAAAAACTTCTATGGATTTAATTTTTCCTTTTTTCTGTTTACTTTTTAATTTGATAAAATGGGCATTGCCCTCTTTTTCAAACTTTAACTCTTTATTGTCCTGTATTACCTTGGTGATATTTAAGGGGGCTTGTAAATCAATTTGCATTCTATCCTTATTTTCTAAAACTCTATAGTGAATGGTGTTAGACCCTGAAATGAATTTCTTCTCGGGCTCAACTTTTACATCCAAGTGGTAATATGTTAAATCCCACCATTCCCTTTCAGGTGTTATGGTTCCTCTTAGTGTGTCCTGTCTGGTGAAGGATTCTTGACTTGACATAAGACTACTTGAAAATAGAAAAATACAAGTGAAAATTTTTTTCATAAAAATTCATTATATAATCATAAATTTAAAACATAAAATTAGTATAATGTTTAAAACATTATTAAAAGTATTTTTTTCATTATTAATTTTGATTTCGTGTTCAAACAATTCTGTAAACAAACTATCCATGTCTGATTTCGGTAAGGCACCGAATGGTGAGGTTGTTAAGAAATTCAAGTTAACCAACTCCAATGGTTTATCTATGGAGGTTATTAATTATGGAGCAATTATTACCAATCTTTATGTTCCTGATTCGACAGGTTCCTTAAAAGATGTAGTATTGGGATTTAATGATTTTAATAATTATTATGAAAATAACCCATACTTCGGGGCTATAATTGGAAGGTACGGAAATAGAATATCAAATGGCACTTTTTTATTGGATGGTGTGAGTTATAAGCTTGAACAAAACAATGGACCTAATTCTTTACATGGAGGTTTGGTCGGTTTTGATAAAGTATTTTGGAAATTCATCAAGGAAAAATCAAATAATCAATCACTATATCTTGAGTACTATTCCAAAGATATGGAAGAGGGTTTCCCTGGCAATTTAATTGTGGGTGTCGAATATAGTTTGAATGACTTCAATGAACTAAAGATAAAGTATACAGCTTCGACCGATAAAAAAACAATTATCAACCTAACACAGCATTCGTATTTCAATCTATCAGGTGAAAGTAGTGGAGATATATTGGACCATATTTTAAATATTGATGCTGATTACTATCTACCTGTGAATGAAAATATGATCCCAAATGGACCATATGAAAAAGTTGAATCAACCCCTTTTGATTTTAATTATCCAAAAAAAATTGGATTAGATATTTTTGTTAATGATATTCAGCTCGAGAAAGGAAAAGGTTATGATCATTGTTTTGTTTTAAATAATCATAACAGTAAACTAAAAAAAATAGGTTCTGTTGAGAGTCCGAAGACAGGAATAAAAATGGATATTATTACTGATCAGCCTGGCTTACAATTGTATACAGGAAATTTCCTCGACGGAAGTTTAGAATCAAAAGATAAAAAACGATACGGAAAGTATTCAGGATTCTGTTTAGAGACTCAACATTTCCCAAACTCACCAAACCAAAAAGAGTACCCCTCAGTGATTTTAAACAAAGGGGAGTTGTATGAAACACAGACAATATATAAGTTCTCCTTTTAGTTTAGTTTTTAATGGCTGTTGCATCGTGCATGATATAAACACCACTACTTATATCAATCCTATTTAATTCAAGTCTTCCAGTTACTGTAACTAATTCATCCATTAAGAAGGATTCATGACCTGGTTTTAATCGTAATTCAATGGCTGATTCAGGACCACCATATCCGCAAAAAAAACAATCGGCATAAGGGTTTTGAGATAGAACATAAATATCCTCGTCAGGTGATAATGTTAGCATAAATCCAGTAATTCTAACCTCTTTCTCGTCGAGTTCTTCAACAGATTTTCCAAAGTATGGGGTTTGATAGTAACCATCTACATCTTCTCTATACTCAGACTTATAATATACGTCCCTTAATTTAATCCAATCTATATCAATTTGAGATATCAAATCAGAACTAAAAAAAATAAATAATATGACTAGAAACTTATTCATCAGTTAGTGTCTTTGAAATATTCATTTTATATACATTAAATGCAGGAATAATACATGAAATAATACCAATTGAAATTGAGAAAATTAACAGCAACAATTCTTGACTTGATAAAAAGATAGGAATTGAAATTGAATAATTTAAACTTTCTTCCAATAAATTTGAGGTGACTAAAATGCCTATGCGAGATAAAATTATACCACCAAAGAATCCAATTATACATAATATTATACTTTCGTAAAATAACATCAAAGATGTTTGAATTTTTGTTCCACCAATTGTTCTAATTAATGCCATTTCATATTTCCTTTCTCTTAATGAGTTTAATAAATTTAGAAATAGACTTAGACCAGAGACAAACATTATTAAATAAGCCAAATAAGTAAGTGTCTCAAGACCAATTCCAAAAATTTTAAATAATCTAGAAATTTCATAAGATGGAACTGCAGCTTGCATATTGGTCTCCTCATTGATGTATCTGGGGAAGCTTATTATATTCATTGGGCTATCAAATTTGATTAAAATTGATGTAATTTCTTTTTCATCCTCATCGCCATGGTCGTGTTCTTCATCATGGTCATGGTCGTGTTCTTCGTCATGGTCGTGGTCGTGTTCTTCGTCATGGTCGTGGTCGTGTTCTTCGTCATGGTCATGGTCGTGTTCTTCATCATGGTCATGGTCTTGTTCTTCATCATGGTCATGGTTGTGGTCGTGTTCTTTGTGGATATCCCAAACACTTTCAAGTGAAGTAAGAATTAACTGATCTGCAACAGAGCCAGAATAATCCAAAACACCAACAACTTTAAATTTGGAATCTTCATGAGACTCACCATAATCGCCAAGTCCATGAGTACTAATGAATTCATCACCGATTTTTAAATTTAGAATTTCAGCAGCTTTTTTTCCAACCACTGCTTCCAAACTTTTCTCCCAAACCCTACCATTCTCAAACTTGCAGTTATATAATTCCAAAAAATTCTTCTCAGTACCAACAATCTTAAATCCTTTGAAATTGTCTCCAAATGAAAGTTTGGTGCTATTTTTCACCATTCGATTGTTTGTAATAGAATTAGCGTCTGCTAAACTAATATTACCGGTTGGAGAATCAACATGATATACAGAAGATAAAATTAATTGCAGAGGGCTTCCCTTGGCCCCAACAACCATGTCAACTCCTTTTAGATTATTGTTCATTTGATTTTCGATTGATGAATTGAGATGAATCAAAATTGAAATTATACCAACGGCGAGTGTAAGTAAAACTATACTAAGAATTGTACCCACTGGTTTGTGAAAAATATTTTTAAAACTTAGTTTAAAAATGTTCATAAGGATAAAGTATTTTTAAAATGTTTTTTCAACCTGTAGTCGTGTGTTATGATTATTAATTTTGCTTTATATTTTGCAGCCTGATTTTTTAAGAGATTTATTACTTTATCACAGTTCAAGTCATCAAGACTCGATGTTGGTTCATCAGCTAATATTAATTTTGGGGAGTTAACAATTGCTAGCGCTATTGCAACTCTTTGTTTTTCACCTTGGCTTAAATTCAGGGTTTTTTTGTTGGCTTTATCCTCAATTCCTAAACTTTCTAATAAAGAACTAATTCTTGTTTTATCAATTTTTTTTGAGATGTATTGAGCCAATTGTAAATTTTCTTTAACTGTTAGTGAGTTGATAAAATGAGGTTTTTGAAACACAATACCAATATTTTTACCTCTAAATCGATCCATCTCACTCATTGTTAATTTAGATATTGGAGTTCCTATTAAATCAATTTCACCTTCTAAGGGTTTTAATAATCCAGAAAGTAGGTGAAGAAAAGTAGTTTTACCAACGCCTGATGCTCCCAATATTAAAAGATTCTCTTTGGATGTGTTTATATTTGGGAAACTCAATTCTGAGTCATCATCATATTTAAATTTTAAATTTTTTGTTTCTAACATCTAATCAAAATTAAGATTTATAATGATTTAATTAACCCCCCGTCAATTGCTATGTTAATACCATTAATATAGCTTGCGTAATCAGAGCTTAAAAAAGTTACTAGGTAACCAAATTCTTTGGGATCTCCAATCCTTTTCGCTGGCACTTGATTTTTCATTAACTCAAAGACCTCATCTAATTTTACACCCATGTTTTTTGCCTTTTCTGAGTTGAGTTGTTCAAGCCTTTTGGTATTAAAATATCCAGTTAAAATATTATTCACAGTTATATTTGACTTTGCAACTTCATTAGATAAAGTTTTACCCCAAGTTGTTATTGCTGATCTAATGGTATTGGAAAGCGCCAAGTATTTTAGGGGCTCTTTGACTGAGACGGATGACATATTTATAATCCTTCCCCATTCATTTCTTTTCATATTTTTTAATGCCAAAGTGGTTGTTAATACAATATTTTTAAATAATAAATCAAAGGCATTTTGGTAATCATTTATGGATACACTGTTGACATCTCCAGCTATTGGCCCTTGTGTATTATTGACTAAAATATCAATGGTGTTGATATCAAAATACTCTGAAATTTTTTTCGCGTAACTTTCATGATCATTATAATCACACACTAAAAAATTGTGTTTCAAATTCGTCTTTTTATTAAGGGTTAGAACTCTTTCTTTTAATAATAGTTCATTACTCGAGACAATTGTTACTTGAGCACCAGACAGGGCTAATTGTTCGGCAACTGCAAAGCCTAAGCCTTTGCTACTTCCTCCTATTAGTGCCCTTTTATTTTGTAATGAAATTTTCACCTATTAAATATAATCTTCTCTAACAGGACTGAAAACATCCATAAGCTTACAGTCTGTCAATGCCTCACCCTCATGACTAACATTTGATAAAATGACAACATAATCATTTTCGCTGTAAACTTTACTTTTTCCCCCAATACTCAATCTAAACTTGCCTTCTAAAACATACATTATTTGTTCATGTATATGAGAATGTTCTGGTACAACTGCCCCTTTTTTTACTTCCCAAAATGCCCAGCTTATGTTCTTTCCGTGAATAAATTTTCCCTTCAATCCTGGAAATACTTCTTTATATTTTAAATTACTTAAGTTCACATTAGCATATTTTATTGTTAACTATCACGCTGTATGTAATTTCTGAAGTTGCCTCCAAAGTTTTAGAAACTGAACAGTACTTTTCAAAAGAAAGTTGTGCTGCTTTCATGGCCTTTTTTGGATCCACATCACCATCAATGTAGACATTAGCATGAATTTTTTTAAAAATTGCAGGAGGTTCCTTTTTTTCCCTAAAACCCTTGACTTTAATTCTAAGATCTTTGAAATTTTGTTTCTGTTTTTTTAAAATTGAAATTATGTCAATGCTACTGCATCCAGCTACTCCCATCAATAACAATTCCATGGGACTTACACCTTTTGGTTCTAAATCACTTTTATTATCAATTTCAATATAATTACCATTTAAATTTTCAATTTTTGAATGATAATTATCTATATGAGTGAGCTTAATTTCCATTTTAATTTGACTTTGGTATTAGTTTAGCACTCAAGTCCGGATTATCAATGTTGGTATCCAATGGGAAAATTGGTCTTTCGATTTCTTTGTAGTCTAATCTCAGTAAATCTTGATCTACGCCACCTGGTGTTAATGCCATAACCCAATCACCTCGAATATCATATAGCTCAGGAACTAAGTAACCAATTTTTACAATTAAAATGTCTGTACTTTTTGGCTTAAGGCCAAGTTTTTCAAAATCAGATATAAAATGATATGGTTTTCTTCTATTTGTTACAACAACATTAATATTATTCACCTTAACAACAACCTCTGCATCAGCATTCATATCTCCCAATTGAACAGACTTAAGAATTCCTTTTAATAAAATAGGAGGAGAAAATCTGTTATCATACATGGCACCTACATATCCAAAAACTTCATCCCCAATTTTCACATTTAAAGCATTTTTGATTAAATCTGGACCAGGAATAGACGCATATATTATTTCTGGCCCATTAACTTTATTGAGGTTATTGTTTTTTAAAATTTTATTCAAAGTCCAAGTTACATCACCTGAACCTCCTGCAGTAGGATTGTCACCCATATCACTGATTATAAATGGTTTCTTGTCCTTTCTTTCCTTTAAATGTAACATTGCTTTCTCAATACTATTTTCAAGTGATGTTGTGGGAGCCACAAACTCAAAATCATTCCTAATTGACCAAAAATAATCAGCCAGTTCTTCAGTAACTCCAATAACATTTTTTTTATTGTCTCCAACAGTTACAACAGCAGCTCGGTTACGAGGCTTATCACCCCAAGCATAGCCTGTCCATATGCCAACATCAATCACTCCATTTTTATTAACAAGCTCATCAATTTTACCATATAATGATTTTCCAGGTTCTACGCGAGTACTAGTTTTTTCACCAGGAAGGAGAATCGGAACATCTGACCAAGCTTTATATTTAGGTTTACCTTTTCCATTCTCTAGTCTGCTTATCAAATTATCAAATGATCTTTGTTTAGATTCCATAGCATCTTCATGTGGGGCCTTTCTGTAACAAGTTATCAAGTCAGTGTTTTTAATTAAATCATACGACACATTCCCATGTAAATCCATTGTTGTTGATATGATTGTTTTTTTGCCAACAATATTTCTGATTCTTTTGATGAAATCACCTTCAGGATCATCCATACCCTCAACATTCATCGCACCATGAAGATCAAGAATTAACCCATCAAGTGGTAATGTTTGTTTTGTGATCTGAAGGATTTGTAAGACCATTGATTCATAGGCTGACTTACTAACGACACCGCCAGGTAGTGCTCTTGCAGTCATACTTGGAAACCAGTCAGCTTTGTCAATATAACTCTGATCAAAAAATGAATAATTTGAAAAAATTTCTGAACTGTATTTTATGTTAAAGTTTTTTTCTGTTGAGCTAATTGGTGAAAAAGTACTTGCTTCAATCCAAATTCCAGCAATACCAATCCTAGGCTTAATATCCTCACCATTACATGAGATAAAAATTAGAAAGAGTATTAAAATTTTTTTCAACTTAATATTATTTAATTGTTTTGTTCTCTAGACCGATGAAAAAAGCATAATCTAAAGCAATTTCTTTCAGGGATTCAAATCTGCCTGAAGCTCCACCATGCCCAGTATCCATATTCGTGTGTAGTAAAATTTTATTTTCAGATGTATTAAAATCTCTAAGTTTTGCAACCCATTTTGCAGGTTCAAAATATTGAACTTGAGAATCATGAAGTCCAGTTGTTACGAGAATATTTGTGTAGTCTGTATTCTGCAAATTGTCATAAGGAGAGTATGATCTCATGTAATCATAGTAATCTTTTTCGTTAGGGTTTCCCCACTCATCGTATTCTAGCGTTGTAAGTGGGATGGTCTCATCCAACATAGTAGTCATTACATCAACAAATGGCACAGCTGAAATAACACCGTTGAATAATGTTGGCTCCAAATTTAAAACGGCACCCATTAAAAGTCCACCAGCTGAACCACCCATTGCATACAGGTGTTCAGATGATGTATAATTAATATTTATCAAATGTTTTGCACATGCTACAAAATCAAAAAAAGTATTTTTTTTCTTAAATAATTTTCCATCTTCATACCATTTTCTTCCATAATATTCACTCCCCCTAATATGCGCAGTTGCATAAACAAAGCCTCTGTTCAATAGACTCAATCTTGTAGATGAAAATCTTGGATCATTTGTGATTCCATATGAACCATAGCCATATAGCAGTAAAGGGGTACTTTCATTCACTTCCGTATTAACATGTCTAACAATTGAAATGGGTATCTTAACTCCATCATGAGATTCGGCAAAAATTCTTTCAGAAACGTAATTCGATTCGTTAAAGGATTCATCAACCACTTCGGTTTTTTTGAGAATATTTTTTTTCATAGTCTCCATATCAAAATCTATGACTGATGAAGGTGTTGTAAAGGATGTGTAATTATATCTTAGAAGTTTTGATGAGAAATCAAGATTAGTTGAAAGACTCAAATCATACGTTTCACTTCCAACCGGCAAATAATAGTCTTTTTCACCATCCCAAGATTTTATATTTACTTTCATCAATCCATCATTTCTTTCAACAATTGCAAAGTAATCATCAAAAATCTCCATGTCCTCAATCAAAACATCATCTCTATGTTTCACCAAATCTTTCCATCTAGAAAGGTTTGTGTTAGATGTACTCGTCTTCATAATTTTAAAGTTATGGGCGTCATTAATATTTGTTTTTATATAAAAATCATTTTTGTAATGATCAATTGAGTATTCATGACCCTCAACTCTTTTTAAAAACAGTTTCGGTTCTTCACTTGGATTATCAGCATCTATATATCTGACCTCACTTGTTAAAGTACTACCAGATCCAATAACTAAAAATTTATTTGATTTTGTTTTGTATATCCCCGTACTGAATTCTTTATCTTTTTCCTCATATACCAACTCGTCTTCGCTAACTTCAGAACCTAGTTTGTGTTTGTGTATTTTGTTTACCCTTAGAGTTACATCCTCCCTTGAGGAATAGAAAAGTGTTTTATTGTCATTTGCCCATGTTGAACCGCCTGTAGTATTTCGGATTTGTTCATTGTACATCTCACCAGTCTCTAAATTTTTAATTTTGATTGTATAAATTCTTCGAGATAGTGTATCAACTGCATAAGCCATTTTCCTATTGTCAGGACTGATTGAAATCCCTCTTAGCTGAAAATAACTGTAGCCTTTAGCAAGCTCATTCACATCGACAAGCAATTCTTCGTTCGCATCAAGACTCTTGTATTTCCTTAAATAGATTGGATAATCTTTACCCTTTTCATATTTTCTCATGTACCAGTACTCATTGTAATAATAAGGGACAGAAGTATCGTCTTCTTTTATCCTGCTTTTCATTTCTTGAAATAACTCATCTTGCAGTTTTTGGGTAGGTTTTAGAATTTTTTTCGTGTATGAATTTTCATTATTCAAATAATCAATAACCTTTTCATTATCACGCTCATTTAACCAGTAATAGTTGTCAATTCTTACATCCCCATGAATTTCATGTTTAAATGGGATTTTTTCTGCTTTCGGAGGTTCAATTTTCATACTGCAAGAGGTTAATAAAATTATTAATGATATAAGTGTAAAGTTTTTCATCGTACATATTTTTAAAAGCACCAGATTGCGATTCTAGCTTTTTTTGAATTTAGCAAATTTACTAATATTTAGACCACTAGAAGAATATTTCTTGTGCCAATCGGAATGTGTTTGAATGAGCTTCAATTATGTCTTTTAAATCGCTAGAATACCCACCACCCATGCTAATTTGTAATGGAATGTTATTTCTTTTACATAAATCTAAAATCATCTTGTCTCTTTTTTTACATCCGTCTAACGAAACTCCAAGTCTTCCTAATCGATCATTTTTTAAAATGTCTACTCCAGATAAATAAAAAATAAAATCTGGTTCGAATTCATCAACAACTTTAGGAATGTTTTCATTCATTTTATTTAGGTATTCTTTGTCATCAGTATCATCATCAAACTCAATATCAAGGTCGCTTTTTTCCTTGTGAAAAGGGTAATTTTTCTTTCCATGAAACGATAATGTGAAAACGCGATTATCTGAATTAAAAATTGATGCAGTTCCGTTTCCCTGGTGAACATCCAAATCAATAATTAATATTTTTGAAGCAAGATGGTTATTAAGCAAATAATTTGTTCCAACCGCTTGGTCATTCAACATGCAAAAGGCTTCAGCTCTGTCACGAAAAGCATGGTGAGTACCACCTGCTATATTCATTGAAACCCCATTTTTTAAAGAATGAGAAATGCATTCAATTGTACCTTGCGAAATAAGCTTCTCTCTATCGATCAATCCCTTACTCATAGGAAATCCAATTGGTCGAATTTCTTTATCTGTAAGTTGTAACTCACATAACTTTTTGTAATAGGTTTTGTCGTGTGTAGTTAATATGTTTTTATCTTCCATATTAGCAGGAACAAAAAAATTGTCATCATTGCATGTGTTTTCTCTAACTAATTGTTCAGGAATAAGTTCGTATTTAATCATTGGAAAACGGTGATTTTCATCCAAGGGATATTTGTATGATTTGTCAAAAGCAATTTTAAGCATAAAGGATTATATTTAAATATGTTTTCAATTATTGTGCTATTATTTGTTTCAAACCTTCTTATTTTGTTGGCTACGCAACTAGTCAATGAAAATAACGCAGACTTACTTTTGGCAGGCTACAATACGATGTCAAAAAAAGAAAAAGAAAAATTTAACCTCAAAGAATATTTAATTTTCTTTAAAAAATTTTTTTTTAAACTAGTTTTATATTCATCTCTTATAACAATTATCTCATCATTATTTTTTGACGAATTGTATGTAGTCATCATCTACTCTATTTGTATATTATTGCCATTGCCTTTTTTTTTAATTAAATCAAACAAAAATTTTAAGAAATAGATTTTTTAAAAAAAGTGTCAGATTCAATAGATGCCCATAAAATTAAAGAGGCAATACTTCTGTAGGGCTTGTAATTATTCACGATTTTCTCTATTTCTGTTCTTGAGTTCACATTGTAATTTTTTTTGATACTATTTATCAATGCAATATCCCCAAATGAAAATATATCTGGTCTAAAGAGCACAAAAATTAAAAACATTTCACATGTCCATTTACCGATACCTTTGATTGAAATTAGTTTGTCAAAAACTTCATCATTACTGAAACTTTCAAACCTATCATTATTTTTTTCAAAAAAAATTAAAACATTTTTCATGTATTCAACTTTTCGAAATGATAACCCAATTGATTGAACCTTGTTGTTATCAAGATTTAATATTTCGGAGTTTGATAATCCATCGATTAGTTTTTTGAATTTACTTTTAATTGTTATTGCTGCTCTAAAACTTATTTGTTGTTCAATAATTAGATTGCAAATGGCAACTGCATAATTTGAGTTGAATCTTTCTTTAGCATCAATTTTATTACCTAATTGTGAAATTAAGTAGCGCAATACAGGGTCTTTACTCAAAAATTCAAACCCTTTTTTTATAACATCTTTTTTATTTAATAATTTGTCTTCATTCATACTGGCAAAGTTTTTGAAATTAAAAAAAAAACTTTGAAAACTTGAAAAAATCATTTCTGCCAACCAAAGTATGTGTGAAATGCGGACTAAATTTTATCTGGCGAAAGAAGTGGGAAAAAAATTGGGAAAATGTTAAATACTGTAGCAAAAGATGTAGAGGACGTTAGTTCTTTAGTATGGTTTAGAAATGACCTTAGAGTTTCAGATCATACTGGACTCACAAAAGCCTCTAAAAATTCAAAAAGGTTATTTGGGATATATTGTTTTGATCCAAAACTTTTTATTAATAATAATCTTGGATTTCCAAAAATGAGTGCCTTCAGAGCATCATTTATTTTAGAATCAATTAAAGAATTAAAAATTGAATTGTTAAAAAAAAATATCTCATTGATTGTAAAGATTGGGGAACCAAATAAGGTTATTTCAGAATTTATTAAAGAACATAATATTAACTGTATTTATTTTCAAGACGAGTGGACAGAGGAAGAAAATAGTGAGGAAAGATTGTTATTAAACAATATTGGTTCTAATATCAAACTAGAAAAATATTTTGATCAATTTTTATATCATCCTAGTGATGTGGATCAATCTTTTGTGTCGGATGTATTCACAAGTTTTAGAAAATATTGTGAGAAAAATATAGTTGTAAGAGAAATGGTTGAGCCAATTTCCTCATTTACGAAAGATAATTTAATTAATGAAGAGCATAATAATTTACCATCGCTTCAAGATCTTGGTTTAAACAACTTTGAAGTGGACTCAAGAACCGCCTTCCCCTTTACTGGTGGATGTTTAAGCGCAAAGGATAGAATAAATTATTATCTATGGGAATCTAAAAAAGTTAATTTTTATAAAAAAACTAGAAATGGTTTATTAGGTAAAGATTATAGCTCAAAATTTTCAGCATGGCTTGCTAACGGATGTATTTCACCCAGAGAAATATATTGGGAAATAAGAAAATATGAAAATGATATAATGAAAAATCAGTCTACATATTGGATGATATTTGAATTAATTTGGAGAGATTTCTTCAAGTTTATTTCTTTAAAATATGGAAATAAAATTTTCAAAATTGGAGGCATTCTTGAAAAAGAATATACTTGGCTCAATGATGAGCATCAGTTTCAGAATTGGATTAGTGGCAAGACAAATGAGCCTTTTGTAAACGCTAACATGATCGAGTTGAAATCAACAGGCTGGATGAGTAATAGAGGCAGACAAAATGTTGCAAGTTTTTTATCCAAGGAACTATTGATTGATTGGAGATGGGGTGCCAATTATTTTGAATCTATGTTGATTGATTATGATGTTCATAGCAATTATGGTAACTGGATGTATGTTTCAGGTGTTGGTAATGATCCAAGGGACAGAAAATTTAATATAAAATTCCAAGCAGATAGATATGACCCAAATAACAAGTTTCAAAATTTATGGCTCCAAGGAAAATTATTTATTTAAAATTTTAATCTTATATCTTTTTTCGGGTGATAAAAATTCTCCATTATATTTCTTATCATCAACATAAACATCCATTTTGTTCTCTAATGCGAGATTTAATCCAGGTAATATATCCCAAACAAAACCACCTATAGGATCCACATAATGATTAAAAGATCCTGTCAAAACATAATACATGTTAATCATTGAACACCCAAGAGCTCGATAATCAAAATTTTTATCACATGGTTGCAGTCCCTTTTTAAAGTGTCTTGTGGACATGCCTACAATGCGTGATTTATTTTTAATTATTTTATCACCTGACACTATTTGTAAATTCATATCTGGCAATAAAATAGCAGACTCTTTGTGTTTATTATTTTCAAATACAGAAATTCCCACTCCCCATTCCAGCATACCCGAAATAAAATTTTCTGTCCCATCAATTGGATCCAATACAATGAAATTATTGTGATTTTTCCATCTTTCAATATGATCGTTTTCCTCTGAAATTAAACAATATGTATTAAAATTTTTTGAAATTTCATCTTGTAATAATTTTTGAATCAATAAGTCGCCTTCTGAAACATGACTTCCATCATTTTTTTTATAAAATGTGTCTTTTAGTTTTTTAATAGTGATTAGATTTTTTTTTATAATATCAAGAAGTTGTGTGCAAATGGATTTCAAAATAGATTAAATTTATAATCTAAAATAAAATTAAATTTTGAGTAAAAAGAAAAATCTTTTGGTTGTGATTGTTAATTACGGTTATGATCAGATATCGTACTTAAATGAGATGATTGTTGCATTAAGAGGATTTAAAAAATACAATGTTAAAATAGTTGTTAACTCGAATATTCCACTAGATAACCCTGGAATTGATAAATTAAACTTATTTGAAAAATTAGAAGTTTTTGGTTTTCAAGATATTTTTTTCAAACTTAAAATTACTAAAAAGTGGAGTGGAAGATTGTATGATTTTAATTTTCTGCCCATGACCTGTAGAAAATCAATAATGGATGAAATTGATGAGCATGATTATTTTATTTACTCAGAAAATGATCACCTATGGTTGGAGCATCATGTCGATAAGTTCATTGAATATGAGAAAATACTTCCTGAAAACCGAATTGCTGGTCTAATTCAATATGAATTTAATGAAAGTGGAAGATATTATCCAGGATATCATAGTTATTTCGATTGGGACTATAATTCATTAGAAATTTATGGTGACAAAGTTTTTGCCCACTTCAATAATGTTCATCAAGCATGTTTTTTAATTTCAAAAAAACAGTTAAAAAAAATCTGCTTAATTCATGACTTCACAAACTTCATGTCGATAAAAAATAAATACAGTATTAAGTGTAAAGTTAATACGGATATATATGAAGATTGTGGATTCAAAAAATTAATATGCGTCTCTGATTTTGAAGAAAATATTATTCACCATCTTCCAAATTTGTATATAGATGGCTCTGGTAGTAGAAAGAATTTAAAATCATCTTCAGAACAAAGAATGAAAAGCGCCATTCAGAAAATTTTAAGCGGTGCCTTATAGTTTTTTACCCAAAAAAAGAAAAATTGGAAGGTGATCGCTGTACCCATTTGGGTTAAAAACTCCCCAACTCATACTTCTTGCAGGGTATCCCCTATATCTACCCTCTTGAGTGTATAGAAACCTTTTCATGTAAACATCTGCCTTTAAATATATAAGATTGCTATTTTTTGAGATTAAACCGTTTGAAACAACAAATTGATCAATTGCAGAGGGAAAACCGCGAAATAGGTAACTGGCACGACCTCTTTTGGAAAGTTCTTGCATTGGATTGAACATTCCTGGTGTTTTAATATTTTCTTTTTTGTAAGTAGAGGTTAAAATTTTTAAACTCTTATCATCTGGGTGGTCATTAAAATCACCCATACTTATAATTTTTGCATTAATATCAATGTTTTGAATTGAATCAATTATTCTCTTATTAACCTCAGCAGCTTTAACTCTCTGTGGTTCACTCTCTGCTTGTCCCCCAGACCTGCTTGGCCAATGATTAACAATAAAATTTATAGGTTCTTTATCTAAAAATCCAAATACGACAAGGATATCCCTGGAAAAGCTTGGGTTACCTTTGTATTCAACTTCTAAGGGATAAGTTTTGGCTTTACGAGGAATAAATCTTTTTGAATCAAAAATTAACGCAACATCAATACCCCTCCAGTCAGGGCTATCAAAATGGACTATACCGTAGTTAAAATCTTTCAAATTTTCGCTTTGAACTAAATCAATTAAAACGTTACGGTTTTCTACTTCGCATAAACCTACGATAGTAGGATGAGCATTTGTGGTTTCTTTTCCAATTCCTGCGATAACTTTTGATAGATTGTTGATTTTTGTTCTATATTTTTTTTCTGTCCACTTATCTTGACCCTTTGGCGTCATCGATTCATCCCAACCATTGTTAGGATCATCAACAGTATCAAATAAGTTTTCGACATTGTAAAAAGCAACAGTACTTAATTGGTATTTTTCGTCTTGTGAAAAACAGAATGATAAAGTGAAGAAGAGTATGATAAAAAATCTCATAATTTATTTTGTAAATTTAATCAACTGACATTTAATTATGAAAACTTTTTTCAAACTAACTACAATAATCTTTTTAACAATTTTTTTTACTCATTGTGGTAAAGACAGTGATGATATAAGGTGCATTGATCAAGATTTAATCAATCAAAATATTGATACTGTGTGTTTGGAAGTTTATGAGCCTGTTTGTGGATGTAACAATGAAACTTATTCAAATGAATGTTACGCCAGAAAAGCAGGAGTAACATCATTTATCATTGGTCAATGTGATTAAAACTTGATAGAGGACTTTATAATTTTAACTCTTTATGATGAAATTAAATATTATCACTAAAAAAATCAGATTAGCCCTTATATCTTGCCTAATATTCACTCCATTATATGCACAGGATTTAATAAACTCTGGACCAATGGTTGGTTATTCCACAATGCAAGAGGTTTTGCTTTGGGTTCAAACATCTGAAAATGCTAAAGTCCATTTTGAATATTATGAAATTGAGAATCCTGCAACTAGATTTAAAACTGATGAAAAAATTACAGAAAAGAAAATGGGCTTTGTAGCTAAATTGATTGCTGATCACGTTTTACCTGGAAAAAAGTATAATTATGAAATATTTATAAATGACATAAAAGTTGAACGAGATTATCAGATGGAATTCCAAACTCAAGAACTTTGGAAGTGGAGGACAGATCCACCTGATGTAAACTTCGTTGTTGGAAGTTGTAGTTATGTCAATGAACCGCAATTTGACAGACCTGGTGAACCCTATGGAAGTAATTTTGAAATATTTAACTCAATCAATAAAAAAAATCCAGATTTTATGCTTTGGTTAGGGGATAATACTTACTTGAGGGAGTCCGATTGGAACTCCAGAACTGGCTTTATAAAAAGATATTCTCACACTAGAGCCCTTACTGAATTGCAACCATTATTAGCCTCAACACATCATTATGCCACATGGGACGACCATGATTATGGCCCAAATAACTCTGATGGAAGTTTTTGGTTAAAAGAAACTGCTTCTGAAATATTTAAACTTTTTTGGACTAATCCAAATTATGATGTGACTGGTAATGGTGGTATAACCGGTTTTTTCCAATGGAGTGATTTAGATTTTTTTCTCATGGATAACAGATACCATAGAACTTCAAATAATAATTTCACTGAGTATCGTGAAATTCTTGGAAAAGACCAGATTGATTGGTTGATAAATGCTTTGACTTTTAGTCAAGCTACTTTTAAGTTTATAGCAATTGGAGGACAAGTTTTAAGCAGTGGAGCTGTTTATGAAAATTATGCCACATACCCAGAAGAGCGAAAGTATTTATTAGATAAAATAAGAGAAGCAAAAATTGAAGGAGTTATTTTTCTTGATGGAGATAGACACCACACTATTTTGAGTAAAATGCAAGAGAGTGAAGATGTTTATCCTCTTTATGACTTAACATGTTCATCCTTAACTGCTGGCATTAATGATGATGATGAATCATATAACATATACAGCCTAAAAGAAACATTAGTCAGTGTAAATAATTTTGGAATGTTAAATGTAACAGGGCCAGCTAATGATAGAGAACTAATTATCAAAATCTTTGATAAAGATGGGTCAGAGATATGGAAAAAATCAATAAGCGCAAACGACTTAAAATATAATTAAAATAGATATTAACATTAATTGTCAATATTTAATCAATATTTAATATAAAACAACAAAACCTTTATTGATTTATTTTAGAACTTTATGAGTAAATAAACTTCTTGTGTTAATATTTAAAAATTCTATTGGAAAAGAAATTGACCCGATAACTTATACATTAAATATAATCGAGAGGTATCCTGATGTTGAAATTCATATTGGGACAGATTCCTATTCTCTTTCTGATCAAACAAAATATGTTACTGCTATTGCTTACAGATATAAGGAATCAGGTGTTCACTATATTCATTCCAAGCAAACCGTTCCTAAAATAAAGGATATTTGGACTAGGTTGTGGAAAGAAACAGAGCTTAGTATCCAAATTGCACAGGAATTAAAAAGTAATAAAAAAATAAGTTTGGAAATAGATATGGATTATAATGAGGACAATCGATTCTACTCAAATAAATTGGTTTCAGTGGCAAAAGGTTGGGCCAATTCCTTAGGTTTTAAAGTCAATATTAAGCCATATCGTCAAATTGCAACTTCTGCAGCTGATTACTTGTCAAAATAATTGAAGTTTTTCTAATTTTGTAAAAACAATTTTAATCATGAAAAAAATAATTACACTTTTAGCATTTTTAATATGCTACACGGGATTCTCACAAGATCCTAATTTTTTACAAATAACATATATAAAACCAACCCCTGGTGAAAATTATGCACAGATAATCAATGAGAACTGGTCAAAGCTCCATCAAAAAAGAATTGATGATGGAATTATTGTTGGTTGGGATGTTTGGTGGGCCATGAATAGCACATCAGAATCTGACTACCAAATTGCTATTGTAACCCTTGTTGAAAACATTGAGGATTTCAATAATAATCCAGGTATTAGATCTGTTTTTCCAGATTGGTCTGATGAAGAGTTTGAGGAATTTAGTCAAAAAAATCAAGCTGCAAGAACTATTGTCAAAACAGACCTACTTGCTATAAAAAATAGAGCTTCAAAACAAGATTCCATTCCAAATGTTCTAGTCATGAACTACATGAAAGTAAAGCCTGTAAATGCTTTAGCTTATGAAAAAATGGAGGATAATTATAAAACCACAAATTTTGAAAATTCAAATAGAGCATCATGGGGAATGGCAAAAAGAATTGATAAATATGGAACAGGTCTTGGATGGAATTATATGACTTTTGATTTATATAACAATGGAGCAGAGTTAATGAATTCAAGAGTCAATACGTATGAATATCCTGCAGAATTAGCAAAAGATTTTGAAATTAGAGATATGGTGTATAGTCAACCATATTGGAAATGGATGGCTCTAAGAAAAGAATAATAAATTTTGAAAAGGTGATGTTTTACATCACCTTTTTTTATGAAAATTTTATATTGTGTTCAGTTAACAGGAAATGGTCATGTAACACGGGCTAATGAATTAATTCCTGAGTTCAAGAAAGTCGCTAGCGTTGATGTTCTAACAAGTGGAAATCAAAATTCTCTGGAAATAAAAGAGAAGGTCAATTTTAAACTTAGAGGCTTAAGTTTTGTTTTTGGATCTCAAGGTGGCGTAGATATTTTTAAAACAATTTTTAATCTTCGACCATTCACTTTTTTTAAAGATATACTCAAAATCCAAGTAAGAAATTATGATTTAATAATTAATGATTTTGAACCTGTATCTGCATGGGCTTGTAAATTAAGGGGAATTCCATGCTATTCAATGAGCCGTCAATTTTCCCTTCTTCAGAAAAATATTTTTAACAAAGAAAAGCCAAAACTATATGAGTTACTGATTCTTAAGTATTTTGCTCCATCAAAAAGTGGGATTGGCTTTGATTACAAAAAAAATAATTCAAATAATTTCTACCCTGTCATCAAATCTGATATTAAAAGAAAAAAAGTTATCAATAAAAACCACTACACAATATACCTTCCGTCATTTTCCGTTGAGATTATAATCAATTTTTTTTCAAGTTTTGATGAAGTCATTTGGCATGTATTTTCGCCTAAGATTAGCAAGTCTTTTAAGAAAAATAATTTAAGTTTTTTCCCAATTGATTATAAGGTTTTTGAACAAAGTATTTTATCATGTGAAGGGATCATCAGTAATGCCGGTTTTGAAACAACATCTGAGGCGTTATACCTTAATAAAAAGCTTTTGATTATTCCCATGAAAAATCAGTTTGAGCAGAATTATAATGCCTCAATTTTGAGTGATATGGGTGTAACATCCTTACCTGATCTGAAGCCAAAAAGATTGCATAATGTAAAAGAATGGATTTTATCCAAAAAATCTGTTAAAGTGAATTATGATTATAATTATAAATCAATTGTTGAAAAAACTTTGTTAGATTTTAAAAAAATAAGCAAAAAAAAACCCATCTGAGAGATGGGTCTTTCCTGTTTTTTTAGCAAAAACTATTTTCCTTTCACAAATGGTAGACCAGTTTTTGGACTTTCTACTACTTGTTTTCCTGCTGGAAGATCACATGCGTTTGATCTTGCGTCTTTAGCGAAATAATAAATAGTTTGATTTCTACCTCCTTTAAGAGTTACATCTTTTGAATGTAGATGATAAGTTTTTCCTTTGCTGTTTGTGTGAGTATATCCCATTTTTTTAATTTTTAATTAATGTTAGTTAAATTTAATTGAGAACAATATACAAAAAAAAAATTACTTCTTCTCTGTTGGTAATTTTTTCTCCTCAGGGACCGTTTCCAAAATATTAGTTATAGCTTTTCCTTAAAATTATTTTTGATAATTTTCGACCACAACTCATACCCAGATTTATTTAAATGAAGCTTATCGTTTATGAAATATTTTTCTTCTGGGTATCCTTTACTATCAAAAAAATCAAATCTAGTTGTAATATAATTTAAGTTTTCCTTTCTCAAGGTATAATCTTTTATTAAGTCGTTAGCGTTTGAAATTTTATTCCAAGCTGACCAACGACTAATGGTTGGTGTTGTTTCAATTGCAAAGATTGGTATATCCCCATGAAGAGATCTAATCTCTTTGGTAAAAAATTTAAAAAGTTTAAGAACCTCTTTTGGTTTTAGATCTCCATACCAACTATTATTGTTCTTTCCTGTTATATCGTTTGCAACAAAGACTGCAATTGCTTTCGGGTTGTGGTTCCTCACTAATCTTTTTGTATAATGAATAAGGTCATAAAAATGAGCACCGCCATAACCTCGTTTAACAACCTTGTAAGGAGACATATCTGATTTTATCTCTTTCCATAAGCGAATGCTTGAGCTTCCAACAAATAAAATACAATCATCAATACATCTCTCATCTTCATCTTTAGACTCTAAAACTTTTATATCATTTTCCCATCTATCAGACTTCAATGGGTATTTTTTAAGAGTTGAGCAAGAAATTAATAGTATTAAGATTAAAGGGACAAGTCTCATCATAATAAAGCCTTTTTTAAGTCAATCCAGCTAATGAGCTTAATATCATTTTCTTTGAGTAAATTTTTAAATTCTTTAGAATTCATTATATCATGATCTTTTTGCCTCCACCTGTAATCAAAATTTGGATGGTCAACAGTAATTTTTTTTAGTACTGGTTCATCTTTGCCCAAGTGAATAATTATTTGACTTAATCCAGGTTTTAAATTCCTAACTACATTAAAATAAAAATTTTTAATATCCTCAACTTTTGTTCCACCGTGGAGCATATGAAACTGATCAATTATAACAGCATTAGATGGCTTTTCTAACTCACCATTAAAATGCATACTTGCCTCAATTGGAACGAATGCCAATAAATCATTTTCCACTGCTAAATCAATATATATTTTAAAAATATTGGGATCAAAAAAAAGTGCACCTTCATGGCTATCAATGTGTGAGGGTTTAAGACCCATCGATTTTGCTAAACTAATCTGAGCTTGAAGCTCCATCTTAATTTCTCTCAAATCTGCATTTTTAACAAACCTTCTTTTATTCCAGTAAAAATTATTAATGCTATTGTGCAAAGAGGGTGTTTTAGCTTTATCTAATATGCCTCCCCATTTATGATATTTCCATTCGCTTGTGACTGTTAAATGAACTCCAAAATCATAATTAGGATTTTCAGCTGCAAATTTTACTCCTTCCTCCATTTCATAAGTGTTCATGATAATGCTAGCAGATGTAATTGATTTATTGTTGAAAGATTCAAAAGTAGATTCATTTACTGATTTACTTAAACCAACATCATCAGCGTGTATAATTAGTAACTTATCATTTTCATTATATCCAAGTTTGGTTGCAATGGAATAAAAATCTTCCTTCTGACGATTATCTTTGATGTATTCTAAAATGAATTCCCACTCGTAAATTGGAAATTGTTGATAATGAAGAAATGAGATGGTTATTAGCAGCAGAGAGGTTACGGTAATCGACAATATTTTAAATAATTTAAACAGAAAATTATATTTTAAAATGAGTTTGAAAATTACAATTTTTTTGCAAATGAAATAACTACATTTGAAACTATGAGAAATGTACTTTTGTTAATTATTGTCATATTAACTATTGGGTGTTCCTTAACTGAAAAACCCAATATTATTTGGATAACTGTTGAGGACCAATCAGCATATTTTTTTCCATTTTATGGAAATAATGATGTGTCTCTACCCAATCTTGAGCAGCTTTCTAAAGAAAGTTTGATTTTTGAAAATATGTATGCAACATATCCCGTTTGCGCACCCGCAAGAAGCTCAATAATTACTGGCATGTACCCTCAATCTATTGGCACACACAATATGAGAGCCATGCATTACGATAACTACTTAGAAAATGATCGAAATTTGGGAGAAAGAACGAAATGGGACAGTTCATTGTCAATACCCAGATATTCTTCGACAATTGCAGAGTCAATTAAAACATTTCCAATGATTTTAAGACAAAATGGGTATTTCACATATAATGATTCGAAAGGTGATTATAATTTTATAATCAATGACTCAACGTGGTCTGAATATCAAACCAAAAATGATATTACAAAAGATAAATCACCACTTTTCGCAGTTTATAATTTTCATGGTACTCATGAAGGTAGTATATGGCAAGAATATAAATCTGAACTTATGGTGAATCCATCAGAGTTAATGGTTCCTGAAATATTTCCTGATGACTCAGTTGTAAGGCATTCAATGGCAGTAAATTATACTAATCTTATCAAAATGGATCAAAGAGTTGGAAAACTTATAAAGAAGTTAAAAAAAGAAGATTTATATGATGATTCATATATTTTCTTTTACAGTGATCATGGGGGGCCATTTCCCAGACACAAAAGGGCAATCTATGAAACGGGTACTAAGGTTCCTTTTTTAGTCAAATTCCCTGGTGGAAAAAATGAAAAAGTAAATAAGAAACAGCTTTTGAGTTTTGTTGATCTTGCTCCGACAGTTTTATCAATTGCAGGTGTGAAATCACCAAGTGAATACCAAGGTTATGCTTTTCTTGGAAAAAATAAGAGTAAAGTAGAAAGGGAGTTTTTATACACGTCAAGTGACCGTTTTGACAATGTTCCCGACCGGATCAGAGCAGTGAGGGATGCGAAGTTTAAATATATCAGAAACTATAATCTTGAAAATTCTCATGCATTGAATGTTTTATATAGAAAACAAATGTTACTTATGAGACATTTAACAAGTCTTCACTTAACTGGTCAACTTGATGAAAAGTCTGATAATTGGTTTAAGTCACCGAGGTCAATGGAGGAACTTTATGACTTAGAAAATGATCCATTCGAATTAAACAATTTATCACTTGACCCGAATTATATTGACATAAAGAAAAAATTGAGCTTAAGCCTTGATGAATTTCTTATAAAAATTGATGATTTAGGTCGAATACCTGAAGAAGAGCTGATAAAACTTATTTCTGCAGAAGATTGAAACCCTCCACAAAGTTTTACATAATCTCACTGATGATATTGATACCAATAGTTGGACTAATGTTTAATTTTTACGCTCTATTCCTTTTTATACCATTAGGGCTTTTTATTAGAAACAAAAAAAATTAATTTATATTTAGGCGAAATTTTAGTGATTTTGATTTAAGGTCTGATTATTGTAATAAACTATTCAGTGAGAATATCTTTACTTATATTTTTTTTCTTAATAACATTCAAAAGCAAAGCTCAGGAAGGTATTCCTATTTATTTTGATTATTTAACCGAAAATTATTATTTAGTACACCCTTCAATGGCTGGTGTTAATCTAGTTGGAGGTAAGATTAGAACCACTGTAAGAAAACAATGGTTTGATCAAGTCGAAGCCCCAAACCTACAGACTTTAACCGCAGACTTAAGAGTTTCAGAGAGATCAGGAGTGGGAATTACAGTTTTTAATGATCAAAATGGATATCACTCACAAAAAGGAGCATATCTTACTTACGCACATCACATAAATTTTGCTGATGATTTGGTTTTAAGTAAAAGACCTTACCCATCAAAAGATGACGAAATTGACCAATTATCTTTTGGAATTAGTATTGGAGGAATTCAAAACTCTTTGGATCAAACAACTTTTGATCCATTGGATCAAAATTTTGTACCCGATCCGTTAATCTCAGGTTTGATGGAAAATACAGGATATTTTAACATGGATGTAGGAATATCATATGTTTCAAATAAATATTATGCTCATTTAACTGTAAAAAACTTGTTGTTTAGTCCTCATAATATGTATGGTGATTTCGAATACAGCTACCCGAGGGATAGGACCAGCTTTAAGAGGCTTGTAGCTTCACTTGGATACGTTTTTTATACTGAAACACCATGGAGTTTTGAGCCCTCTGTACTTTTTCAAGTGTCTGAGCTTACTAAAGAGAAGTCAATTGACACAAATTTTAAAGCTTATTACAAACTCAGGTCTGGAAGACTTTGGGCAGGATTGGC
>CACIGC010000001.1 GCA_902586095.1 uncultured Bacteroidota bacterium | reverse complement strand
TTGCCTCAATATTTTTTGGATAAGATTTAATGGACTCTATGTACGAAAGTTTAGTATCAAGACTAGATATTTTTCTAGACTTTCTACTTATTTGAGGATAACCTAGTGGTTTTACATCAGAGTTAAAAAGACTAGTTACATCAATTAGGCTTGTATTTAGAGAATCATTTCTAGCTTCTATTTTAAATTTAAAAAGTATCGGCTCAAAGTTAGAATTTACAACAGCTTCACTAATTGGCAGTGAATCATTTGCAAAATTTACATATGAGTTTTCCCGTAATAAAAAATTTTTACCTTTCTTATCCCATCTCAAAACCTGCTCATTTAGTTTGTGTTGTGTAAGTGGAATTGAAACAGACATTTTTGCAACCCTGGTAACCATTAACATTTCTCTGCCGATTAGTGAATCAGGAATTTCAAAATAATATTTCTCTTCTTTTTTATAAACATTAAATAAACCTTCGTCCTTAGTTGCTTCTGAAACTATTGATGCAAAACTTTTAGTTTTCGTTTTAGAATCAGGTTTAGATGATTTTTTTTCATCCTGGGAAAATAAATTTTTGTTAGGTAATAGTATAAAAATTAACAACATTAGGTTAATTATTTTTTTCATGTTTTAAATTTTTTAAATTATCTCAACAAAAATGCTAGAGTCATTTTTGAAAACTTTTAGTAGATTATTTTTTGTAAGTGACTTTATTGTTTTGTCCCATTTTTTATTACTTAGCTCTGCGTAATGTTTTAACTCTCCAATTTCAACTTTTTTATTTTTTTTCATAAAGTCAAAAACTTTCTTTTCCTCCTCATTTAATTTTACTTCATTTTTTTCAGGTCGCATTTGTGGAAAAAATATAACTTCTTGGATGGATTTATGATTTGTTAACAACATAACTAAACGGTCAATTCCAAAACCAATTCCAGATGTTGGAGGCATTCCATATTCAAGAGATCGAATAAAATCATGATCTATGAACATCGCTTCATCATCACCTTTTTCAGATAGTTTTAATTGATCTTCAAATCTTTCAAGTTGATCAATAGGATCATTTAATTCTGAATATGCATTAGCAATTTCACTTCCATTTATCAATAGCTCAAATCTTTCTGTAAGGTTTACTTTATTTCTGTGTTGTTTTGTTAGGGGACTCATTTCTTTTGGATAGTCAATAATAAAAGTTGGTTGTATAAAATTTGACTCACATTTATCCCCAAAAATGGAATCGATTATTTTTCCTCTGCCCATTGTGGAATCAACCTCAATACCAATATTTTTTGCTTTTTCTGATAATTCGATGTCATTTAAATTTTCAACATCTATTCCTGTCTCATTTTTTATTGCCAGTAGAATCGGAATTCTAGGGTAAGGACCTTTAAAGTCTATTTTATTAGCACCATAAGCAACATAACTCTTGCCATATAATTCAGTTACAGTATTTTCTAATAATTTTTCAGTTAAATCCATCATCCAGTTGTAGTCTTTGTAAGCAACGTAAAATTCAAGGTTCGTAAATTCTGGGTTGTGAGTTCTATCCATCCCCTCGTTCCTAAAATCTTTTGCAAATTCAAATACCCCATCGAACCCACCAACAATTAGCCTTTTTAAATAAAGTTCATTTGCTATTCTCATGTATAAAGGAATATTTAAAGAGTTGTGATGAGTTACAAAAGGCTTTGCAGCAGCACCACCGGGAATAGGTTGTAAGATTGGTGTCTCGACTTCGACAAAGTTGAGTTTCTCTAGGAATCTTCTAATTGAGCTAATGATTTTAGATCTTTTGATAAATGTTTCTTTTACTTCACTGTTTACAACTAAGTCAACATATCTTTGTCTATATCGTTGCTCTGGATCATTGAATTCGTCATACTTTTTACCCTCACTATCTTCTTTAGGAAGTGGTAGAGGTTTTAGAGATTTGGATAGTAATTTAAAGTCTTTTACCATTACGGTCATTTCACCAACTTGGGTTTTGAAAAGAACCCCGTCAATACCTAAAAAATCTCCAATATCAAGAAGTTTTTTATAAAGTTCATTGTATTTCGATTTATCCTCCGATGTGCATATTTCGTCTCTGTTGAAATAAACTTGAATTTTTCCACTACTGTCTTGTATTTCTGCAAAACTAGCTTTTCCTTGTATCCTTCTTGACATGACTCTTCCTGCAATTTTAACAACTTCACCTTCTTTAAAGTTTTCTTTAATTTCAACAGCCAAGTGACTTACTGGAAAAGTTTCAGCAGGGTAGGGATTAATACCAAAATCAATAATTTTTTTTAGCTTTTCCCTTCTTACGAGCTCTTGTTCAGAAAAATTTGACATGTAAGTCAAATATAATAATATAAGATGTACTTAATGCTTATGTTTTTTATTTTTATACTATCAAATTAGTGGTGTTGAAAATCAATAAAGAAATTGAAATAAAAAAACTAGGTTTCAAAGATTACAATGAAGCATTAGAAATACAAAATTATTATCACGATAAAATTTGTAATATCAAGTTAAATAATAGAAAAAATAACACTTCTCTTTTAACCCCAAATTATCTTTTATTTGTTGAGCATAATCACATTTATACGATTGGAAAGAGTGGAGATTATAATAATCTATTATTAAATGAAAATTCACTCAAACAAAAGGGAATTCAGCTTAAAAAAATTGGAAGGGGAGGAGACATCACATATCATGGTCCTGGTCAAATCGTTTGCTATCCAATATTTGATTTAGAAAATTTTTTTACGGATATACATAAATATCTAAGGACTCTTGAATTTATCGTTGTTAAAACATTAAAAAAGTTTGGAATTGTTTCAATAGGAAGTGAGGATCACACTGGTGTATGGATAGATAAGGGTACCGCAAATGAAAGAAAAATTTGCGCCCTTGGAATTAAGGCAAGTAGATGGGTTACTAAACACGGTTTGGCATTAAATGTTAATACAGATTTGTCTTATTTTGATGGTATTATACCTTGCGGATTGAAAGGCAAAGCTGTCACCTCAATGAGTAAAGAAATTGGTCATGAGGTAAATACAGATGAAGTAATAGAAGAGCTTGTAAAGCAATTCGAAAAAGAATTTAAAAATTAGTAATTAATCTACGGTGTAGTATAGCAGCTCATCTTGATCACCAACCACAACTAAAACTGTTTGTTTTTCTCTATTTGAGAAGTCATAAAAATTTGAAGAAAAAATCGGGAAACGTTCAATTTTTTTATTCTCACTAAATAGGTAAAGTTCCTTTGTGTCAAGATTTAGTATTGAAATGTAATTTTGATGGATCTTGGGGGTTGTATAATTTCCATAAGGAATATTAAATTCATTTTGATTTACTATTATTTTGCTATCAGTATGTATGGCTGATATGTCTTGCTTTGAGACCAATCCAATTAAATTTTCATTGTAAGGTTGGTATGATATTTCTCCGGAAATATCAATCCTGACAATCTCATTGTCTTCGCTCTGGAACATAAGTTTATTATTGTGTTTAAAAACAGTTGATTGGTATTTTAATCCCTTAGGTAATTTAATTCTCTCTCTTCCCCTTCTGTCGTATATTGTGAAAGTTTTGTCCTCATAATATTGAATAAGAAAATCTTTATTTAAAATTCTAATATGATCCATTTTGTTAGCAATTGTCTTTTTGGATCTAGTTGCCTTATAACCTTTTACAACACTGAGTTTTGAGTCATACATCGATACAGTTTTCCCCTCCTGAACAACCAATCTGTAATTCTTGTTTTTATCATAATCAAAAACAGAAAGATATTTTTTAGATGCATTTTCCTTATTGGCGGTTTTTTTGACAATATTTCCTTTTACATCAACTATGTATAGATATTCAATGGTTAGAAAAACAAATTGTAGTCTACTATTTTTATACATATCAATCTGATAAATATCACTGATAACTCTTGATTCAAATTTTTTAGACCAAACTTTAGTGCCGTCCAAATTGATTAGAGATATTTCATTATCTAAATCTTGAAAAATTATATTAAGATCATTTGTCCTGTGATTCTTAACTAATGTTGGTTTAACGACAATATTTTGAGAGTGCTTAGTCTTTGAAACTAGCTCTAGTTTATTTGTTATTTCTTTACTTTCATTGGGACTAGTAAATAACGAAAAATAAGCAAGATTATTACCAACCTCCTCAGTAGTATATATGTACGTATTGCTTAAATCTTCATCATTTTTATGTAAAATAAAGCTTACACTTTTTGATGGAATTTTTTTTCTAAATTTTTCAAATTGATTTTGATTTGATAGAGTCAAATTATTTTTATAATTCAAAATAATGTTTTCCAGTTCATTTTCATTTTTTCCAAATACAACCAGATTTTCAAATTTTGTAAAGTATTTGAATTTTTCAAATTGATGAAAACTCAAAAGATCAATTTTTAAGTTATTTTTTGATAATTCTGTAATTTCTTGTCCTCTGTAAAATTGTCTTCCTTTAATTGATTCAATTGAATTGATTAAGTTAGAACCACTAAAATTAAAAAGAAATAGAGTGTCATTCTCAATTACTAACTCACCAACCTCAGAGACATTCTGATATATGGAATCAATTTCATAATTAATTATTGATTCATCTTGAATTACTGCGTTTAAGTTTTCTTTGACCCTATTATAATCAAATGAAATTCTTTTCAGTTTTGAGAAATTTTCTGGTGTTATATCAAAAAAGTCAGTACTTGATTTTTTTAAATTATTTAAAAATTGAATTTTTCTTTTTTCATCACTTTTTGCAAATCCTAAGACATTAATTTCGTCATTTAACACATCAAATTCGTACTGCATCAAGTTCGAAAATCTTTTTACACTTTGTGGAATATCCATAAACATCAACCCGCCATAGTTTTCTTTGACAATCAAAGAAATATTTTTCGATTTATTTTGATAAAGGTTTTTAAATTTTTCAAACTCCAAGTTTGAACCATAAGTTGAGTTTCTAATAACATTTTCAATTAAAAGTTTATTTTTCGATATAAACAAAAAATTGTTTTTGTGCATCACATAATTAGAATTTTTATCAATGTAGATGTTATGGTTACCATATTTGATGGAGTCAGCGAATTTATTTGATAATGTATCAGGAAAATCCTGTATTAAAAAATGATCTAATTTATTTTTTGAAGTATAATGGAAACTTATTAAAACTTCCCCCTTAGAGCTATAATTCTCAATTGATGAAAAATCAAAATCAACTGATTCAGAGATAAATTCTAATGTTTGAAAGTTAACATTTTCAAATTCTTTAATCGAAATTGTCAAAACTGGATCAACTGGAATTTTATCAATGATCAAACTCTTTTCTATCTCACCTGAGCAAGAAGTGATTAACACAACCAGAAGAATATATAACCTATTCATTTATTTTTCAAAATTAAAAAGTTAGATTGTCAATTTCAACTGTTTATTTTTAATGTTAAATGTCATTCTATGATATTCGCAACGACCATGTTTGTAAATCATTTCTTTGTGCTTTTCAGTACCGTATCCTTTATTTTTTTCCCAGTCATATATTGGAAATTGAGTACTAAGTTTGCACATAATTTCATCTCTTTTTACTTTTGCTAGAATTGATGCTGCTGCAATACTTATGTATTTGTCATCTCCTCCTACTATACACTCAAAATCTATTTTTTTCTTTGCTTTAAAGCTATTACCATCTATAATTACTTTATCAGGCTTAATTTTAAGCTTTTCAATGGCAAGATTCATTGCTAGGTAAGTTGCATTTAAAATATTGATTTCATCAATTTTTTTTGCTTCAATACTGATTATGGAATACGTAATACAATTTTTTATTATTTCATCATACAAATGATTCCTTTTTTGATCATTTATTTTTTTTGAGTCTCTAATAAATGAATTTTTATAATTTTTCGGTAAAATTACAGCTGCAGCTGTAACAGGACCCGCAAGTGATCCTCTTCCTGCCTCATCTATCCCACATACTGTTTTTTTATTGTCAAAAAGGCTCAACATATCATCAATTTAAATCATAAATGCTATTAAATCAATAACTTTAAACAAATTAATGAAGAAACAATTAACAATTTTACTTTTAGTTTTCTCAATTTTTTCCTTTTCACAAGACGATACAACCATAAATCTTGAACAGAACTTAATTGGTAACCCAGTTGATACTACTAAGTCAAAATATTTCAAATTTGATACTTCCAAACTTCAATTCTTCAATGAAGAGAATGATACAATAATATTAGATACAACATTATCAATTAAAAATTATTATTCATTCAATTTCTTAAAGAAAGATGATTTTCATTTACTCAAATCAAATAACGTTGGAAGGTTTTATAATAAATTGACATACGAACTTCCCAATGACAATATTCCTAAGTTGGGTTATTCAGCTAACGATGTTATGTTAATTGACAGAGACGATGTTTTGTTTAGTAAGGTTGCGTATCCTTTAACAGAACTTTTTTTTAAGTCCGTATATTCCCAAGGACAGCTGACAGATGCGTATTTCACGAGTAATTTAAACCAAGACTTGAACTTTTCTATTGCCTTTAAAGCCTTAAGATCACTAGGTAACTATCAAAATAGTTTGTTTGGTTCTAAACAGTTTAGAACAACATTGAATTTTAATGGTGAAAAAATAAGCACAAGGTTTTTTTATTTAAGTCAAAGTTTTGAAAGGAATGAAAATGGTGGACTGACATCTGCGTCAATTGAAAATTTTGAATCGGAGGATCCGATTTTTGATGAAAGATCCAAACTAAATGTAAAATTTGAAGATGCAAAAAATGATTACCAACAGAGAATTTTTTACTTAAAAAATAACTTTTCACTTGTCAATAAAAACAATAATTCTTTTAAAATCTATCATGTCTTTGATTTTGAAACAACTAACAATAGATATAGTCAAGATAATGCATCGATTTATTATGGAAATTTAATTTCTGGAAATAACAACGTTATTGATCATTACAAACTAAGGACATTATCAAACCGCTTTGGTTTGACTAATGATAACTTATTTTTTGACAGATTGTATCTTCAATTAAATAATTATAATTTGAATTTTTTTAAAACCGAAAGTGGGATAGATAATAAAGTTTTTTCAAAAAACGTCAGCTCGTTCTCAGTAAAGGCATTAAAAAACCTTTATAATTTTGATTTATCCATTGATTTAGAGCAAAAAATAAACGGCGATCAGTTGGGGAATAATTTTCTTGCCAAACTTAAAAGAGAATTTTCTAAAAATAATTGGTTTAGTATTTCATTGTCAGTTAGACAAAAACATCCTGGATTTATTTATGAGAATTTTGAAAGTGGATACGACAATATTAATTGGATGCAATCTTTAAAATTGGTTGAAAATAAATCAATCAATCTAAAAATATCAAATTCTGTTTTTGGAAATATTAATTTTAATCACTCAATTATTGATAATTTTTTCTATGTATCGACAGATCAAGATTCACAAGAAATAATGGTCCCTATATTAAATCAATATGGGGGAAAAATTAAACATTCTAGTTTAAAACTTGAGAAGTCATTTGATTTTGGTAAATGGACCCTTGACAACTCAATTATTTATCAAATGATCAACCAAAATGATGACATTTTAAACTTACCAAAATTTATCTCTAGAAATACACTTTTTTTCAGTGAAAGAATTTTCAGAAACACTTTAGCAATTCAAACAGGAATAAACTTTAAAATCTTTTCAAAGTATTATGCAAATGAATATAATCCCCTAATCTCAGATTTTCACATTCAGAATCAGAAAAAAATTGGTAGTTTTCCTTTATTTGATTTTTTCTTTAATGCCAAAATTAGACAAACAAAAATTTTTATAATTGCTGAACATATAAATTCATCTTTTACAGGAAATAATTTTTATTCAACGCCCGAAAGTGTTTATAGAGATTTTGGTGTGAGATTTGGATTCAAGTGGAATTTATTTAACTGATGGTAAATCTCCATGAATTTTAGATGAAAGTTTCGTTGAGCCCATCAAGTATTTATCAATTTCATATGCTGCCTCTCTGCCCTCGGAAATAGCCCATACTATCAGAGATTGTCCTCTTCTTAAATCACCGGCAGCAAAAACTTTTTTATCTGAAGTTTGATATTTCTTTGTCAATGGTTTTGAAAAATTATCAGCGTTTAATTTGAGATTATTGATTATTTGATTATCAGGGCCTGTAAATCCTAGAGCTAATAGTACTAGATCACAAGGCCAAACTTTTTCTGAGCCCTCAATCTCAACTAACTTTGCCTTCTCATTTGGTTTTTTTGTCCACTCAACTTCTATTGTTTTTAGTGCCTTTACATTTCCATTACCATCATCTACAAACTCTTTTGTTAAAATTGACCATTGTCTCTTACTTCCCTCTTCGTGAGATGAGCTAGTTTTGAGTGTAAATGGCCAGTATGGCCAAGGATTCTCATCAGTTCGTTGTTTGCTTGGTTTTGGTAAAATTTCAAAATTTACAACTGATTTTGCGCCCTGTCTGTTAGATGTGCCAATGCAATCCGATCCAGTATCACCGCCTCCAATCACAATAACATTTTTATTTTTGGCATTAAGTTCATGAACCTCTCTAAAATTTTCACTAATAACTTGGTTTTGCTTCTTTAAAAAATGCATCGCTTGAACAACTCCACTTAGTTCATGACCTGGGATTGGTAGTTTCCTCATTACTGTTGCACCACCACACAATAAAACTACATCATTATCTTTTTTTAATTTTTTTATTGGAATATCAATTCCAATTTCAACATTGGTTTTAAATTTAATTCCTTCAAGACTTAAAATTTCAACTCTTCTATCAATAATAGATTTTTCAAGTTTGAAATCTGGAATACCATATCTTAATAGACCCCCAACTCTAGAATCCCTTTCATAAACAGTTACAAGATGACCTGCTCTGTTTAATTGCTGTGCAGCTGCCAGGCCTGCTGGACCTGAACCAACAATAGCTATTTTTTTTCCTGATCTTTTCTTTGGTTTTATTGGTTGAATCCACCCTTCTTTAAACCCCCTCTCAATAATATATTTTTCTATTAGCTCAATTGATACAGGAGGATTTATAAGCCCAAGTACACAGGCTGATTCACAAGGTGCAGGACATAATCTGCCTGTAAATTCTGGGAAATTATTGGTCGAATGTAAAATTTTAAGAGCATCTTTCCAGTCCCTGTTATAAACTGCATCATTAAAGTCTGGGATTAAATTGCCGAGTGGGCAACCACTGTGACAAAATGGTACTCCACAATCCATACATCTTCCTCCTTGTTTGACAAGCTCTTCATCTTTAGGTTTTATTGTGAATTCCTTGAAATTTTTTATTCTTTTTTCAACAGAAATATAATCCTCATTAACCCTATCAAACTCAACAAAACCTCTAAGTTTACCCATTATTAACTAATTATTTCATTTATTTTGGACTGGGCCATTTTTTCAAGAGCAGCTTTGTACTCGGTTGGCATTACTTTTACAAACATATTCTTCGACTTAGTCCAGTTTAAAATTATTTCTTCTGCAATACTACTATGTGTGTACGAGTAATGTTTTTCAAGAAGATCTTTAATTATATCAAAGTCTTGTTTATCAAGTTTCTCTAATTCAATCATCTCCATGTTGAAATTATCACTTCTATACTCATTATTTGACTTGTATATATATGCTATACCTCCACTCATTCCTGCAGCAAAATTTCTCCCTATTTTACCTAAAATTAATGCTATACCACCCGTCATATATTCACATCCGTGATCACCAACTCCTTCAACAACCGCTGTGGCACCAGAGTTTCTAACGCAAAATCTTTCTCCAGCAATACCATTGATGTACGCTTCACCAGATGTTGCACCATAGAGAGCGACATTCCCTGTAATTATATTTTCATGAGATTTAAAAGTAGATTTTTTAGGTACTTTGACAACAAGGGTGGCACCAGAGAGGCCCTTTCCAAAATAGTCATTTGTATTTCCCTCAATTTTCATTTCAAGTCCTTTGGTCGCAAATGCTCCAAAGCTCTGTCCGGCAGCACCCGTAAAGTTTAGTTTTAATGTCCCTTTTGGTAATCCTTTTTCACCATATTTCTTAGAAATCTCATTACTTAAAATCGCACCGACAGTTCTATCAGTATTTTTAATTGTATAATCAAGACTCATTATAATTTTCTTTTCTATAGCAAGTCTAGAACTTTTTAAAATCTTAAAATCAATCACTGAAGAAAGGTTATGTTCTTGTTTTGACACATTTCTAACTGGAATATTTTCATCAACATCGGGCTTATATAATATTTTTGAAAGATCTAATCCTTTTGCCTTGTAATATTCTACAGCATCAGTCATAACAAGTTTTTGGCTTTGACCCACCATCTCATCAATTGTTCTAAAACCTAAATTCGCCATGATTTCTCTTAATTCTTGTGCTACGAAATACATGAAATTTATGACATGCTCAGGCTTACCTTTGAAATTTTTTCTTAATTCTGGATCTTGTGTTGCAATTCCAACAGGACATGTATTTAGATGGCAAGCCCTCATCATTATGCAGCCTGATGCAACAAGTGGAGCTGTTGAAAATCCAAATTCTTCAGCACCCAAAAGACATGCAATTGCTACATCTCTCCCGGTCTTCATTTGTCCATCACATTCTATAACAACCCTACCTCTTAAATCATTCAAGACAAGAGTCTGCTGAGCTTCTGCAATTCCTAGTTCCCACGGTAATCCTGCATGCTTTAATGATGTAAGTGGTGAAGCTCCGGTACCACCATCGTATCCCGAAATTAATATTACATCTGCTTTTGCTTTTGCAACACCAGCAGCAATTGTTCCTACACCAACTTCAGAAACCAATTTTACATTAATTCTTGCTTTTCTGTTTGCATTTTTGAGATCGTAAATAAGTTGTGCCAAATCTTCAATTGAATATATATCGTGATGGGGTGGGGGCGAAATTAAACCTACGTATGGAGTGGAATTCCGCACCTTCGCAATTAAAGGATTGACCTTTGGTCCCGGAAGTTGTCCTCCCTCACCTGGTTTAGCACCTTGAGCCATTTTAATCTGAATTTCAGAAGCGTTGGTTAAATAATTTGAGCTAACCCCAAACCTTCCTGAGGCAACTTGTTTTATAGAACTGTTCTTTGAATCACCATTGTTTAATTTTTTAAATCTATTTGAATCTTCACCTCCCTCACCTGAATTACTTTTGCCCCCAATTCTGTTCATTGCAACAGCTAAGTTCTCATGTGCTTCTTTACTAATTGATCCGTACGACATTGCTCCGGTTTTAAATCTTTTTACAATTTCTGTCCATGGCTCAACCTCTTCAATTGAAATTGGATCAAACTCTTCAAATTTTAATAGCCCTCTGATTGTCATGAATTGTTCACTTTGCTTATTTATTTTTTCAGCATAGGATTTGTACGTTTCATATTTTTCTTCCCTAACTGCTTGTTGTAGCTTTGATATTGTAAATGGATTCAGCATATGTGCTTCTCCATCTCTCCTCCATCTGTAATCACCACCAGTTTTCATACTTGATATATCTTTTTCACTATTTAATGCGTAATCCATCCTAGACGAAACTTCTTTTTCTAAAACGTATAGGCCAGCACCTTCAATTCTAGATGGGGTGTTATTAAAGTACTTATTCACAAATTTTTTTCTCAAACCTAGTGCTTCAAAAATTTGCGCTCCTCTGTATGAGTGAAGTGTAGAAATCCCGATCTTGTTCATGACCTTTAAAATTCCTTTTGCAATGGCTTTATTGAAGTTGTCTATTGATTTATCAAGTTTTTGCTCATTCAAAAATCCAAGTTTGTGGTGATATTCTATGATTTCATTGACCATGTATGGATTAATTGCACTTGCCCCATAACCAAAAAGCATCGAAAAATGATGAGGTTCTCTTGGTTCAGCAGATTCAATAACAATTCCAAATTTTGAACGTTTTTTTCTTTTGATTAGACCGTGATGGACATAGGAGCAAACTAATAAAATTGGTATTGGAGCATATTTTTTTGAGGTTTTCCTGTCACTAAGTATTATAATATTGTGATTATTGTCAACTTTTTTCTCAACCTTGTCTACAATCATGTCAAGAGCTTTTTCAAGCCCATTGTGACCTTTGCTAATTTCGTAGTTCGCATTAATTGAACATGCTTTAAAGTCTTCATGATCGATGTATTTTATCTTTTCAAGATCACCATTTGAAATGATTGGATTATTGATTTTGAGCTTTTTTGCATGATCAGGTATTAAATTAAAAATATTATAATCACTACCTAATGATAAACTTGTGTCAGTAATAATTTCTTCTCTTATTCCGTCCAGTGGGGGATTGGTAACTTGTGCAAAAAGCTGTTTAAAATAATTGTAAATCAGTTGTGGTTTTTTGGACAAGACAGCAAGGGGTGTGTCGGTTCCCATTGATCCAATAGCTTCTTTACCATTATTGCACATGGGTAAGATAATGGTTTTAAAATCCTCTTTTGTGTATCCGAAAATTTTTAATCTAGTTTCAAAGTTTAGTTTTTCTTTTGGTGATTTCTTAACTCTGTATGGTATTTTGCTTAAGGGTAAAATATTTGATTTTACCCATTTACTGTACGGATATTTTTTTACAATAGAATTTTTTATTTCATCATCTTCAACAATTCTTCCCTCGTTCATATTAACTAAAAACATCTTCCCAGGCTCCAGTCTGCCATGCATTTTAATATTTTCTGGCTCAATATCCACAACCCCAGTTTCAGATGACATAATAACATAACCATCATGAGTAACTGAATATCGGGATGGTCTTAGACCATTTCTATCCAACAGTGCACCAATATAATCACCATCAGTGAACGGAATTGATGCGGGCCCATCCCAGGGCTCCATTAAACAACTATTAAATTGGTAGAATGCTTTTTTTGATAAAGACATGGTCTTGTGTTTTTCCCATGCCTCAGGCACAAGTATCATCATAACCTCCGGTAAACTTCTACCTGTCATAAGCAGAAGCTCTAATACCATATCCATGGAGGCTGAGTCTGATTTTCCAGGCAATATTATTGGAAAAACTTTTTCTAAATCTTTTTTATCAATTAACTCAGAATCCATTAACTCTTGTCTGGAAACCATTCTGTTAATATTGCCTTTTAAAGTATTAATTTCACCATTGTGGCACATGTATCTAAAGGGTTGTGCAAGATCCCATGTTGGAAATGTATTGGTTGAAAATCTTTGATGAACTAAAGCAAGTCTAGTTACTAACATTGGATTTTTCAGGTCAATATAAAATCTTTCAATGTCTTCAGGGATTAATAATCCTTTGTAGATAATCGTTTTGTTATGTAAACTTGAGAAATAAAAAAAACTTCTTTGGGATAATTTAGATTGATAAATTCTATTTTCTGAAATTTTTCTAGAAATGTATAGTTTTAATAAGAAATCTTTTTCAGTTTGATTTGAATCAATTTTTCCAACAAAAACCTGTTTGATATTGGGTTGTGATCGTGATGCAATTGCACCAACAACTTTTGAATTAACTGGAACATCTCTCCATCCAAGAATATTTAAGCCCTGTCTTTTTATTTCTTCTTCAAAAATATCTACACAGTAGTTTAGTTGGTTTTTTTTAGGCGGAAGAAATACCATTCCAACTGCATACTCTTTAAATTCGGGAAGATTAAATTTGCACTCCTTTTTAAAAAAATCGTCCGGTATTTCAATCAGTATACCAGCTCCATCACCTGTTCTGCCATCAGAGCTTACTGCTCCTCTGTGTTCAAGACAAGTTAAAATATTTAGGGCTTTGGAAATTATATCATTAGTCTTTTTCCCCTCCAAACTACATATGAAGCCAGCACCACAATTTTCATGTTCAAAAAATGGACTATATAAACCTTGTTCTTTCAAAACTCAAATTACTAGGAATCTACTAATTTATTTATTAATTAAATCAATAGAAATTAATCTGAATCAATAATCAATCCAATCTTCAATTAATATTAACTTTTCAAAATATGCCCACAAATTTTATTTTTTTTACATATTTTGGTTCGATTATTGAGAATTTTAAAACAAATAAAATAAATGGAAACAGCAATTATAGTAGTATTTGTTCTTGGTTATTTAGCAATTGCATTTGAACACACTTTAAAAATAGACAAATTAGTTCCTGCTCTTGTGATGATGGCTCTCATTTGGGCAATTATCTCATTTTTTGGAATGACTGTTTATGATATAGACCCTGCAACAAAAAGTTTGGTTCCTAATAAGCTTGAAAAGGTTATAAACTATTTTTTAGGTCACACAGCAGAGATCCTAATATTTTTAATTGGAGCAATGACCATCGTAGAAATTATAGACTTCTTTAATGGCTTTTCAACTATCAAAAGGCTTATAAAAACAAAAAGTAAAATCAAAATACTCTGGATTATATGTTTCCTTGCCTTCTTTTTGTCAGCGATAATTGATAACCTTACAGCTACTATTGTACTAATAACTATTTTACAAAAACTACTGAATGATAGAAATTTAAAACTCTGGTATGCAGGGATGATCATTGTTGCTGCAAATGCAGGTGGTGCATGGTCACCAATTGGAGATATCACAACGACAATGCTTTGGATTGGGAAAAAGGTTACTCCAATTGCTTTGTTAAAATTTTTGATAATTCCATCACTTGTATGTATGCTTATTCCGACATACGTTGTGTCAAAATATAAAGTATTTCAAGGTGAGATAAATCCAATGGTCTCCACTGAATCTGAAAACAAATTCGGCTCTAAAATTTTAATAATTGGGTTGTTGTCAATATTATTTGTCCCATTTTTTAAAGTTGCAACTGGTTTACCACCATATGTAGGTATGATGTTGTCCCTAGCTTTCGTTGCTACAATTGGAGAAATATATAATTATCTCTTACCAAAACCTGCAAATCATGTACACCATAGCCCTGTACACCACGCACTAACTAAAATTGAAATGCCCAGTATTCTGTTCTTCTTGGGAATACTAATGGCAGTTGGTGGTTTAGAAGCTTTGGGAATTGTTTTTGAAGTTGGTCAAACAATGGTTCTAACATTTGAAAATGTTGATTGGTTTTTATTTAAAGGCCTCGATATTGTAATTTTTGTACTAGGCTTTCTCTCTGCAGCAATTGATAATGTCCCACTCGTTGCAGCATCAATGGGAATGTTTGGTGAAGCAGCTGATGATCCTCTTTGGCATGGAATAGCATATGCTGCGGGTACTGGTGGAAGTATGATTATCATTGGATCAGCCGCAGGTGTTGTTGCGATGGGAATGGAAAAAATTGATTTCATGTGGTATCTCAAGAAAATAGCTTTTTTAGCATTTATTGGTTATATAGCCGGTTTCTTAACCTTTATTTTTCTTAGAGATTTTGTTTTATAATGAATTATGAGGAGTCCATAGAATGGCTCAACACTGTTCCATTATCCTTTGACAGGGAAAATAAAAATTACGAATTTAAGTTAGATGGAGTAAAAGCCTTCCTTTCACACTTAAAGAATCCACAATCAAACTTAAAGATTATTCACGTTGGTGGAACAAACGGAAAAGGTTCTACGTGTTCTGTTATTTCATCTGTATTACAAGAGTCAGGATTTAAAATAGGCGCTTTTACATCTCCCCACATTAAAGATTTTCGTGAAAGAATTCGAATTGGAACAGATTTTATTGATAGAGATTTTGTTATAGAATTTATCATGAATAACTGCTTGAAGATTGAAAGTTTAGGTCTCACATACTTTGAAATTTCATTTGCGATGGCAGTAGATTATTTTTCAAAAAATATGGTTGATTATGCAGTAATTGAGGTTGGCTTGGGTGGTAGGTTAGATGCAACAAATGTTGTAGAGCCAGTTGTATCTGTGATAACAAATATTGGTTATGATCACAAAGAATTTTTAGGTAATAGTTTAGAAGAAATTGCCAACGAGAAAGCAGGAATAATTAAACACAATAAGCCTATTGTGATCGGAGAAAAAAATGAAAAACTCAGAGGTTTGTTCAAGGTTGAAGCAGATAAAAAATCTGCTCCAATCTATTTTTCAAAAATATCTCAAGAATACAAAAGTGATTTAAGTGGTCCTTTTGTTCAAAAGAATATTTCACTTGGTTTGAAAGCGATAGATATTCTGAATCTTGGGATCGAAAAGAAAGATATTCAAAAAGGAATTTTAAATATTAAGGAAAATACAAAGATTTATGCTCGATGGCAGCTTATTAGTAAAAAACCAAATATTATATTTGACACAGGACATAATATTTCAGCGCTTTCCACTTCGATATTAAATTTAGAAAAATCATCAAAAGTGGTTTTTGGAACATTAGAAAAAAAAGATCAGCATAATATTTTTGAAATTTTTCCAACAAGTTTTAGATATTATTTTTGCCCTGTCCCATCCAAACGGAGCATGTCAATGGACAAAATCGAAAATGAAGTTTCAAAAAGGGGGTTAAAGTATTCTTTTCATGATAATGTAAGTAATGCTTTGAGTGCTGCTGTTAAAGATTCTAACCAAAGTGATACTATTCTGGTTACAGGTTCAACTTTTCTTTTTTCTGACTTATACTAGTATATTTAATTATATTATATTTGGCCTTCCTTAGGGCGCTTAGCTCAGTTGGTTCAGAGCACTTGGTTTACACCCAAGGGGTCGGGGGTTCGAATCCCTCAGCGCCCACATTTTTAACCTCAACTTTAGTTGGGGTTTTTTATTTAAGATAATGATAAATTATTTCTATCTAAATTTAAAAAAAGTTTTATAATAGAAATTTTTATTTTTGGTCGTGTTTTTTTATTAGAGACTTTATTTTTTTGATTATTATCTTTAAGTTTACTCCCTTTATCCATTCATGGTCTGCTTTGAAGTACTTGTGTATCTCAGATTCTACTTCTCTGTAGAATTCAGTCTTTGTACTAAACTCTAACTTGAATGCTCTATTAGGGTCAGATGTTTGGTATCCATTTAGTCTCTGTTTTACATTCTTAGCAATTCCAACTTTAAAACCTATGTGGTTTGGGTTACTAATAATATATATGTGTTTTTTGGGTTTACTACTGTGTTTACTAAGTGTTGGTGGTTCAGTCTGAAAACTTATTGGTTTGTTTGACCCGAATACATCATATTGTCTATCATCTTCATTAAAACCTTCAACCTCCTCTTTTAGTCTTTGTTTTACTAATTCTAATGCTTTTATACTTATGTCAATACCTACCCATTGTCTTTTAAGTTTTTCAGCAGCAACTGCTGCAGTAGCACAACCACAAAATGGGTCTAAAACAAAATCTTTTTCATTTGTTGAAATTTTAATTATTCTTTCTAAAAGTACAATGGGTTTTTGAGTAGGATAACCAGTTCTTTCTGATTTTGACATATTCATTGAAGGTATATCTTCCCAAAGGTCTTGAATCATTATTCCAGGGTCTTCATCCAAGTAATATTTTTGTCTTAATTTACCTCCTTTTGTTTCATACAATACAAATGGATTTTTTTCAATTTCAGCATCTAGTGTCTTTTGGTTCCATCTAAACCTTTTTCCTTCAGGTGCTATATATTTTTTCCCGTTAAAGGTTAATTCCTTAGGAGAATCTCCTGACCTTTCAAGTGCATGTGAGTTTTTTCTTGAATACCTTCTCCCTGTTTCAGGTTCAATAGATTCGTAGTAGTCTTTAGGGTTAGGTCTTTCTGTATAAACTTTTTTTGATAGGTGGTCATTTGATTTAGCAAAGTATAGTATTGCATCTGTTATTCTTCCCAGTTTTAAACCATCATTATGAGAAGATGTTCTTTTCCAATTTATCTCATTTCTAAAGTTTTCTCTTCCAAAAACTATATCTAACATAATCTTAATGTAGTGCTGCATAGTATCATCACAATGGTAAAATAGACAACCATCATCTTTGAGTATCCTATGACATTCTATTATTCTAATTCCCATATATGCTATGTATGCTACATCACTTTCATTAGCATAAAATTCCATAGTTTCAATAAAATTGAATAATTCTTTATGTTCAACCCTAAACTCTTCTCTCCACTCTTCTTTGAAGTCTTCTTTACCAAAAATATCTTTGAATGATGCACCTTTAGCAGTTGTTCCAATTGGTGCAGTAAAGGACTTTTTTTTATTAAATGGGGGGTCCAAATAAATCATATCAACACATTCACTGTCAATATTTCTAAGTATATCTAAGTTATCTTTACAATATATGGTTCTGTTATTGATATTCATACATCAGAATTGCGTATCTCTAAAAATATAAACTCACAATTTATTAAACTAATTTTTTTTAACTTATGTAAAATCTATATATCATTATAATAAAAAAGTATATAAATAAAATTAAGGTTTTTTAATTGAGATTGGTAATAAAAAAGAGTAATTAGAACTTATTTTTTTATGTTAAAGTTGATTGTATCATGTTCAAAATCAATGGTTTGCAAAATAGACTTTAACTTGTTTGTTCCCTTTTTTACAACTACTTTGAAACCAATTTGAATTTTGAAATCACTTTTATAAAGTAAAAAACTACTCTTCACAATTCATAATCCTTTGGTGAAGCAAAAAGCTTAGTTCTAAGTAAACAGTAATCAAAGGATTTTTTATTTGTAAATTTAGTTAGAGTAAAGAAATTGTGTTTGAATTGGAACACCATAAAGTGATTCCAATTCCTTGATATTATCTTTATAAACTTTTGTCTCGGGTGGCACACTGAAATTTTCCCAAAAAAACTTGTTATAAGGTAACTTATATAATGACATGTCTTTTTGTTCCATGTCAAAAAAACTATCAAATTTTGATTTATCTTCTATAAGTTTTGTGACGAATAGTTCGTGTCTAAAGGAAACAGGATAAAACTCCTTGACTTTTTGACCAGAATTAATCATGGTTTTTTTTACATTTTCAGGGAGACGTCGAGCACCAACCCACTCTCTAGTCATATAGCTTAAATATAGTTTACCTAAACTATTCTTTTTATAAATCCAAATGCTATTCGCATATTTACCAACTTTTGGATCTCTTTCATACTCAAGTCTGTAAATTTTAAATGACTCATATCCTATATACATTGTTACTTTTGCATTCTCTTTGTCTATTCCTTCAAAAATTAAAACATCTTCTCCATCATAGGATGAATTACCAATTTTCTTCCAATTATAACTTTTGGTCCTCACTCCTTTTCTAAGCGGATTACTCCACTCCGTGTATCTCAATGGATGAAATTGAGATTGGTTTTTTACAAATCTATAGTCTGATGATTTTCTTATATTTTCAACACTTGCTCTCAAAATATTTGAGTTTGGTCCTTGATCAATTGCCTTAATAAAGTGTTCTATAAAAAAACGACATTTATCTTCTTCGACATCCCACCTTCTGTATAGAATATTGAGTTGATGAGATTTACTAATGGTATTTATTTTCAAAGATTTAATAGCTTGATTTATGTAATTTATTGGTGCTTTCACAACCACCTCCTCAAGTGCAGTTAGTTTTTCTTTTAAAATTATTTTTTTGTCTTTTCGATTAACAAAATCTTGAACATTAATTTTTTTTGTTTCAAATCCTATTGAAGAAATTTCTAGAATGTCGTTGAGTTCATTTTTGGTTACTAGGAATGAAAATGTACCTTCCATCGTTGATGTAGTACCAATATTTTTTTTTAAGATACCTACAGCTGCAAAGGGGACTTCATAATCAAACTCATCCACAATTGATCCCTCAATTATAATATTTTGGGTAGATACTATTTGAGTACAAAAAAGAAATACAATTAAAATATATGAACTACTTTTAAATTTCATTCTTTTAAAGATATGAATTATGTTTTTTGAAAATAAAGACAAATTAGCCTTAAAATTTAAATTTATTACTATTTACATTATGGCAATATTTTACATTAACGTAGGGATTGGTCATTTTATAAATCCTGACTTTTTTTTAGTCATTGTACCGGATTATCTTCCTTATCATCTGTTCCTTGTTTACATTTCAGGTTTGTTTGAAATTATTTTTGGTGTGTCACTACTTTTTAAAAAATCAAGAAAATTTGGTGCAATCGGATTAATTTTTCTTTTAATTTTAGTATTTCCAGCCAATATTTTCCTTTTTCAATCTTTGGAGGCGCAATCAGTTTACGAAATTTCTAAGAATAAAGCATTAGTTAGAATGTTTTTTCAAGCTCCATTGATATTGATTGCCTTTTGGCATTCACTTGACAAAGTATACAGATATTATGATATCTTTTGTGTAATAATTTTTATACCAACAATTTTATATTTCATTAGTCTTTCCAGTTAGATTTAAATCTACCCAAAAACATTGGCACATTCATTTGGTATTCTTTGCATTGGGGATACTTAGTTGCACTTATCTCTTCACTAAGCTCACTATGCTTAGAATTAATATGAATACCTTTTTAAACATTATTTAAATTTATAAATTTAGAAGTATAATGATCTCAAATTTTTTTTCAACATTATTTTTTTTGTTGTCGTTTGCTACTTTAGCTCAAAGTAACAATCCCATAATTGACTCACTAATGAGTCAAGACAATATCACATTTTACCAAAATATCGAATATGGAGAAAATGAAAGAAATAAACTAGATATTATAATCCCAAAATCAAATTCAAAAACCCCTCTGGTCATATACTTGCATGGGGGTGGTTACAAAGGTGGGAAAAAAGAACATTCCTACAGAAAAAACAATATCGGAAGAATAAGTGAAATTCTAAATAATAAAATTGCATTTGCCGCCATAAACTATTCTTTTCTAAATAATGAAGACGGATTAATTTCTTCACTTAATGATGCAAAATTAGCTTTACAGTTTTTAAAGTACAATCATAATAAATTTAATTTAGATAAAAACAGAGTTGTTATTTGGGGTGTTTCGTCGGGTGCAAATTCTGTGTTGTGGCTGGGGTTATCTGATGATATGGCTGATCTAAAAAGTGAGAATATAGTCCTGAGAGAATCTACTCGAGTTCAGGGAATAGTCTCCGTAAATGGTGCTCACTCATTCAATAGTCAAAACTGGAAAAAAATGATTAATATGTCCGATCAAATTTTTGATTTCATGATTAAAAGATTCTTGAAATACCCAGGTATGGATGTTGATAAATGGTTGGTTAATTACAAGCTAAAAAAGTATCAAGAGGCTATCGATTATTTTGATTTCATGGATTCATCTGATCCACCAATGTTAGTTGCTAATTATGGTGATATGGTACCAAAATCAATATCCAGTTTTAATCATCATCCCATACATGCGAAATATTTAAAGCAAAGGGCTGATTCACTTTCAATAGAAAATTATGTCTTTGCTCCCAAGTTGGGAATCGAAAGTAAAGATATAAATGGTATCCTTGATTTCATATTAAAACAACTCACTGATTAATAAATAATTAAAAAAAAATTAAGATATTTGAACCATGGTTGTGAGTTGTAATAATGGGACGTTATCTGCTTTTATCCCAACAGTTGATAATCCATGGGATATTTCTAAAGTTTTACTTGTTTACAGGAGACTAGGTTTTGGATTAAAACACTCGGATATTGCATCAAAATTATCTCTCACACCCTCAGTGATAATAGACGAATTAATTGATAATGCAAAAAATTTACCGTTGACACCTGATCCTGGTTGGGCTCATTGGACAAACACTGATTTTAGAAATGCAGGAGGTAACAGAGGACCATTTTACAGAAACCATCAAAAAATTGTATTTGAAGATTTTCTTAAAAATGATATGCGTGATCGATTAACATTATTTTGGAGTAACCATTTTGTTACTGAATATTACATGTACAATCATCCTGCTTATACATTTAGATATTACAACAATTTACAATCCAATGTTTTGGGAAACTTCAAAAATTTTGTCTCCGTTATGGGTTTGGATGATGCTATGCTAATGTATTTAAACGGATATGAAAATAGAAATAATGCTCCAAATGAAAACTATGCAAGAGAGCTCTATGAATTGTTCACATTAGGTGAAGGTAACGGATACACACAAGATGACATCACTGAAACTGCAAGGGCTTTGACTGGATACAACAACAGACAAGATGGAGGACCAATTTATTTTAACCCTAATAGGTTCGATAATGGAGAAAAAACCATTTTCGGAAGAAAGGGAAACTGGAATTATGATGATGTTATAAACATTTTGTTTGAAGAAAAAAGTGATTTAATATCAAAGTTTATTGTAAGAAAATTATACAAACATTTCGTTAGCCCTGATGTAAATGAGGCTATAGTTGATGAATTAGCTCTCTATTTTGTGAATAATAACTTTGAGTTAGAGCCACTTTATAGGAAGCTTTTTAAAAGCGAGCACTTTTTCAACTCTTTCTCCAGTAATGTATTAATCAAAAGCCCAGTAGATCTTATGGTTTTTATTGAAAAGGAGTTTGACTTTGAAAAACCTGACAATTTTAATGATAACTTAAATAATTATTTAAGAGCAAGGTGCAGTGATATGGGTCAAGAAATATTAAACCCAGTTGATGTAGCAGGATGGCAAGAAAATCATGACTGGATTTCAACAGGAACTTTACCAATGAGATGGGATTTTTCTGATTATTTACTATCTAGATATTGGATTAAGAATAAAGAACAATTTAGAAATTATGCAATTAGTATTGTTGGAATTGAAGAAACCAACCCTATTGAAATTGTTAAAAAAATTAATAAATACATGTTTTGTAATTATAACTTGATGGATGATGAGTTGAATGATGCCTTGGCCGCCTTTAAAGGAGATGTGCCTGACGATTATTTTAATGGAGGGGGATGGACTCTTAATGAAAGTTATGCGCCAAACCAGGTCTATGCATTATTGTTATTTTTTGTGAAACTTCCTGAATATCAATTGAAATGAGTAATAAAAATTACCTACATTCTAAAAAGCACAGAGAAGAACACTCAAGGTGGGACAGGAGAGGTTTTCTTAAAGTTTTAGGTATTGCAGGTGCAGGTTCTATATCACTTGGAAATACAAATATTTCTGTTTTGAATTCTAACTTTTTAACAAACGCATTATCTGATTCTTTATCTGATAGGGTGTTGGTATTAATCAGACTAAAGGGTGGTAATGATGGATTAAATACAATTATCCCAGTTTATGATTATGACACTTATGTTTCTAAAAGACCGTCTATTCACATTCCCAAAAATAATTTGATCAGTTTGAGTGATGATTTTTCGATGCCTGACCATATGAGTAAACTTTCAGGTTTTTGGGAAAATGGTAAAATGAGAGTAGTTAATGGTGTTGGATATGAGGGTCAAAACTTATCACATTTTACTTCATCTGATTATTGGGCAACTGGGTCAACAAAGAAAAGTGAAATGGTTTCTTCTGGCTGGCTTGGCAGGTATTATGATGAAAAATATTTCGACTACACAACAAATCCACCAGAAAAACCTGTAGCCGTTCAGATTGGAAGTAATGCTAATTTAATTTTTAATGGTGCATCAAGAAATTACGCTTTTGCTGTAGCTAATGAGTCAAGACTAGAGAGAGTAGCAGAGAGAGGAGAGTTTTATTCAACTCAAAATTTACCTGACTGTACTCATGGTGATCAGTTGGAGTTTTTAAGAAGAGTTAGTAATACAACATATGATTATGCTAAAGTTATTAATGATGCGTTTAAGTCCTCAACAGATTATAGTGGATATGAATCTGATGAGGGTTTAGACAAACAGCTAAGGTTAGTTGCTAAACTGATAAAGGGTGGTCTTGGTTCAAAAATATATATGGTTTCAATCGGTGGTTTTGATACTCACGGAAATCAAGCCCTAACACACCAATATCTATTATCTAGTTTATCATCTGCAGTGAAATCATTTTATGATGACTTGGCAGAGGATGGATTTGATTCAAAAGTATTATCAATGACCTTTTCAGAATTTGGAAGAAGAGTTGCAGAAAATGGATCTGAAGGTACAGATCATGGCTCAGCTGCTCCAGTTATGTTGTTTGGTTCCCCATTGAGAGGAAGTGGGTTCATTGGAAGTCATCCTAGTTTATCAAACTTGAATAGGAGAGGGAATATGTATAATACAATTGATTTCAGATCTATATATCAAACCATATTGACAGATTGGTTATGTGGTGATTCAAAATTTATAAATGCTGCAATGCTTGGAGATGAATACGATATTGTTGGATTAGGTTTTGGATGTAATGATAAAGATATAATTGACTATAACTCCTTATTAAATTATCATGCCCCGATTTATTCAAATTATGATCAAAGAGTTAGTTTGAATTTAAGGATTGAACAAACCCACAAGGTTAATATAAAGACTTTTGATATCTTGGGAAGACATGTTAATACTATATTTAACGGCGATCTATTGAGGGGAGAACACCAATTCTCTATTAGCCACGATAAAAACGGTAAATTATCAGCAGGACAATATTTTTACAGAATAAATTTAGTTGGTGGTCCTACTCTTAGTAAAGCATTTGTAGTTAGATAGAGCCGAATATTTTTTCCATTTTTTTCTCTTCATCTTCAGCTAATTCTTTGTCAACCAATATCCTACCACTATATTCGTCAGTAATGAATTTTTTTCTTGATGCAATATCAAGTTGCACCTGAGGAGGAATAACAAAGAATGAGCCCGCAGAAGCTCCTCTTTCTACTGGAACAATTGCAAGACCGTTTTTAACACTAGATCTAATTTTTTTGTAAGAAATTAAAAGGGAATCATCAATTTTTTTTTCAAATTCTTCAGATTTTTTAACCAAAGCATTTTCTTCTTTCTCGGTCTCTTTCATTATGTTACTTAATTCCTCTTTTTTGTGATCTAAGTGGGTTTGCCTTTCTTCTTTCTTAGATGTTGTTTCATCTAACTTATCTTTCTTTTCTTCAATCTGAACTTTTAATTCTTTGATTTGTTTTTCGCTGTATTCTATTTCTAGCTCTTGAAATTCTATTTCTTTACTCAAGGACTCAAATGCTCTGTTATTTCTGACATTTTTTTGCTGATCATTATATTTATCTATCATTACTTTTGATTCTTCAATCTTATTTTGTTTCTCTTTGATAGCATTTTCAATTTCATTTAGTTCCTCATTTATTTTATTCATTCTAAAATCTAAACCTTCAACCTCATCCTCTAAGTCTTCAACCTCAAGAGGTAATTCACCTCTTACACTTTTTATTCTATCTATACGAGAATCAATCAATTGCAAATCATACATTGCTCTTAATTTTTCTTCAACTGAATATTCAATTTTTTTAGCCATATTAAAAATAATTTACAGGGTTTGTTTTACTTTTTGCAATAATGCACGCAAACTTAGGAATTTTTTCTTTAAGATGATTTAAAATAGTGTCTTTTATATGTCTTTCACTTTCGTAGTGTCCAATATCAATTATTAAAATTCTCTTATTAGGCTTAAAAAAATCATGATATTTGTAGTCGGACGAAATAAGGCAATCAGCTTTTTCAGAAATTGCATTTTCAATCGCAAAACTTCCAGATCCTGCAACTAGTGCAACTTTTTTAATTTTTTTATTTAATAAATTTGAGTGTCTCAAATAATTCAACTTGAATTTTTCTTTTAAAAAACTTAAAAAATTGTAATCAGTCATTGGCTGATCCATAAAACCAATACTACCCATCCCTCTTAAACCATCATCATCATTGCTTAAGAGTATTTTCTGGTTTTTTAATTTTAAAATTTTACCTAGTTGATAGCTAGTACCATTTTTATTATTATCTAGATTGGTATGGATGCAATAAACATTAATGTTATTGTTAAGACACTTAATTATAAGATCATTAACTCTCTTATCAATTATTTCTGTCTTGGGATCAATTACAAATAAGGGATGAAAACTTATAATTAAGTTTGCTTCAAAGGAAGTACACTCATCTATTACATCATCAGTTATATCAAGTGTAATAACGGCCTTATTAATCTCAGACTTTTGATCACCAACCAAGAGACCAACGTTATCAAAGTCCTCGGCATCACTTGTAGGGCACCAATCCTCCAATATTTTTATGATTTTTGAAAGTAACATCAAATTTTTTATCAAATATAAAATTTATATTTTCGCCTAAAGATGTTACTCAGAAAAATACTCTTTCCATTTGCTATATTAAATTACCTATTTCAATTAGCTAGAAGTTTCATGTATTCAAATAATTTTTTTAGCGTACATGAAACAAAAATAAATACAATATGCATTGGAAATTTATCATTAGGAGGAACTGGAAAAACTCCGTTGGTCAAATTTTTAATTGAAAGATTATCTAAAAAAATAAACATCTCTGTTTTGAGCAGGGGTTATAAAAGAAAAACAAAAGGTTTTATTGAGGTTTTTAATGACTCTAATGTCAAAGATGTTGGTGATGAAAACTTCATGATTAAAAAATCATTCAAAAAAATAAATGTCTTTGCCTGTGAAAATAGATTATTTGCAATTGATAGAATTACAAAAAAGTTCAGCAAAGACCATTTAATAATTCTTGATGACGCAATGCAACAAAGAGGAATAAAGTGTAGCCTTAATATACTTCTAACAAAATTTGATCAGCCATTTTATAATGATTATATATTTCCAGTTGGAAACTTGCGCGAGCCAAGAAGTGGTTATAAAAGGGCAAACATAATTATTGTAACTAAATGTCCCAATAATTTAAGTTCATCGCAAAAAGAAAAGATTATAAAAAAAATCAAACCTCAAAATCATCAACGTATTTTTTTTAGTAAAATAATCTACGAGAACATTTTAAATGGAAAAAAGGATTCTCACATTTCAGCTTTGAATAGTGATTTTGTTTTAATAACTGGCATTGCTGATAGTCAACCACTAACAAGATTTTTAATATCAAAAAAATATAAATTTGATCACCTGAGCTTTAACGATCATCACAATTACAACCAAAATGATTTAGAAAAAATATTGAATTTTAGTGGAGATAAAATTATACTAACGACAAAAAAAGACTACTTCAAGTTAATTTCTATCGGTGAGATTAAAAATTTGTTTTATCTGGATATTAAAGTAGATTTCTTTGGAAAATCAAATGACTTGATAGATTTAATTTCAGAAGAAATTAGATTTAATTAACGTGCTTTTTTGCTTTATAAGAAGATCTGACTAATGGGCCGCTTTCTACGTGTATAAAGCCTATATCTTTAGCAAATTCTTTGTAAAAATTAAATTTTGTTGGTTCAATAAATTCCTTTACAGGTAGATGCTTCTTACTAGGTTGCAGATATTGTCCAATTGTTACGACATCAACCTTGGCATTTCTAAGATCACGTAGGGTTTCTAAAACTTCAGATTCTTTTTCTCCCAAACCAAGCATTATACCGGATTTAGTTCTTCTTGCTCCCTTGTCTTTTAAGTACTTAAGTACGGACATGCTTCTATCGTATTTGGCTTGAATTCTGACCTCACGGGTTAGTCTTCTTACTGTTTCAATATTATGTGAAATAACTTCGGGATTTGCTTCAATTATTCTGTCAATATGTCTTTCTACACCCTGAAAATCAGGGATCAGTGTTTCCATTGTTGTTTCAGGGTTAGTTCTTCTAATACTCTTAATTGTCTCTGCCCAAATTATCGATCCTTGATCGTTAAGATCATCCCTGTCAACTGATGTGATAACTGCATGTTTAATTTTCATTACTGAAATTGATTTGGCAACTTTTTCAGGCTCTTCCCAGTCTACTGATTCTGGTTTTCCAGTTTTCACACCACAAAATCCACATGACCTCGTGCAAATATTACCTAAAATCATAAATGTAGCAGTACCCTCTCCCCAGCACTCACCCATATTTGGACAGCTTCCTGATGAGCAAATGGTGTTCAAATTATACTTATCTACCAAACTTCTAATTTCAGAGTATTTTTTTCCGGTTGGTAATTTTACTCTAATCCAATCTGGTTTTTTTTGGAAATCTGATTTGCGTTTAGCTAAAGCATTACTGGTATTGCTAATATCAACCTTAGTCCAATTTCCTTTAATTTTTTTATCTAAAGTTTTTGTACTCAATACGTTTGTATTTAAACGATTACAAATATATGATTATATAATCGAATTTTAAATTAAAGTTATGTACCAAATTGAAAAGATTGTTAAAAAAATTATACCCGAAATTGAGTAAAATTTCATTGATTTCGAAAGTTTGAATTTTTTTGGCATATGACCACTGTTAACAAGTGAATAATTCATAATTGCATAAATGGGTGCAGTTATGAATGATAGAATAGTTGCTATCTTGATCAAAGTACCCATTTCCGATTCAAAAAACACAAAAATTATCATTGTTACTATGGATATAATCAAAATCCAAGTATTATATCCACTAATTTTTTTATAGTTTAATAATTTTAGTGTTTGGCTCATCGCTCTTGGAGATGCATCTAAGCATGTAATTGTGGTGCTCAACATTGTTGTGAATGCTGCAACAGATATAAAAATCTTAACATTTTCACCAAGATTAGATGTATATAATTTAATCAGTTGATTAGCAAACTCTGATCCATTATTCGAAAATGTTTGTCCTGATCCGAACATTACAAAAGCACCAAGCGCAACGAAACATAATCCAAGAAACACAGTTGAAATGTATCCAACGTTAAAATCAAATAATGCTGATTTGTATTTGATTTTATTATTAAGATTTAATTTTTCCTTTGTCCATATAGATTGCCATATAGATATATCAAGAGGAGCAGGCATCCAACCCATGAAAGCAGCCAAAAAAATTATCCCTGAAACTTCATCTGGAAATATTTGATCAACGTTAAGTTCTAACATATTATCGTTAGTTGCATACCCTACTGCAAATACTGTAGATATAGCTAATATTAAGATCACTATTTTTATAAAATTGTCAAGCAATTTATATTTCCCAACTGTAAGAATTATAATGCAAAAAATTAATATTATTGATGCCATTATGTTTATATTATTGCTAAAACCGAATAGTTCAACTGCCAAGCCTGCTGTTACGATGGTTACTGCCGCTTGAATTGTAAAAATTGTAACGATCGAAAGTAGTAAATAAATATACAATACATAATCTCCAATTTTTTTGTAACCATGTAGTAGGGTTTCGCCTGTTGAAAAAGCGTATTTGGTTCCAAATAAAAAAAAGGGGTATTTAAAAAAATTACACAATATCAATGCCCAAATTAGTCCAAAACCAAATTCTGCACCTGCCTTTGTTGATTGTACAAGATGAGAAACTCCAATGGCAGCACCAGCAAACAATAAACCAGGTCCTAGTTTTTTGATTTGATCAATCATTATTCTTAATCTTTTCTATCAAAAGTTTTTTTGCTCTAAAAATTTTAATCTTTATAGTACTGATTGGTTGATTAAGCTTTTTAGAAATTTCTTTAATTGATAAATCATCAAAATACCTGTATTTTAAAACTTCTTTATAGTTGGGTTTTAATTGATTTATTTTTTCCTTTAACTCGTCATAACTTTCTTTTTCAATAAAATCCTCTTCAGGACTCCTAGAATAATTATGCTTTTCAATATTTTCATAATTATTAATTATCGTTTTCTTTTTTCTTAATTGATCAGCATAAGTATTCTTTGCAATTGATATTAACCAAGTTTTGAATGAAAATTTTTTATCATACAGTTTAATTTTTTGAAATGCTTTTGAAAATGTTTGAATTGTAATTTCCTCTGCAATGTAGTCATTAGAGGTTTTTTTTAATATATAGTTAAAAACATAGTCCCAATTATCATTTAACAACTTATTGAAAGGAGTATTGTTTTGACCTGAATTTGAATTCATTTCAATTAATTCAAATTTAAATCAGATCTCTTACATTCATTTTCTTCAGGAAGTTTGCCACACAATCCACAAGGCTTTCCTTCCTTGTTTAGAAAAGGATTATTTGAGGCACATGTTCCAGAAAACTTACCATCTTTCTTAAAAATTATTTTCACGGATATTCCTATAAATGCAATCGAAAGCAAAATAATTGATATAAAAAATACTTCCATGAATTAAATGATGTTTACCTCTTCTTCGAGCAATATATCAAATTTTTCTAATACTGTTGATTTTATTTTTTCGGAAAATAAAAGTATCTCCTTTCCTGTGGCATTACCTAAATTTATTATGACCAATGCTTGATTTTTATATACTCCAACATTTTTTTCTTCAATGTTTTTAAAATTACAATTTTCAATTAGCCATGCTGCCGACAATTTATATTTTGACACACTCTCTTTGAAATAAACCATTTTTGAAAATTTTTGCTTCAGTTTGTTAAATAGTGCAACTGAAACAATTGGATTTTTAAAGAAACTACCAGAATTACCAATTAAGGATGGGTTAGGTAATTTATTTTCTCTAATCTTACTAACTATTCTGGCAATATCATTTATTGAGGGGTTTTGAATTTTTTTCTTATTTAGAGCATCATTTATACTTTTGTAGGATTTATTAATCTTATGATTGGTTTTTGATAATTGGAGAACAACTTCTGTTATGATGAACTTATTTTTTAATGACTTTTTAAAAATTGAGGATCGATAAGTAAATTGACAATCATTAAGTTTAAATGTCTTTTTCTCCAATGTATTAAGAAAATAACCCGAACAAGAAATAAAAATATCTTTAATTTCTACGCCATAGGCACCAATATTCTGAATAGGTGCACCTCCTACATATCCAGGAATTGATATTAAATTTTCAACCCCACCCAAGTTTTTAGAAATTGCCCATTTCACAAAATCATCCCATATTTCACCAGCTCCAATTGAAATATTAACATAATTATTGTTTTCTGAAATAATTTTTATCCCTTTAATCTTTACATTAATTACAGGGATTTGAATATTGCTGGTAAATAAAATATTCGTGCCTCCTCCAAGAATAAAAACCTTTTTATTTTTTAATGATTTCAGTGTTTTTATTACTTCTGCTTCAGAACTAACTTCATAAAACTCTTTGGAAATCACATCAACTCCAAAGGAATTGTACGATTTTAAAGAAATATTTTTTTTCAAAAAACTATGATTAAAATGGGAATTGACTAATTTATTTGTCCTTTATCTTCTTCTTCCTCCTCTTCTTCTAAAACTTCACCCATAATTCTTAAAATCACTGTTGGGTTTTTTGCATTTGAATTTACAGTCACTGCTTTTCGAAAGATCCCTACTCTCTTGGTATCGTAATTAACTTCAATTTGACCCTCAGCACCTGGTTCAATTGGTTTTTCTGGTTTTTTGGGAATAGTACACCCACATGAAGATGAAATCCTTGTAAACACTAATGGTGCATCACCAACGTTTTTAAATTTAAAAACTCTTGTTCCATCAGATTCAAAATCAATTTGTCCATAATCAATAGAGTTGGTTTCAAATTTAATTTCAGCTTGCTTTTCCTGTGCTAAATTTAAAAATGAAAAGAAGCAAAAAATTAATGTTATAAATTTAATAGTGATTTTCATATCATTTGAATTTATACAAATTTAACTCTTTTACAAAAAAATAGCTATACTTTTAATAATTCTCTGTAGTTAGTTACTTTTGCTTAAAATATTTAAATGGGAATTGCAAAAATTTACGATCCATTAATGATTGAAAATAAATGGTTAGTAAAATGGGAGAAGGAGGATTTTTTTAAATCTGAACCGAACAAAAATAAACCCTATACCATTCTCATTCCCCCACCCAATGTTACAGGAATTTTACATATGGGTCACATGTTGAATAACTCAATTCAAGATATTTTAATTAGAAAAGCTAGATTAAGTGGATATAACGCATGTTGGGTTCCAGGAACAGACCATGCATCTATAGCAACTGAGGCTAAAGTTGTTAATAAGCTCAAAGAAATGGGTATAAAAAAACATGAATTAACTAGAGATCAGTTTTTAGAACATGCATGGGATTGGACAAATAAACATGGAGGAATTATTTTAAATCAGCTCAAAAAAATCGGTTGTTCATGTGACTGGTCAAAAACAAAGTTTACCCTAGATAAGGACATGTATGAATCTGTTCAGTATATGTTTCTTAAACTTTATGATGACGGTTATTTATACCGAGATAAAAAAATTGTTAATTGGGATCCTGAGGCAAAAACTACCCTTTCCAATGAAGAAGTTATTTACAAAGAAAAAACAGCAAAACTATTTTACTTAAAATATAAACTAGAAAACTCACAAGAATTTATATTGGTTGCTACAACAAGACCAGAAACAATTTTTGGAGACACTGCTGTTGCAGTAAACCCCAACGACAATAGATACAAAAAACTTGTTGGAAAAAAATTGATAGTTCCATTAGTCAACAGGGTTGTTCCAATTGTGGGAGACAAAAGTGTTGATTCAGAATTTGGAACAGGTTGTCTTAAAGTAACTCCTGCACATAGTGAGAAAGATTTTGAAATAGGTTTAAGAAATAATTTAGATATAATAGATATTTTCAATGATGATGCTTCTCTTAATGGTTATGGATTGCATTATAAATCACTAGATAGATTTGCTGTTAGAAAAAAAATAATTGATGAGCTTGATGAAAAAGGATTATTGGATAAGGCAGAAGATTATACCCACAATATAGCTTTATCAGAAAGAACTAGTTGTGTAGTTGAACCAAAACTTTCTACTCAATGGTTTGTCAGAATGAAAAAACTATCAAATCCAGCATTAGATTTAGTTTTAAATGGAGATATTCAATTTTATCCTAAAAAATATGTAAATACTTATAAAAATTGGCTTGAAAATATCAGAGATTGGAATATTTCTCGTCAATTATATTGGGGACATAGGATTCCTGTTTTTTATTTAAAAGAAGACAAATCAAAATATGTTGTTTGCTTATCAAATTCTGAAGCTATAAAGCTTTTTGAGAAAAAATATAATAAAAAAGACTTAAATCCAGATGATATCATCCAAGATGAAGATGTTTTGGATACATGGTTTTCCTCTTGGTTATGGCCAATTAGTGTTTTTGATGGTGTAAGAAACCCGAACAACTCTGAAATCAAATATTATTACCCCACTTCTGATCTCGTTACAGGACCAGATATTATATTTTTTTGGGTAGCTAGAATGATTATTTCTGGAAATTATTTGCGTCAAGATATCCCTTTTAGGAATGTTTATTTTACTGGCTTAGTTAGAGATAAAAAAGGTAGAAAAATGTCCAAACAGCTAGGAAACTCACCTGATCCAGAGATTCTTATAAAAAAATATGGTGCTGACGGAGTTCGAGTCGGTTTGTTGTTTTGCGCTCCTGCGGGAAATGATTTACTATTTGACGAAACTTTATGTAATCAAGGTAAAAATTTTTCCAATAAAATTTGGAATGCATTCAGGCTAATTGATGGTTTGAAAATTGATGACAGTCAGCAAAGTGAATCTCACAATGAATTTGCAATCAAATGGTTTAATGAAAATTTGAATATGAAAGTCCTTTCAATTAATGAATCATTTAAAAATTTTAAAATTTCAGAGGCATTAATGACTCTTTATAAACTTTTTTGGGATGACTTTTGTTCAATTTATTTAGAAATTATAAAGCCAGAATTTGGAAAGGGAGTTTCAAAAAAACTTAAACACTCAACCCTTACTTTTCTTGAAAAATTATTGACTGTATTACATCCATTTATGCCTTTCATAAGTTCAGAAATTATTGACCAAATTGTTTCTGATAAAAATTTCAATATCACAAAATCAAATTGGCCAGAATCAATAAAATTTGACTCTGAAATTATACAAAATGTTAATTATTCAATTGAAATTGTTTCAAAAATCAGACACTTTAAAAAAGAAAATGGGCTCTCTTTCAAAGATGATTTAAAAATTTATTTTGAGAATGATTTGATGGATAATCAGATTGGAATTGTTAAGAAACTGACTAATTGTGATTTAATTAAAAAACAAATAAAAGGTAAAGATTCGGAAACTTCCTTTATAGTTGGGAAATATGGTTATGTGGTAGATAAAAAAAATAACACTTTTAATGAAATAGATGTTAAAAAATTGAAAGAAGAATTAAACTATAACATAGGCTTTAAAAATATTCTGGAAAAAAAGTTGTCAAATGAAAATTTCGTTTCAAATGCTCCAGATGAGGTTATTCAAAAAGAAAGAAAAAAACTCGAGGACGTAAAATCTAAAATCGAAATTTTAGAAGAAGCCATTAGAAAACAAAATAATTAAGACTCTACAATAACATCCTCACCGCCCTTTAAGTGCTGGTTTAATTTTACGTTAATTTTCTTATCAATCGGAACAAAAACATCTACCCTTGACCCAAACTTAATAAATCCAGCGTCTTCACCTTGAACTACTTTTTTACTGACTTCGGCATAATTTACTATTCTTCTTGCAAGCGCACCAGCAATTTGTCTGTACAAAATTTCACCAAAAATTTTGTTTTCAACAACTATTGTTGTTCTTTCATTTTTCTCAGACGATTTTGGATGCCAAGCTACTAAGTATTCACCGGGATGATATTTACTGTAGTTGATCACTCCACTGATGGGATATCTTGTTACATGAACATTAAGTGGAGACATAAAAATAGAAATTAGAATTCTTTCATCTTTAAAGTATTCCTTTTCAAATACCTTTTCAATATTTACAACTTTGCCATCAACAGGTGAGATTATGTGATTCTGATTTAGTTTTGTCTTTCTCTTCGGATTTCTAAAAAACTGTAAAATAAGTATCAAAATTGCAAGTGATAATAGTTGTAAAAATGTTTTTAAAAAACCGTCATCTAAGAAATATTCCAACAATAATATATCTCCAATTACAGCAGTTAGAAAAATTATAATTATTGTGTGGCCTTCTTTATGAAACATTTTCGAAAATTATTATAAACAAGTAAAAAAATGGAAATGAAAAAATTATGCTATCTAATCGATCGAATAAACCACCATGACCCTTCATCCAATTTCCAAAATCCTTTATTTTTAATTGTCTTTTTATCTTAGATTGTATTAAGTCTCCAATTATTGCAAAAAAACAAATCATTAAGGATGAGGCTATTGCTAATAAAGTATCTATTTGAAAGAGCTGACTTAAATATAACCCAAAAATAAGCGTAAAAATAATTGACCCATATACACCTTCAATTGTTTTTTTTGGAGAAACAGACTCATATAATTTATTTTTTCCAAATTTTAGTCCAACAAAATATCCTGCGGAATCTATTCCCCATATTAGTACTAAGTAGATAATCATATAAATCTGAAATTTTTTGAAATCAATACTAAGAAAAGGTGACGAAACTAATAAAATAAGAGAAAATGTTAACAAAAACATTGGCCAAGCCTTACTGGCAACATAGCCGTAAAATTTTCTTTTGGAAATAAGAAAGAATAAAAGAAAGGGATAAAAAATTAAATAAAGGATTATGAATATGTAGTAAACCATATCAGCTCCCTCAATATTAGGGAAACTCAATGCCGGACCAATTAGTGGCAGTAACCCAAACACACTAACCAGAAATATTGGAAAAAATTCAGTGCTCATAAATGGACTGTAATCTTGATTCCATCTTTTTAGAAAATCTAAGTGTTCAGAATCTTTTCTCAAAACTTTTCCGTATTCAGCTAAAACTATTATAGCAGATATATACATAACTATCATAAAACTAACTGGATGAATTAAGGCTGACAACATAATAAGAACATAGAAAATGGATGATATAGATCTTGACCTCAAGTCTTTCATTACAGGTTTTCTAAAAGAATTAGATATAGATTTTTTGCACTACTGCCATAAGTTAAAAAGTTTAAATCTTCATCCTTACCTCTTTTAAAGTTTTTGATTGATGTAATATTAGATGGTAAGTTATTTGAATATTTATACCTGATTCCCTCTAAGCCCTTGCTTACAGTTTGAGACAATTGACTTGTTTTTGCAAGCACAATTATGTTATTTGGTAAATCTTTTATTTTGTGGGATTCTATTTGATTGGCACTAAACAAAATACTACCATCCTTTGCAACTAAAAACTCACAATCAGTAATGAATATAACAGAGTTTAAATTTGCCTTATTTGTGTTGTACTCAAAATCAGAAATGTATTGATTAATAATATTTTCATTAAAACATAATATGCTCGATTCGGACCAATTATTTTCCTCAATTATCTTAAAGAAGTAATCTGTTGACTCAGTTAAATTAGAGGCATAAAGAAACTTGCCGCCATTATTGCTAAAGTTAAGGGTAAACTTATTTTCAACAAGCTCATCTTTTTTCGGAAGGTATTTATATTCTTCTTTCTTATTATCATCATTTTTTGATGTATTCTTGTTAAAAAGTGAGGAAAAAAATTTTTTCAAAAAGATGATTTACCATAAAGATAAATTTATAGTCACACAAAATCAATAAAAATTATTGAGTTTATTTTTTTACTGGAATTTCCTTAAAAGGTCTTTCTCCAAAAATTCTGATTAAGTCCTCCTTAAATATCACTTCTTTTTCAAGTAAATAATCTGCAAGTTGAATCAGTTTCTTTTTGTGTTTTTTTAGTAGAGATAAAGCTCTTTTAAATTGTGCCTCAATAATATTAGAAATTTCTTTATCAATAACTTGTGCAGTTGTATCACTGTAAGGTTTAGTAAATCCATATTCATTTTGGCCACTAGAGTCGTAATAAGTTAGATTACCAATTTTATCATTCAATCCATATACAGTAACCATTGATCGGGCTTGTTTAGTTACTTTTTCCAAATCACTTAAAGCACCTGTTGAGATTTTATTAAAAATAATTTTTTCAGCAGCTCTTCCTCCTAAGGCAGCACACATTTCATCAAGAATTTGCTCAGTTCTAACTATTTGTCTTTCTTCAGGCAAGTACCAAGCAGCACCAAGAGATCTTCCTCTTGGAACAATTGTAACTTTCACTAATGGGGCAGCGTGTTCAAGCATCCAGCTAACCGTTGCGTGACCAGCCTCATGGTATGCAATGGTTTCTTTTTCTTTGGGTGAGATAATTTTATTTTTCTTTTCCAATCCACCAACAATTCTGTCAACTGCATCAAGAAAATCTTGCCTACCAACAGACTTTTTAGACTTTCTAGCTGCGATCAAAGCTGCTTCATTACACACATTAGCAATATCAGCTCCAGAAAAACCAGGTGTCTGTTTAGCTAAGAAATCAACATCAAGATTGCGGGCCATTTTTAATGGTTTCAAGTGTACATCAAAAATTTCTTTTCTTTCTCTCACGTCAGGTAAATCAACATAAATTTGTCTATCAAATCTTCCAGCTCTCATCAGTGCTTTATCAAGAACATCAGCTCTATTTGTTGCAGCCATAACAATGACATTAGTATTTGTGCCAAAGCCATCCATTTCAGTTAGCAATTGGTTCAAGGTGTTTTCTCTTTCGTCGTTAGATCCTGTAATATTGTTCTTCCCTCTTGCCCTACCAATTGCGTCGATTTCGTCAATAAAGATTATCGAGGGAGATTTATCTTTTGCTTGCTTAAAAAGATCCCTAACACGAGAGGCACCAACACCAACAAACATCTCAACAAAATCAGAACCTGAAAGTGAGAAAAAAGGAACTTTTGCCTCTCCAGCAACCGCTTTTGCTAGAAGGGTTTTTCCTGTTCCAGGTAGCCCGACTAATAATGCGCCTTTTGGTATTTTACCTCCAAGTTTGGTATATTTTGTTGGATTTTTGAGAAAATCTACTATTTCTTTAACTTCCTCTTTGGCACCCTCAAGGCCAGCAACATCTTTAAAACTAACCTTAATATCACTTTTTTGATCGAATAACTTTGCTTTCGATTTTCCTATGCTAAAAATTTGTGAACCAGCACCACCAGCTCCGCCACCAGCCATTCTTCTCATGAAATAAATCCACAAACCAATCAGTATTATAAGCGGTAATAATCCTAATAATACATCTAACCATTTGTTTTCAACAGTCCTAAATTCATATCCAATTACCAATCCACTATTTTGGGCATTTTCAAGTTTACGTTGAAAAAGTTCTAAATCACCAACTTCACATGTGTAATGAGGACCCAAGTTGTTTTTTTGTCCTAGAAAATTTGACTTTGAAACTTGTCTGTGGACATCACTTACAAGTGCACCTTCGGATAAAGTAATTTCAGCTAAAGTTTTATTTATGATGATGACATTCGAAATGTCACCTGAGTTTAGATACTTTTCAAATGTAGTTATGTTAATTTTCTTGACAGAGCTGAAATTGTTAGAGTTCCCGAAATAGGAAAATATTATAAATATTGAAATTATTAATCCATAAATCCAATAGTTTGAATTGTTTTGGTAATCAGGTTTATTTTTTTTCTTTTCCATTATTGTATATTAATTATTTCTGCATCTCCCCAGAGTTTTTCTAGCTCGTATATTTCTCTAAATTCTTTTTTAAAAATATGAACAATCACATCAATATAGTCCAGCAAAACCCAATTTTTATTTTCTAGTCCTTCAATATTTAAGGGTTTTTCTTTTAATTCTTTACTTACAATTTTCTTTACCGAATTTGAAATTGCATTGACTTGAATATTGGATTGGCAATCACAAATAATAAAGTACTTAAAATCAACATTTTCAAGTTTTGTAAAATCTATAATATTAATATTTTCTCCCTTGACATTTTCAATTCCCTTAATAATATTTTTAACTGTTTTATTTTTAATTTGCATTTAAATCTTGCAAGATGAAATTAATCAAACTTAATGCCATCGATTCAACTAATGAATACATAAAATTAAACAAATCTTTTTTTAGCCAAAATTCATTAGCAGTTTATTCTTTTAACCAGACAAATGGCAGAGGCCAGAGAGGAAAAAAGTGGATAAGTGAACCCTATAAAAATACCTGTATTTCTTTCTATTTTCGAGTTCTTAAACCATCTGAATATATATTATTAAAGATAAGTTTGTATACAGCTTTAACCGTATTGGAAGTTTTAAAATCTTATGACATTCCTGATTTAAAAATCAAATGGCCAAACGACATTATGTCAGGTAATAGAAAAATTGCAGGTATCTTAATTGAAACTACACTTGTTAAAAATAAAATTAATGATCTTCTTATTGGTATTGGTTTGAATGTAAATCAAACAGATTTTGATACGATAAAGGAAGCAACTTCAATGAAGATTTTAAAGAATAAAAGTTTTAATCTACATATGATATCGGAACAATTTGTTGAAAAATTTTCTTCGTTTGAAGATAAAATATCGAATCTTTTAAAGGATAAGTTAATTGAGAAATTTTGCTCTCATTTGTATGGTATTAGAGAGAAAAGAAAATTTGTTATTGGGGAAAAAGTCGTTGAAGGTATCATTTTAGGAATTACAGACAACTACATGTTGAATGTTGAATTGGACAAACAAGTTAAGCATTATGATAGTGGTCAAATAAAATTAGTTCTATAATTGTAGTTTTTCTATTTTTTTTGCAATGTTTGTTAGGAAATTTTCTAGTGGTTTTTTTGCCATCATCTCTATCATCATAGAAAAATTGCCATTAAAAATTATTTGACAGCGACTACTTTTACTGCTAATTTCCCATAAATTTATTAGTATTTCAAATTCAAAATTATTGGAGTTGGATTTCAGTGAAAATGAATTTTTATTAGATTTTGAGTGAGTTAATGATATTTTTGGAAAACTTCCAATTTTAATCTCAAATGCATTTTCATTCAAAATCTCAAAACTTGATACTTCATTAGAAAAAACTTCCTTGTAGTTTTTTATATCACTAAAAAAATTAGCGAGGGATCCAATACTACAATTTATATGTCCAATCTCTTTAAAAATTTCCATTTGTTATCCCCAATTTGAGGGATCCTCTTTCCAACTAAGAATGTGATCTAACTCCTCACGGTTAAAGAACTTTTGTTCTTTTGCGTAATTTAGTAGATGTGTGAAAGACGATAGTGAAAAATACTCCACCGTATTTTTTAAAAAATTATTTTTTGATAATTCGAAATCATAATTAAAAATACTGACCATACCTTGTAAATTTAGACCCTCATTTTTCAAGGAATTACACGCTTTCAGACTGCTACTACCAGTACTTATTAAATCTTCAATTACGACAACCTTTGAGCTTTCATGAAAATATCCTTCAATCATATTTTTTCTTCCATGACCTTTTGGATTTGATCTAACATATATAAATGGTTTATTGAGCTCATGAGCAACTAACATCCCAATTCCAATGGCACCAGTAGCAACTCCAGCTATCAATTCAGTTTCAGGAAATTTATTTGAAATAATTTCAGAAAGTTGTTTAGAAATATATTTTCGAATTTCCGGAAATGATAAAATTATTCTATTGTCACAATAAATTGGTGATTTCCAACCAGAGGCCCATGTAAAAGGATTTTTGTGATTGAATTTTATTGCATTAATTTGTAGAAGTAGTTCTGAAGTTTTTTTTGCAATGTCTTCATCCAAAATCACTTAACAAATGTATAAAGTTTTTATTAATAAGCTCTCAATTATTTTAACATCAAAAAATAAGTATTTGAATGAGGAAAATACCTTCTTATTGCTGAGCATAAGCTTAGATGAAATATTAAAAAAAGTAAGAAGTCATAAAAAAATTTTTTTATATCATCCCAAGAAATCGGAATTATTAAAGGTTTTTAAATCCAAGATTAAGGTAATTCATGCCTCTGGTGGCATTGTTTCAAATGAAAAAAGTCAAATTTTATTTATATACAGACGGGGTAAGTGGGATTTACCCAAAGGAAAAGCTGAAAAGGGAGAAACAATTAGAGAAACTGCAATTCGAGAGGTCATGGAAGAAACTGGGATAGAGCATCTCAAAATTGACAAATATTTTTCAAATACCTTTCACATAGTAAGAGACAAAAAAAAATATTTCCTTAAAGAAACATCATGGTTTTTAATGTCATCAAATTATAAAGGAAAATTGAATCCTCAAGAAAAGGAAGGAATTAAATCCGTAAAGTGGAAGACTATTGAAGATGTAAAAAAGCTAAAGAAAAGAACTTACAATAACATTTCCATTATTTTGAGTGATTTTTTAAAACAATATCAGAAATAGATTCAGGAACCAATTTGCTGTAGTCTCCATCATTATTAATTAAATCTCTGACTATGCTGCTACTAATAAATGATGTTTTTGCTGAGGTCAGTATGAAAATTGTTTCAATTCTAGACAGAAATCTATTTGTTCTTGCAATGGCTTTTTCAAATTCAAAGTCACCAGTATTTCTTACTCCTCTAACGATAAATTTTGCATCTACCTTTTCACAGAAATCAATTGTTAATCCATCATAGCTCATTACTTTGATCTTATTGTCATCTTTGACAACTTTTTCGATAAATTCCACTCTTTCCTTCAATGAAAACATGGTCTTCTTCTCATTATTTTTACCAATACCAACAATAATTTCATCAAATAATTGTTTACTTCTCTTTAAAATATCAAAGTGTCCCAAAGTAAATGGATCGAATGTTCCAGGAAAAATGGCTCTTTTCACATTTACAAATTTAATTATTTAAAGCGTTGTTAATCATGTATGATACCAAATCTTTCAACTTTAGATTAGAAAGTCTTACTTGTTTTGGGAAAATACTTTCATTACTCATCCCTGGGATTGAATTCAATTCTAAAAAAAAAGGAATATCATTAACAATTATAAAATCTATTCTCGCAAAACCAGATAATCTAAGATTCTCATAAATAAGCTTCGCACATCTTTTCACATTGTCACTAATTTTATTGGGTATTTTTGCAGGGGTTATTTCATTGCTTTTACCCAGATATTTAGCTTCATAATCAAAAAATTCGTTTTCTGTTATTATTTCAGTAATCCCAAAAACTTTGATTTCATCTTTATACTCCATCAATCCAACTGAAACCTCAACGCCATTCAATGTTTCCTCAACTAAAACTCCATTTCCTAATCCAATTAAATTTTCAATATTTGTTTTAAGTTGTTCTTTATTTTTAACCTTGGTTACTCCAAAACTACTCCCTGAATTATTTGTTTTTACAAAAAGTGGAAACTGCATTGCGCTAAAAATATTAAAATCAACTTCTTGATTATTGCTGATGAAAATTGATTTGGCACAACTTATACCTAAGTTTTTTGCAAAAGCAATGCATTCATTTTTGTTAAAAGTTATTCTAGCATTATTTGAATTAGGACCTGTGTAGGGAATGTTAATCCTGTCAAAATATTTTTGAATCATACCATCTTCACCAGGTGTTCCGTGAATGATATTGAAAACCACATGAAATTGAATTTTATTTTTACCAATTTTAAAGCTAAAATCATTTTCATTAATTGCATACTCCTTTCCTTCGTTTGTAACCCTCCAATTATTTTTTTCGATAATTACCGAGTAGGGGTTAAATAATTTTGTATCAATATTTTTAAGAATATTATTTCCACTTTTAATTGAAATTTCAAACTCATCAGAATAACCCCCCATTAAAACAGCTATATTTTTTTTCAATTTTTTTAATTTGCTCCTCATTTTAAAGATACTTATTTATATATATTTGTTCTCACAACCTATGAAATTTTTATATAGCAGAATCTTCATAAAACAACTTTTCATCTCTGTTGTAATTTTTGCATTAATTACATTGATTTCAATTATTTTTTTATTCTTCTACACTGGTCAAACCAATTACATCAAAGTTCCTGACTTGTATGGATTAAATATGTCTGAAGTGGAAAAGATAATTGGCGAAAGAAAACTAAACTTTGAGGTTTCTGATTCTATTTTTTATGACCCTGCAATCAGTCCCAACACAGTAGTTAGTCAAACCCCCATTAAGGATAAAGAAGTTAAAAAGAATAGAAAAATATATTTGACAATTAACCCAACTGATTTTTCAAATGTAATATTTCCAGATATTATTCAGTTAACCAAAAGAGCTGCTATATCACAAATTAATGCTCTTGACCTAGACATGGGGAGTATTGAGTATGTGGATAATATTGGTAAAGATGTAGTGCTAGAGGTAAAGTTTAACGATTCTATCATCAAATCAGGACAATTAATTCCAAAGAAATCCAAAATAGACCTAGTTCTTGGAAATGGAAACAAATAGCCCAAATATTCAAGATTCTTTTGACGATTTGTTCGAACATTTTTCCTTTATAGCTGATGTTGGTCAAAATCCTTTAAGGGTAGATAAATTTTTGATGAATAGAATTGAAAATGCCACACGAAATAAGATTCAACAAGCAGCTAAGGAAGGTTTCATAATTGTTAATAATAAACCTGTAAAACAAAATTACAAAGTCAAACCAAATGATAATGTCAAGGTTATGTTCCATCATCCACCTTACGAAAATCTAATAATTGCAGAAAAAATCGAGTTGGATTTTGTCTACGAGGATGATCACATAATTATTGTAAATAAACCACCAAATTTAGTTGTTCATCCAGGACATGGCAACTACAGTGGAACTTTATTAAATGGGCTTGTACATCATTTAGAAAATCTTCCTAAAAATGTAGATGGTAGGCCTGGTCTTGTTCACAGAATTGATAAAGATACAAGCGGTTTATTAGTTGTTGCTAAAACTGCTAAAGCATTAACCAATCTTTCGCAACAATTTCTATCAAAGACAATTCAAAGAAAATATGTTGCTTTGGTTTGGGGAAGCTTGAAAAATAAAAGCGGAACTGTTGATGAAACACTGGCAAGAGATAAAAAAAATAGAATGATTATGTCAGTTCCTGATGACTCAACAATTGGTAAAAGATCAATAACACATTACAAAGTGGTTGATGATCTTGGATATGTTTCCTTAATTGAGTGTGAGTTAGAAACTGGACGAACTCACCAAATAAGAGCTCACATGAAGCACATGGGACATCCAATATTTAATGACAAAAGATATGGTGGAGATAGAATTTTAAAGGGTACAATTTTTTCAAAGTACAAGCAATTTGTAGAAAATGCATTCAAACTGCTACCTAGACAAGCACTTCACGCGAAGACGTTGGGTTTTAATCACCCAGAAAATGGAAAAAAAATATTTTTTGAATCTGAACTTCCAGGCGACTTTCTATTATGCTATGAAAAGTGGAAAAATTATTCAAAAAATATTTAATTTTAGAGAATGAAAATTATTATATCACCAGCCAAGTCTTTAGATTTTGATAGTGAACTAAATACTAAGAATTTTTCAAACCCTAAATTTTTAGAAAAAACCTTAGCTATAAACTCGATTTTAAAGAAAAAATCACCCAGTGATTTAATGGAGTTACAATCTATTTCTGAAAAGCTTTCTGAGTTAAATTGGAGACGAAATTTAGAATTTTCTGAAAATCAAAATGATGATAATTCAAGACCTGCAATTTTTGCCTTCAATGGAGATGTTTATGACGGATTAGATGTAAAAACACTAGATGATAAAAAAATTAATTTTTTACAGAATAAACTCAGAATTATTTCTGGCTTATACGGTGTTTTAAAACCATTGGATTTGATTCAACCTTACCGACTAGAAATGGGTACAAAAATCAGTATTAATGGATCCTCAAACCTATATGAATATTGGTCAAATGACATAACAAAATTTTTATCTGACGAATTACCTTCATCTCAATTTTTACTGAATTTGGCGAGCAATGAATACTTTTCTGCTATTGATAAATCTAAAATTAATTCAGAAATAATTTCACCTATTTTTAAAGATTTCAAAAATGGAAAACTCAAAATAATTTCCTTCTATGCAAAAAAAGCCAGAGGAATGATGGTTCGTTATATTGCTAATAATCTAATTACTAAATATGATAATTTGTTGTCATTTAATTACGGAGGTTATATTTTTAATGAAAATGAGACAAAAGACAGAAATCAACCCGTTTTTACTAGGTAGTTAGTCTCTCAGACTTTTTATAAACTCAGAAGTTTTATAAATACCCTTATCAGATATCCAATTAATATAAGCAGATCCGATAATCGCTCCACGACTGTATTTGCCAGCGTCAATGAAAGTATTTTTGTTGCTGATTCCAAACCCAACTAATAGTGGCGAGGTTAAATTCATTTCATTTATTCTTTTAAAATATTTTTTTTGGAATGAATCAAATGATTTAATAGCACCTGTTACATTATAACTGCTAACCATATAGATAAAGCCTTCTGAAATTCCATCTATATACTTTATTCTTTTTTCTGATGTTTGTGGTGTTATTAAAAACATGTTTAGTAATCCATAACTTTTAAAAATTTTTTGATACTTATCATTATAAATATCTACTGGAAGATCTGGAATGATTAGACCATCAATTCCTACTTCTTTGCATGACTCACAAAACTTTTCAATTCCAAATTGTAATATCGGATTGAAATAGCCCATAATAACAACTGGAACATCTGTCATTTTTCTCAAATTCTTTAATTGCTCAAATAATACAATCGTATTCATTCCATTTTTTAATGCAATAGTTGAGCTATTTTGAATTGTTGGCCCATCAGCAAGAGGGTCACTAAAAGGAAGCCCTATTTCAATCATTTCAACACCGGCAGAATCTAGTTCTTTAATGATTGAGAGGGTATCATTTTTTGCTGGAAAACCTGCAGTAAAATATATGGACATAATAGTTCCATCTTTTTGAAAAACTTTATTAATTCTATTCATCAGATGGTTTAATATAAATTCTTTTACCCTCAATATTGTGAATATCCCCAGGCGTATAGTTTACCTCCTTATGCAATGGTCTTTCTTCAAATTGACGTCCTAACCCAGGTGGTATTTTCATTGCATCACTAACTCGAAATTTGATATGATCTTTCAACGAATCCAATATTAATTTATTTTCTATAGTATTTGCAAGATTGATCAATTCTTCTGGGTCATTTTGGTGGTCGTAAAGCTCAAAACCATCACTGCCATTCTCGCCCCACATTGTAAGTCTATATCTTTCGGTTTTTATACTGTATCCTTCAAATTTTTTTTTATGTTGAGAGGCCTTCCATCTTGTAAGTGCACTTTCCCTAACTTTAAAATCATTTTCTTTAAATATGGGCACTAAACTTTTACCAACAACATGAGATGGGGTTTCAATTTTAGTAAGGTCTGTCAATGTTGGATATATGTCAATGAGTTCAACAGGTGAATTAGAGACTAATCCAATTGGAACTTTTGGTCCAGAAAATATTAACGGGACTCTAGTTGAGTTTTCAAATAAGGTTTGTTTTTGCCAATGACCATGTTCACCCAAATGATATCCATGGTCCGATGTAAAAACAACAATAGTATTTTTATCAAGGCCAGTTTTTTTTAGTTTCTTTAGTATTCTTCCAATTTGAGCATCAACAAATGTTGTTGTTGCATAATAAGCCTCCTTGATTTCCTTAGCAAGTTGATTATGTTCAGGGTTATTTAGTTTAATCTGGTCTTTCTTCCATCTTACTGAAGCTTGAGCTGGTTCAGGAAGTGTGTTGAGATATTCATCCGAACTACCTGAGTATGGTATTTCCATTTCATTTTGATCATACATGTCAAAATATTTTTTTGGGGCAACAAATGGTGTATGAGGTCTATACATTCCAACTGCTAGAAAAAACTTTTTTCCATTTTTTGAAAACTTTTCTAATTGTTCAATGGCTTCAGAAGCACCAATACCATCTGTTTGTTCCTCGTCTACCCCATCAGCAGCTAGCCAGCTTAATGTTCCACCGTATTGCCTAGGTTTAAGAGTATTTATTTTATACTCTTCTTCCTTATCTCGTCCGTAAGGATTGATTGTGTATGTCCAGGTACTAATATCATCTTGTGCCCCAGAGGTGCCTATAGTTCCAGGATTACCATAATGATATATTTTACCTATTCTCACTGAGGTATAGCCTCTTTGTTTAAAACGTTGACCTAGAGTAACAACATCAGGTATTGTTTGACGAACATCTACATCTAGCTTAGTATGTTTTGTTTGGTTTGAATACATTCCGGTCATCAGTGAAGTTCTAGATGGACCACATAATGGAAATTGATTGTGAGCATTTAAAAATAACACTCCATTTTCTGCTAATTTATCAATATTAGGACTCAAAACTTGAGGATGACCATATGACCCTAAGTCACAGTTTAGGTCATCTGTCATAATGAATAATACATTTAGATCTTCACTATTGTAGACTACCTTTTTATCATCACATGAGAAAAAAAATAGTGTTAAACAAAATATAAGTGATGTTAGATGTTTCATAATTTGAAATATTCAATAAAAGTATCTAAGTCTTTATCACCTCTACCCGAGCAGTTAAATACAATTATATCATTCTTCTTGAATTTTTTTTGATCCAAAATGGCAAATGCATGTGCTGTTTCAATAGCTGGTATAATTCCTTCCATTTGTGAAAGTAACAATCCCCACTCCATTGCTTTCTTATCTGTTACTGAGATAAATTCCCCTCTACCACTTTTATAAAGATTGGCGTGCATTGGACCAATACCTGGGTAGTCAAGGCCTGCTGAAATGGAGTAAGGTTCAGTAATTTGACCATCATTGGTTTGCATGAGCAATGTCTTTGAACCATGAATTATACCCTCTTTTCCAAGAATTGATGTTGCTGCACTTTTCCCAGTATTAACTCCTTTCCCAGCAGCTTCAACACAAATTATCTTAACATCTTCATCATTTAGAAATGGGTAAAATATACCTGCTGCATTACTACCACCCCCTACACATGCTATAACGTAATCAGGTTTAGATTTATTTTCTAATTCATTAAGTTGATTAACAGTTTCATAGCCAATGACTGATTGAAATCTAGCAACCATATCTGGAAAAGGATGAGGACCAACAACAGATCCAATTATATAATGCGTATCAACTGGATTGCTAATCCAATCTCTTATTGCTTCATTTGTTGCATCTTTTAATGTTCTGCTTCCAGATTTTGCTGGCCTGACCTCTGCACCTAACATTTTCATTCGAGCAACGTTAGGGGATTGTCTTTTTATATCAACTTCTCCCATATAAATAATGCACTTAAAACCTAGTAATGCACATACAGTTGCAGTCGCAACACCATGTTGGCCTGCTCCAGTTTCAGCAATGATTCTCTTTTTCCCTAATTCTTTGGCAAGGAGAATTTGACCTATTGTATTATTAATCTTGTGCGCTCCTGTGTGACACAGATCTTCTCTTTTCAAATATACTTTACATTTGAATTTCTCAGAGAGTGATTGTGCAAAATAAAGAGGGGTTGGTCGACCAACATAATCTTTTAATAATTGATTAAATTTTTTCTTAAATGATTTTGATTTTGAAATTCTGACATAATTCAAAGCTAATTCATTTAAATTAGGATAAAGCATTTCAGGGACAAATGCTCCACCAAAGTTTCCGTAAAAACCTTTTTTATCTACATTGTAATTTATCATATTATGTTTTTTAAAAATTCTTCTATTTTTTTAATATCCTTTTTCCCAGGCGCAAATTCGAATTTGCTATTTATATCAACCCCATAAAAAAAACTACTTTTTGATTTTAAATAATTTATTTTTTCAATGTCGTCAAAATTTATTCCACCACTTAATATAAAATTTTTTTCAATTTTAGAATTCATTAAAACGTCCCAATCAAATTTTTTTCCGCTTCCACCATATTTTTTTGTGAAAGTATCAAAAAGAATCAAATCACAGCAGTTGTAATATTTCCTAATTAAATCAATATTAATTTCTTTATCAACTCTAAATGCTTTTATAACCTTGCATTTCTTTTGAATTTGATTACAATAGTTCACATCTTCATCTCCATGTAATTGTACATACTTTAGCGATAGTGACTCTACAATATTTGTAACTTTCTTTATTGATTCATTTACAAAAACACCCACACTATTTAAGTCTTTATTTAGATCAACAGGATTGTCTAAAAAATATCTTGGCGATTTCTCATAAAAAATAAAACCAAAAAAATCAATATTCAGTTGACTTAGACTCAATAAGTCTGTTTTATTATTTAATCCGCAAACTTTAATCTTCACTTTTTATTTGATTTATCAGTTTACTCAATTCATAACCTGGATCACTCTCCCTCATAAATAATTCCCCAATTAAAAATCCATCATAACCAAACTCAATTAACCTTTTTAATTCTTCAGAATTATATAAACCACTTTCGGAAATTTTGACAAATGAGTCAGGTATTTCTTTACCAATATCGATACTGTTTTCTATGTTAACTGAAAAATCTTTTAAATTTCTATTATTAACTCCAATTATATCAACACTGTCAATACACACCTTATCTAGCTCATCCTTTGAATGAATTTCAACCAAAACATCCAAGTCTTGCTGTTTAGCGAGATGTGAAAATTTAATAATTTCATTTTTGTTTAGGCACGTTGCAATTAATAATATTGCGTCAGCTCCCAAATATTTTGATTCAAATATTTGATATTCGTCAACTATAAAATCCTTCCTTAGGATTGGTAGATTGGTTAGTTTTCGGCCTAGAATTAAATCATTTTCTGAACCAGAAAAAAAATTTTTTTCAGTCAGAATTGAAATTGCAGTTGCTCCATTTTTTTCATATCCCGTTATTATTTGCTCGCTAGGGGTTTTAAAATTTATTTCTTTTTTTGAGGGGGATTTTCTCTTGTGTTCAGCAATAATTGAAATTTCACCCTCCTTAATTTTTTGAGAAAGTGAATGAGTTTTCCTGTTGAAATTTTCAGAAGATTTAATTTCATCAAGACATCTAACCTTTTTTTTCTGAGTGATTTCCTGTTTTTTAATTGCTACTATTTTCGACAGTATATTCATTTACTTAAAAGCTGAATTCTTTTTAAACAATTTAGTGCGCTTCCTGAATCTATTGATTGTCTTGCAATAGACAGACATTCATCAATTGTTTTGTTTGTTATTGTTTGTATTGCAATGGCGGAATTTGCTAGCACAACATCAGTTTGACTTTTCGTTGCCTTGTTTTCAAGTATTTTTGTAAAAATGGATGCTGAGTCTTTAATTGATTCGCCGCCCTTTATTTCATCAGGATTAATTTTATTAAACCCAAAATAATCAGGTGAATTTATTGTAGAATCATTTCTTGAAATTTTCATAAAATCACTAGTTAATGAAATTTCATCATATCCGTCTAATGAATACAGTATGGAATAATTTTTTTTGGAGTTTTCAAAAACATAGCCATATAACCTCGAAATTTCAAGGTTGTAAACTCCACATAGTTGATTTTTGGGTTGTAAAGGATTAACCAATGGACCCAATATGTTAAAGAATGTTTTAAATTCTAGCTCTTTTCTAACACCTGCAACATTTTTCATTGCAGGATGAAAAAGTGGTGCGTGTAAATAGCAAAAATTTCCTTTATCCAAACATTTTTTTAAGTAACCATCATCATTTGACAACTTGATACCCAGTTGTTGCAAAACATCACTAGATCCGCAACTAGATGAAACTCCATAATTACCATGTTTTGTAACTTTATATCCTGCACCTGCCACTACGAAAGAGGAAATAGTCGATATATTAAATGTATTTTTTCCATCTCCCCCAGTTCCACATAAATCGATTGTTTCAAAATCTGAACTTAAATCTATTTTGACACACAAGTCTAATAACGCATCCCGAAAACCTTCAATCTCTTGAACAGATGGATTCCTCATCTTAAACACTGTAAGGAATGATGCAACTTGACTGTAATTGTATTTTTTTGAGGAGATTTCTTTAAGAACTTTTTTTGATTCCTCGTATTCCAAATAATTGTGATCAAATAACTTTTCTAATATCTTTTTCATTGTAATTCTAACCAGTTTTTCAAAATATCTTTTCCGAACTCTGTCAATATAGACTCAGGATGAAATTGTACCCCCCAAACTTTATGATCCTTATGTCTTAAAGCCATTATATTTCCATCAACATCATGAGCCAAAACTTCTAAATTTTTATTTAATTTTTCAACAACCCAAGAGTGGTATCTTCCTACTTTAATTTTTTTTGGTATACCATTAAACAATTTGTCCTCTGAAATTATTTCAATTTCTGTTGAAATACCATGAAAAACATTGTCTAAATTCTTAAGTTTTCCACCAAAAACTTCTCCAATTGCTTGGTGGCCTAGGCAAACTCCCAAGATACTCTTTGTTGAATAAAACCTTTTAATTAATTCTTTGGTTTGACCAGCTTCATCTGGAATACCCGGTCCTGGAGAAATTAATATTTTATCAAAGTTTTCTACGAAATCCATTGAAAATTCATCATTTCTTACAACAGTTACATCAAAATCAAGGTCTTCCATGTAGTGAACCAAGTTATACGTAAAAGAGTCATAATTGTCGATAACTAATACTTTATTCTTCATATTTCTCTGCTTGCTCTATTGATTTTTTCAAAGCCCTGACCTTGTTATTAACCTCATTCAATTCGTTTATTTTTGATGATTTGGATACAATGCCAGCTCCAGCTTGAAAAAATAATTTTTTGTTTTTGCTTAAAAAAGATCTAATAATTATAGCATGATTATAACTATAATCAAAACCGATAAAACCAATTGCTCCTCCGTAAAATGACCTTTTTGAACTTTCATATTTTTCTATAAGTTGCATTGCCATGTGCTTAGGGGCACCAGTAAGTGTTCCAGCAGGAAAGGTTTCACCAATTATTTTATTGTTGTCATATTTTAGTTTTCCAGTGACTTTAGAAACTAAGTGAATTACATGGGAATAAAATTGTATTTCTCTGTCCTTCTCCACTGCAACATTAGTACATGATCTGCTAAGGTCATTCCTTGCCAGGTCAACTAGCATCATGTGCTCACTATTTTCTTTGTTGTCCTCAAATAATTTTATAGCTTTTATTTTATCTTCTGCATCATTTCCAGTTCTTTTGAAAGTTCCCGCAATGGGATGTATTTCAGCTTTATTTTTATTAATAACTAGTTGAGCCTCTGGTGAACTTCCGAATATTTTAAAGCTGCCATAATCAAAGTAAAATAAATAGGGTGAAGGGTTAATAGACCTTAAATGTCTGTAAACCATAAACTCATCTCCACTGAAACCTTGATAAAATTTTCTAGATAAAACTATTTGAAAAACATCACCCCTCATACAATGTTTAATTCCCTTCTCAACCATTTTTTTATAGACTTCATCATTAACATTTGATTCTAATTTGCCTTTTGTTTTAAACTTGTACTGATTAGTTTTTTTAGACCTTATTAGATTTTTTATTTTATCAATTGTATTAGTGTCAGTATTGTATGAAATGACATGTGCTTCATTATTAAATGTGTTAATCACAATAATGTTTTCGTAAAGCCGGTAATTCATTACTGGAATTTCATCACCCTCATATGAATTTTTAAATTCTATTTTTTCAAAATACTCAACCGAGCTGTAGCTTTGATATCCAAATATTGCCTTTGTTATGAACTTATTGCTGGAATTGATTTCACATTTTAAATCAAATTTTTGCATAAATAATTTTAATTCAGAGAGTAAGTCACAATTTTTATCAATAGATTTTTTTTGTTGTTTCTTATCTGGAAATGATGTTGAAATAAAATTATTTTTTACATTGAATTCAGCTATAGGATTGCAACATATATAGGCGTAGCTGTTGTCTTTTGCCCCATAATCACTACTTTCTAAAAGAATTGAATTAGGATAATAATCACGAATTTTTAAATAGATGCTGACAGGTGTATCAGTATCCACAATTAATTTTTTGATATTTGCATTAAATCTGTACATAAAAAAAAAAGACTTGCCACATTGACAAGTCCACAATTAAAATTAAAAAAAATCAATGCTGCGCTAGTTTTAACTAACTTGCCACCAGATATTTTTTAATAAAATTTTCACACATCGAATATAGTTATTTTTCATTTATTTTCATATTAAAATTTATTTTTATAAAATTACAAGGTCAATATAAAGATGAATAACAACTTAGATACTCAAACATGGAAAAAAAGGTTATCTGACGATTCTAATGCAATTTGTTTGGATGTCAGAACATCAAATGAACACACTGAATCTCACATTCCAAATTCCCTTAACATCGATATTTATGACCCCCCCAGTTTTATGAAAAAAATTAATGATTTAGATCGAACAAAATCATATTTTATTTATTGTAAATCAGGTAAAAGAAGTCAAATGGCATGTGAAATTATGCATCAATATGGATTCAATAAACTATTTAATCTTGATGGCGGGATAGAGGACTGGATTAATAAAGGAAATGAAACAATCAAATAAACTAAGATATTTTTTTGAGAAGTATGGTTTTAGGGTTTGCTCAAGACTTGCAGATTTTTTAGGAATCAAATCAAAAGATGTTAGGCTTTTTTTTATTTACAGCAGTTTTTTTAGTCTTGGTTTAGGATTTCTAGTTTATCTTGTACTTGCTTTTTGGATGAAATTAAAAGATATGTTATATTCGAAAAGAACTTCAGTATTTGATCTCTAAAACTACTATTTATGAATTACGTAATTGCCCAACTTCTTAAATTAATTAATTATTCCATTTTAACACAAGAAAAGGGGCTTGATCAACGTATTGACGAGGCATTCAAACCTGTCTCAGATATTTTTAGCGGAGCAGTATTTTTTCGTATTGGAGATGATCCTTTTGTAATTTATCTGCTAGTTGGTAGTGCTTTATTTTTCACATTAGTTTTTCTTTTCCCCAATATTAGATACTTCGTTACAGCAATCAATGTGGTAAGAGGTAAGTATGACAATTTAGAAAAAACAGAATCAGACAGTAATGATGGTGAGGTATCTCACTTCCAAGCACTTGCTACTGCAGTATCAGGTACGGTAGGAAATGGAAATATTGCAGGTGTGGCTTTAGCAATCGCACTTGGCGGTCCCGGGGCTACCTTTTGGATGATTGTATGTGGTTTAATTGGTATGTCAACAAAATTTGTTGAATGTACGCTTGGTGTTCACTATCGTGATGTTGACAAGGATGGAGTAGTTTATGGTGGACCAATGTATTATTTAACTAAAGGATTAAAAGAGAGAGGTTTTGAAAAATTGGGTAAAGTTGCGGCTGTAATCTTCGCCATTTGTTGCATCGGTGGATCTTTTGGTGGTGGTAATGCCGCCCAATCTAATCAGGCTGCAATTGTATTAAAGGATCTTTTAGGCTATGATTCGACTTTCGCAGGAGCAATGATCGGTTTAATTCTAGCAATTTTAGTAGGAATTATTATAATTGGTGGTATAAAAAGAATTGCTTCAGTTACTGAAAAAGTAGTACCATTTATGGCTCTTCTTTACATAATAGCCTGTTTGTACATAATAGGATCTAACTTTAGTTTTATTGATGATGCCTTTAAATTAATAATAACGGAAGCATTTAATCCAACTGCAATTGGAGTTGGTAGCACAATTACCGTTTTAATGATTGGTTTCCAAAGAGCTGCATTTTCAAATGAAGCCGGTGCGGGATCTGCTTCAATCGCACATTCTGCTGTGAAGACAAAATATGCAGCTTCTGAGGGCTTGGTAGCTTTGTTGGAACCTTTTATTGATACTGTAGTTATTTGTACAATGACTGCATTGGTAATAATTATTTTTAATTTTTCGGGAGCATTCATGTATGGGGGTGAAGGTGGAGTAATGATTGATGGTGTTTTATATGAGGGAGCAGGAATTACCGCTAAAGCATTTGATCAGTACATTCCAGGCTCTGAATATTTTTTAACTACCGCAGTCGTATTATTTGCTGTTTCTACAATGATTTCTTGGTCATATTACGGAATACAATCATGGAAATATCTTTTCGGAAAGGGTAAAGTAGCTGATATGGTCTATAAACTTATGTTTTTAACTTTCATAGTTATTGGTTCTGCTGCAAGCATGAATTCAATTTGGGCCTTCTCCGACGCAATGATTTTTGCGATGGTATTCCCAAATATGATTGGTCTTTATTTCCTATTCCCAGTTGTTAGAGAACAATTAAATAAATATTTAAAAGTAATTAAAGAAGCTAAAGTTTAATTTGGCATTCAATTTGTAAAATCTGTGATATGAGTATTAGTACTAAAACAAGAATTCAAAATTCAATTAATTTAATTCGTGAAAGTGCAAGAGACTTTGCATTGCAATACATTAAGCCGTATGTGATGGATTGGGATGAAAGTCAACATTTTCCCAAAGAGGTTCTACAAAAAGCTGGTGAGTATGGTTTCATGGGTATTTTAGTTCCAGAGGAATTAGGAGGATCAGGACTCGGTTATCATGAATATGTAGCTATCATTGATGAGATTTCTAGGGTTGATCCCTCGATCGGTCTGTCAATAGCTGCTCATAATTCATTGTGTACTAATCATATACTTAAGTTTGGTTCAACTGAGCAACATAAAAAATACATAAAACTTCTTGCTTCTGGTAAAATGATAGGTGCTTGGGCTTTAACAGAACCCAATACTGGATCTGACTCCGGTAAAATGGCATCAACAGCTGTAAAAAAAGGAAATAAATGGATTTTGAATGGTACTAAAAATTTTATAACTCATGGTAAATCTGGTGATTTAGCCGTTGCTATTTTTAGAACAGGACCTGTTGGTGAGAAAAATAATTCGACAGCTTTTATTATCGAAAGAGGGAATATTGGCCTAAGCTCTGGCAAAAAAGAAAATAAATTAGGAATGAGAGCCTCGGAAACAGCTGAAATGATTTTTTCAGACTGTATCATTGATGACTCCAACAGAATTGGAGAGGTTGGAGATGGGTTTAAACAATCAATGAAAATTTTGGATGGAGGAAGAATTTCGATTGCTGCCTTGTCTTTAGGAATTGCTAATGGTGCCTACAAAGCAGCATTAAAATATTCAAAAGAAAGAGTTCAATTTGGGAAATCTATTAGCTCTTTTCAGGCCATATCATTTAAATTAGCCGAAATGGCTACAGAAATACAAGCCTCGGAGCTTTTAACTGAAAAAGCTTGTGATGCAATTATGGACTCCCAACCTGTAACCAAGTTAAGTGCTATGTGTAAACTCCATTCATCAGAACTTTGCGTAAAGGTTGCAAATGATTCTGTTCAAATTTTTGGAGGTTATGGATACATTAAAGATTTTCCTGTTGAAAAGTTTTTAAGGGACTCGAAGCTATGTACAATAGGAGAGGGTACAAGTGAAATTCAAAAGCTAGTTATCTCTAGAAAAATTTTATCCAAATAAATTTAATATTTCTTCATAAATGTTATATTTGCTGCGCTAAACAATAAAGCACATGTTAATTATACCAGTAAAAGAAGGAGAAAGTATAGACAAAGCTCTTAAGAGATTCAAAAGAAAGTTTGACCGTACAGGTAAATTAAAATCATTACGTGAGAGACAGGCTTACACGAAGCCCTCTGTCAGACACCGAGATAAACTTATCAAAGCTGCTCACGTTCAAAGGCTTAAAGATTTAGATAACCAATAAAATTTTATAATCATTATTTTTGTCTGATACATTTTGTACTCTATGTATCTTGATAAATATTTAGATTATTTGAGTTTTGAGAAAAAATACTCAACAAACACTCTTGAGTCATACAGAAATGATGTAGAGGGTTTCTTAACATTTTTAAAAAAAAATGGTACTCCAATAAATAACGATTTAAATTACTCATTCATCAGACAATGGATTGTTGAATTATCAGAAAAAAAAATATCTCCAATAACAATAAATAGAAAAACATCTTCCCTAAAATCATATTTTAATTTTTTAATTCGCACAGGAAGTATTAGTAAATCTCCATTGAAAAGTCATAGGAATTTAAAGACCAAGGGAAAGATAGTAGAACCCTTTACAAAGAAAGAAATTGAAAAAATTTTTCAAAACTTCACAAATGATGGAATTAATGATAGAGATATGTTGGTAATTGAAGTGTTATATTCAACTGGGATTCGGCGAGAGGAATTAATTAATATAAAAGTTTCTGATATTAATTTTGAAAATCAGTTGATAAAAGTAAAAGGTAAAAGAAATAAAGAAAGACTGGTACCTATTTTGCCAACCCTAAAAAATTCAATTCAAAAATACTTATCGAAAAATAGTTCAAAATTCCTTTTTTCCTCTAAAGATGGTGGTAGGATAAGTAAGTCAACTGTTTATAGGATTATAAATCGATACTTTAGAAAAGTTTCTACAAAAGTTAAACTTAGCCCACATGTTCTTAGACATACATTTGCCACACATCTTTTAAATAACGGAGCGGATATTAATTCTATTAAGGAGATTCTTGGTCACAGTTCTTTGTCATCAACACAAATTTATACGAAAATCAAGATGCCAAAAATAATTAGCGATTACAAGAAAAGTCATCCCAGAGAAATTTAATTACATCCACCTTTTTTTGGACGTCTCAACACTATACATCACATTATTTGTTATTTTTTTTAATATTTCATAATTACATGTTGTAATATATGACATACCACCTGCTGTGAGTAATATAATGCTACCCAAATTAAATTTCTTGTGCCAAAAAGCTTGATAAAGCATAACAGACTGAATTTTATAACTTTCGATTGTTTTGGTTTTAATATCCCAAAAACCTGATTGAATTCTGATGAAATTTTTTGAGTAAAAAAGCATGCTGTTTTTGTAAAATCTCCACGCTGCAAAAGATGATAGAATAAAATAAAATATGCAAAAATTTAAAAAGTAAGTGTTGTTTAAAAAAGACACATTTTTATATAAAATAATAAATATGATTGTTGGAAGAATTCCAAAAAAAGAAAGGTTAATTAGAAATTTTCGAATACTGGGTCTAACAACAATCTCATCATCAATTTTATTGTCATAAATTATATCAAATAATTTGTCCATTTGTTCATTGGAACATCCAGGGACATCCACAATATTTCGTCTGTTTGGGGCAGCTACATGCATACTAGACGCTTGACTAATTCTGACGTTGCGTAGATTGATCTTTTTTTGAATCCAGTTTTGTGTAGAACGAAATTCTTGCACTTTGATTGGAGATAGAAGAATTGATTTTGTTTGAATCAAACCATACTTTACCTCTAAATTTTGTAGTTTTTTAAAAGCCTTATACCCATAATATTTAATTAGAGTAAGACAAAGATTGACCATCAAAACTATATATATTGCAACAAATGTGATGATAGAAACGGCTAATAAATTAAAATCAGTTTCATAATAAAAATCGACAACTGCAGGTGCATAATCAATCTCTAAATCATTCAACATGGCAATTCCTGCAAAAAATAAAGCGATTATTGCTCCAAGTGTCTCAAAATATCGTGATGTCAAGCCTGTTTTAACCAGTGTAAGCAAATCAATTTCTAATGAATCACCTGATTTTTTAATATCTATACTATCATCAATATTTTTTGAAGTAATTTTTTTAATTGTCTCTGAAATTTGTTTGAAATCCTCTGCAATTTCCCTTGAAACTGCTTTAATATCAACCTCAGTATCTTTTGAACCCGCTGTATCCATTTGAATTTCATATAGGCTGAAAACCTTATGAATTATATTTTGATTTATGTTTACCTGTTGAATTTTTTCAAATGGTACAGATAACTTTGTTTTCTTTAACCACCCCTTTTTTACTAAAAATTCAGATTTTTCAAAGTCAAAACTATATTCGAAATAATAATATTGGATGTAAGCATAAATTGATAAAATGAATACAAATACAAGAGATACGATAACAAACACCAACAAATCAAAACCAGTTGGAACAAGAATAAACAGGAAGTTTACAGCATTCTTTCTAATTGAGTCGAACAAAAAAACCAAAGCACCAACTTTGGACTGCTTTCTGTAAAAGGAATACTTATCAATTATTTCTTTATTCACTTTTTATCAATTTTTTCAATTTTTTCCGAAACAAAAGTTTTGAATTTTTGAGCTGTTTCAAGTTTTAAACCTTTTATATTGATATCAGTGGTTGCTCCTCCGGCAGTATAAAATTGAAGGGAAGCTAAACCATACATTCTAGAAAAAAGTCCTTGATGAAGAGCAATGTGTTGAATTCGATTAAAAGGAATTAGTACATTGGTGTGGTAAATAACTCCATATTTATAAATTACATCATGATCCCTAAAACTGTAGCTTCTTCTTTTGAAACTCATTATATAATATATAATTATCAATAACCAAAAAATGAAATACAATCCCAAAGAAATACCAAAAAAAATCCCCTTGGTATATAATTCAAAACTTGCTAGTACGATAATTAGTATAATGGAGACTATAGTAAAAGTAAAGAATAGGTTTGTGTAAATAACTTTCAAATAGTCCTTTTCAAGTTTGATTGTTTTTACATTTTCAAATTCAGGAATTTGGTTTAAAAAAACAGCATCATTTTCAAATTTTTTTTTTGGCATATCAGTATTTTATAGAAAAGTTTAACAAAATTAACTAAGCAATAAAGTTAAATTTTTTCGATTAAATTATATACATTTGCAGTCCTAAATCGCCGATGTAGCTCAGCTGGCTAGAGCAGCTGATTTGTAATCAGCAGGTCGTGGGTTCGAGTCCCTCCATCGGCTCTTTAGGGGAGATACTCAAGCGGCCAACGAGGACAGACTGTAAATCTGTTGGTTTATACCTTCGCAGGTTCGAATCCTGCTCTCCCCACAAAACTCTATCAAGCGGAAGTAGCTCAGCTGGTAGAGCGTCAGCCTTCCAAGCTGAATGTCGCCGGTTCGAACCCGGTCTTCCGCTCAATAAAAGCCGATGTAGCTCAGGGGTAGAGCGTTTCCTTGGTAAGGAAAAGGTCCCGAGTTCAACTCTCGGCATTGGCTCAATTTCTTAAAATAAGCTCTCTTATATTATCTCATTAATTGCAGTAACAAGATCCTTGTCTTTTGAATATGTTATTTGAAAACAATCACAATTCAAAAACCAGTTCATAAATGATTTGGCTGCGACATTATTCATATTTATAAAAGAATCATCTAAAAAATGTATCAATAAATCTTTATTATTTATTTTGCTGATTTTAATATTTGAATTCTTTTTAAAACTAATCTTGATTATTTTTTGACATGGTATTAGTTTTATTTTCGAGTCATTATTCTTAGGATAAATATATTTGGTAGGACCTTTGGGTCCTGTTGTTTCACAAACATGAAAGTTGTTATCCAACAATTGCTCAATTTTTTTGTAACCACTAGGCTTCACTGACATGGCATTGGGAAAGTATCCAATTTTACCCTCTCTCGTTAGTGGTGACATATCATCACAAACAAGATTAAAACCATTTTTCAATAAAATTGATGAAGATAAGGTTTTTCCACTCCCAGATTTACCCATAATAATTACACCTTTATCATCCTTAGAAATAGTAGTGCCATGCAAAAAACCTGTCCAACTTTTGTATTTAATTTGATGAAGGTTGGAAGTTAGATGTGAAATTATTCTTCCTGAAAGAATATGACTTTCTTCCTTTTTAAAAACTAATTTTTTGTTGTTAATTTTTAATAAACAATATTTTTTTGAATAGTAGACATAAATTTTTTCACTTAGATCATTAGAATCACATTGAAGGTGATTTAGAGGACCCAATACTGCTGAAATTATTTTACCATCATTATATTCAATACAGTAATAACTATTTTCAATTTTAAAATTAAACTGAAATATTTTTTTGGGTTTTTTGAATTTTATTTTGTGATTTTCTATTGATTTCCTTTCAGCTGTAAAAAGCTTATTTATTTCCTTTACAATATTGTCAGCATTTTTAGGAAAGTTGTTTCTTGAATAAATTTTAAATTCAGTTATAGATTTATTTAAATAAGCTTCAATCAGTTTCAAATTCTCATTGCTAACAGCTAAAAACTTGTTTACCTTTTTTAAATAGATTAGGCTTTCCTTTTTATTTAATTTTCTCTTAACAATCATCTTATTGATCTGTGGGGTCAATTTACAATAATATTTTGAGGGTGATTCAAAAAAAAACCCTCTGCATTGCAAAGGGTTTTTTTATTCAAAAAAAGATTTCTTTACGATCCCCATCCTGGTGTGGGAGGAGATTGCGCAGCACTCTTTTGTGGATTAAGAACAATGAAAGTACCCACTGCAGTCATAGCAGCGTATTTTCCAAACTTCTTAATAGCTTCTTTTCTATTTATTTTTGTTTGTTTCTTTTTCATTATTCTTAGTTTAATTTAAATTTCTTAATTGTTAATCCTTCTTCTGACTCGATTCTCAAGATTTTCATCTTGCTATCTAAGTCATTGATTTTTGTTTTGTGATTGAAGTTCACTTCTTTAATCAATCTACCTGAATAGTCATAAACTTTCGCTGAGTAGTTTTTACCAACAGCACCCATGACCATAACATCAGAATCAGAACCTTTGTAAATTCTAAGGTTATCATCGGTTGGAAGTTCTGGAATCAATTGATCTGTAAAGTGTAAGTAGAATCTACCCAAACCTTCATAAGCTTCATCAAAATTAATTTCAAAACCATCCGTAATCTTTTTGAAAGTATTTTCCTTAGTATCTTCCATATACATATCGATGTACTCAGGAAGGGTATTCTCCATAAAATTTAAAACCATTTTACCACCTGGTGTTTCAATCCCTAAAGGAATTGTTGTTTCAGATATTTTATTGTAAGGCAATGATTGTTTTGCAAAATCAACATCTTGATATCCCTCCAAAAGCTGCATGTATATGTGTGACTCTCCGAATGGAAATGCTCTTATATCACCCCCTCTGTCAAGACCGTCTGACGATTTATCATTGAACAATACTCTCAATTTTTTCGATAAGAACTCATCTTCCATCTTAATTGTAACGTTGGCTTTTCTGGTTATTTGAGATCCTTGAACAACACTTCCATGAAAGCCAATACCACCACTGTGAACTTGCATGGCTTCCGTGAATGAGACGTTTGTATCTGAAGCTGCATAAATGAAAAAACCTGTGCCAGGAGCAATAAGATCTGGTCTTCCAGATGCGTCATCATCATGGTCGTAAATATCGTATGAAGTTCCATCCCAACCATAAACTGCCTCTGCTGTATCATCAATGGCAGATGCATTAACTTTCAAGAAATTATTAGTTGTATCACCAGAGTCATCAGTCATTCTAACATATGATGGATAAGGATTTCCAACTAAATTCCAATTTGATCCTGGACTCGTCTCAGTCGTTATTGCAACATTTGTTAAATCCGAATTTAGCATGGTACCTGTAAATGAGACACTACCATCAGAACTTGCTGCTCTAATTTCGTAACCTCTAGTATTTACAAGTTCTGTTCCATCTGTTGATCCAGTATTGAAAGTTGCCCAACTGCCATTAGCATTGTCATAGTACCCAATTGCACTTTTTGAACCGCTTGCTAATAAATTATCATCAATATCATTGACAACTTCACCCGTGACTGGTAAGCCAATCAGTTTCCATTGGGCCGAATAAATATAATTGTTATAGGTGATGCTTGGAGTCGAGGCTGATTTCGCTATTAAACTTCCGGACTCATCAGAGTCTGACTCAATTGTTAATGTACCAGTTGCGTTTGTAATTTCTCCTGAAACTGTTAATTGACCATCCTTTGTAATAGTTAAACTTCCATTGTTTTTTATGTTTAATGACGCAATCTCTACACTTGCTGTTGATATTTGTGGGATAGCATTTCCTTCGTGAATGTGAATAATATCATTGTTGTCAGGGGCAGAACCACTTGACCAATTGGAGGGTGTAGCCCACGCTGTATTACCAGATGCTCCAACAAATGTCTTGACATCAGTTGCACCGATCCAATAACCAGGATCAAAATCCTGATTATATGTTCTAGCCCCCGCACCATCTCCATTGTCGTTATCAATGTTCCAATCATTAACATTGAATGTTGATGTCGGATTAGAGCTAGCCTTTCTCTCAGCTCTCCCATCTTCATAATCCCAATTTTTATTTGTCCCATCTTCACCCAAAACACCATAGATGTCCTGTACAGAACTATTTGATTTTAGAACCAAGGCAATAACATCATCTCCGGTTTGAGAGGATGTTCCGGACCCATCTCGAACAATATTGTATCCCGATAAAAATGTTGATGCAGAATAGGCTGCAATGTAAAAGTGATTGGGTTTTAATGTGCCACTTAGAGAAACAGTCTGATCGAAAGAACTACTACCGTTAGTTGCAATTTTAATATCATAATTACTGAGTGTGACATCTGAGTTACTGTTATTGAATAACTCGATGTACCTGTAATTGTGTCCTCCAGTTCCTCCTGATGCAGTATTTGGATCAGCTATTTCTGTGATCATTAGACCTTGCGATACACCAAAAAATGGAATTAATAAAATTATAAGCATAAAATTTTTCATATAAGCAATGTAAAGAATCAATTTTCTTGAAACGTTAAATAAATATCAATTTTTTTAACAAATATGAATCCCTCAGAAATGTGTATTTTTTATTGATATAGAGTGATTTTTTAATCATAATTTTTATTAATTCATTCACTGAAATAGTTAACAAATTTTTTGATTTTTAATCAAAATATAGTTTCAGCATAGTTATTGCAACTCTACTTATAATGAGGTATTTAATTTTAATCCTTTTTATAATTTCTTGCAGTTATGAAAAATTTGAATCCTCGGATCAACCACCTCTTGCAGGTGAATGTTCAAAAGGTTTTTCCACGTACACGATAAATGGAGAAGATGTCCAATTTGAATGCAATGATTATGACCTTGTTGGTTACGTTTCTTTAGATCAAATGGATGCTGACTCAGGAAATGATTGCTGGGGATGGACTGACCCACTAACTGGTAAAGAATATGCACTTATGGGGCTAGACAACGGAACAGGCATAATCGATATTTCAGATCCTTTCAACCCCAATTACTTAGGTAAAATCCCAACCGCAACATTATCTAGTACTTGGCGGGACGTAAAAGTTTTCAAGGACCACGCTTTTATAGTTAGTGAGGCAGCGGGTCATGGAATGCAAATTTTCGATTTATCAAAAGTCAGAGACGTTGTTGAAACTGAAGAATTTCAATCTGATCTAGTCTATGATGGTTATGGTCACTCGCACAATATTGCAATTAATACAGAAACCGGTGTTGCCTACACTGCTGGAACTGGAAGATCTGCCTCCCCAAGAGGAATTCATGCTCTTGATATTTCAGATCCATTATCACCAAATTTATTAATTGAATATCCAGAATTTGGATATACACACGACTCTCAAATTGTGATTTACAATGGACCTGATGAGGATCACAAAGGCAAGGAAATATATGTAGGTAGTAATGAGGATAGGGTTGTCTTTGTAGACGTATCAGATAAATCCAGTCCTGTTTTAATAAGTGAATTTTTTTACGACCATCAGTATACACACCAAGCCTGGCTTACTGAAGATCATAGATTTTTGTTAATGGGTGACGAATTGGATGAAATTGATAGTTCGGGTGCTATTGTAAACAAGACAAGAACGATTATCATAGATTTACAAAATGTGGATGAGCCTAAAAGACATTTTGACTATGTTTCAGAAACTGACGCCATTGACCATAATGGATATGTCAATGGTTCAAAATTTTATTTAGCAAGCTACACATCTGGTTTGAGGGTGATTGACATATTAAATATTGGACAAAAATCAATTAAAGAGATTGGGTATTTTGATACACATCCACATGAATCACAAAATAATGGAATTGTCAATAATCAAAGGTCAGGGGATCCAGGCGGTCATGTTGGAATAAAAGGTAATAATAGTCCATTTTTCAATGGAGCTTGGAGTGTTTATCCATACTTTCAAAGCAGGAATATTATTATTAGTGACATAAACTTAGGTCTATTTATCGTTAGAAAAAGTACCAATTGATATTGTCAATTTTCCTCTTGAAAACATAAATTTTTTAAAAAAAAATATAAATTGTTTTTTTTGAGTATAAAATTATTATATTTGCGCGCGTTTATAAACAAAATCTTAAAATTATGGCCAAGGAAACTTTCGATCGTTCCAAACCCCACCTAAATATAGGTACCATTGGACACGTAGATCACGGAAAAACAACTCTTACAGCAGCTATTACTAAAGTTCTTGCAGATCAAGGGCTTTCTGAATCAAAAAGTTTTGATCAGATTGATAATGCTCCTGAAGAAAAAGAAAGAGGTATTACAATTAACACCTCACACGTTGAATACCAAACTGCAACCAGACATTACGCTCATGTTGATTGTCCAGGACACGCAGATTATGTAAAAAACATGGTAACTGGTGCAGCTCAAATGGATGGTGCAATACTCGTTGTTGCAGCTACTGACGGACCAATGCCACAAACTAGAGAACACATTTTATTAGGAAGACAAGTAGGTATTCCAAGGATTGTTGTTTTCTTAAATAAAGCAGATCAAGTTGATGATGAAGAACTACTTGAACTTGTTGAAATGGAAGTTAGAGAATTATTAAGCTTCTATGAATATGATGGCGATAATGGCCCTGTTGTTCTTGGTTCTGCACTAGGGGCTCTTAATGGAGAAGCTAAGTGGGTAGAATCTGTATCTAAACTAATGGAATCAGTTGACTCATGGATTGAATTACCTAAAAGAGATGTTGATAAAGACTTTTTAATGCCAATTGAGGATGTATTCTCAATCACAGGTAGAGGTACAGTAGCAACTGGTAGAATTGAAACAGGTGTTGCTAATACTGGTGATGCCGTTGATATTATAGGAATGGGTGCTGAAAAGCTCGCCTCTACTGTTACAGGTGTTGAAATGTTTAGAAAAATTCTAGACAGAGGTGAAGCTGGTGATAATGTTGGTATATTGCTTAGAGGTATTGAAAAAACTGATATCCGAAGAGGAATGGTTATTTGTAAGCCTGGATCTGTGAAACCTCACAAGAAATTTAAAGCTGAAGTTTATATTTTGAAAAAGGAAGAAGGAGGAAGACATACTCCATTCCATAACAATTACAGACCTCAGTTTTATGTTAGAACCACAGATGTAACTGGTAACATTGAGCTTCCGAGCGGAGTTGAAATGGTAATGCCAGGTGATAACCTAACTATTACGGTTGATCTAATTTCTCCAATTGCGTGTAGTGTTGGACTTAGATTTGCAATCAGAGAAGGTGGTAGAACCGTAGGTGCAGGTCAGGTAACAGAAATTATTGAATAATACGTTTAATTTCCAAATTTTTATTTGGAATTAAACAGGTTTGATAAGACTCCGAACGGGTTTAGCTCAGTTGGTAGAGCACTGGTCTCCAAAACCAGGTGTCGGGAGTTCGAGTCTCTCAACCCGTGCAAACTAGTAATATGGGAAGCATAGTTAGTTATATTAAGGATTCATTTGGTGAGTTAAGAGACCATGTCAAGTGGACTCCTTTGGCCGAACTTCAGAAGATGACCCTAGTCGTGGTTGTCTTTTCTGTTATTTTTGCCTTGATTATATGGCTGGCTGACACTATACTTTCTGAAGTTTTTAAGATTTACTTTAACCTTTTATAAATGAGTGAAGTTCAAGATAAAAAGTGGTACGTTGTTAGGGCTATAAGTGGGCAGGAAAATAAAATTAAGACTTTTATCGATAATGAAGTTAATCGTCTTAACCTTAAAAGTTTTGTTGAAGAAGTCATTGTGCCAACTCAGAAGGTTATACAAATCAGAAACGGAAAAAAGGTTAGTAAGGAAAAAGTTTATTTTCCCGGATATATAATGGTTAAGGCAAATTTGACAGGAGAAATTCCGCACATAATTAGGTCATTTCCAAATATCTTAGGTTTCTTAGGGGAAACAAAGGGTGGTGATCCAATTCCTTTAAGACCCACCGAGGTTAGTAGGATGCTTGGAAAAGTAGATGAATTAGCAATGGAAGGTGAAAATATCGCTATTCCCTTTACAGTTGGTGAAAATATTAAAGTTATTGACGGTCCTTTCAATGGTTTCAATGGAAATATTGAAAAGGTGATTGAAGAAAAAAGAAAGTTAGAAGTTATGGTAAAAATTTTTGGACGTAAAACTCCACTAGAGTTATCATACATGCAGGTAGAAAAAATATAATTGTTACGATTAATTGACTCTGATAGCTTCCACATTTAGAGTTTAAATTATAAAGATGGCAAAAGAAGTACAAAAGGTATTGAAATTGCAGATTAGAGGAGGTGCAGCTAATCCCTCACCCCCTGTTGGTCCCGCTTTGGGAGCTGCTGGTGTCAATATAATGGAGTTTTGTAAGCAATTCAACTCTAGAACACAAGATAAACCTGGTAAGGTAGTTCCAGTAGTAATTTCTGTATTTGCAGACAAATCATTTGAGTTTGTTATAAAAACACCTCCAGCAGCAGCTCAACTGCTAGAGGCAGCTAAGGTGAAAAAAGGCTCATCTGAGCCTAACAGAGCAAAGGTTGCTTCTGTAACATGGGATCAGGTTCGAAAAATAGCCGAAGATAAAATGCAAGACTTAAATGCTTTTACGGTAGAGTCTGCAATGAAAATGGTTGCTGGCACTGCAAGATCTATGGGGCTCAATGTTAAGGGACAATCACCATTTTAAAATATGATCACAAATGGCAAAATTGACTAAAAATAGAAAAGAATCGTTAACAAAATTTGAAGCTGAAAAACTTTACAGTTTGAAAGAAGCATCAGATGTCATTAAGAGTTTTTCAAAACTTAAGTTTGATTCGACTATTGATTTGGCTGTAAATTTAGGTGTTGATCCTAAAAAAGCAGATCAAAATGTCAGAGGAATTGTATCACTTCCTAATGGTTCTGGAAAGGATGTCAAGGTTCTTGCCTTAGTAACACCCGATAAAGAAGATGAAGCCAAAAAATCTGGAGCTGATTTTGTAGGATTAGATGAGTATTTAAACAAAATTAAAGACGGATGGACTGATGTTGACATCATTATAACTATGCCAAGTGTTATGGGAAAGCTTGGCCCGCTTGGAAAAATTTTAGGTCCCAGAGGTTTAATGCCAAACCCAAAGACCGGTACAGTCACCATGAATATCGGTAAGGCTGTTCAAGAAACTAAGGCTGGAAAGATTGATTATAAGGTTGATAAAAATGGGACAGTTCATGTAGCAATAGGAAAAGTTTCATTTTCATCTGAAAAAATCTTTCAGAATGCAAAAGAAGTATTGGATAATATTGTTAAGATTAAACCATCATCATCGAAAGGAATTTATATGAAAAGTATTTTTATGTCCAGTACCATGAGTCCAGGTATAAAAATTGATACTAATAGTTTTTAGGAATGAAAAAAGATCAAAAACAAAATATTATTGATTCAATCAAGTCAGAACTTGATTCAACATCTACAATATATATAACTGATTGCTCAGGTTTAGATGCTATTTCTACATCAAAATTAAGAAGAGAGTGTTTTAAATCTAACATAAAGCTCTCTGTTGTAAAGAATACTCTTCTGGCAAGAGCAATGGATTTTGTAGATAAGGATTTTGGTGACTTAAAATCACAATTAAAAGGAAACACTGCTTTGATGTTTTCGGACACTGGTAATGCTCCAGCAAAAGTTATTAAAAAATTTAGAAAAAACTTTGAAAAGCCCATATTGAAAGGTGCTTTCATTGAAGAATCCATTTACATTGGTGACGATGTATTAGATTCTTTAGTTGACATTAAATCTAAGGAGGAATTAATTGGTGAAGTTATTACACTTCTTCAATCTCCTGCTAAGAATTTGATTTCTGCTCTCAAATCGAGTGGAACTAAACTCAGTGGTGTCATTAAGACACTTTCTGAAAAAGATGATAAATAATTTAAATTAAATAATATGGCAGATTTAAAAGATTTTGCAGATAAATTGGTAAACTTAACAGTTAAGGAAGTAAATGAACTTGCTGACATTCTAAAAGAAGAATATGGAATAGAACCTGCAGCCGCAGCTGCAGTTGCAGTTGCTGGACCCGCTGGTGGAGCTGGTGGAGCTGAAGCAGCAGAAGAAAAAAGTGAATTTACTGTTGTGTTAAAAGCGGCTGGCGGAGCAAAACTGGCAGTTGTAAAGTTGGTTAAAGAGCTTACAGGTCTTGGCTTAAAAGAAGCCAAGGATCTTGTAGACAATGCACCTAGTAATATCAAAGAAGATATTGGTAAGGATGAAGCTGAGGGTATGAAAAAATCCTTGGAAGAAGCTGGTGCCGAGGTTGAATTAAACTAATTCTCTCAATTGTCCATAACCTTTCGTGGGTAGATTATATGTGTTCTTTAACTAAACTTTAAAATTAATGAGTTATAATAGTAGAAAAAATTTCGCAACATCCTCTGATATTCCTGATTATCCAGATTTCTTAGATATTCAGGTTAAGTCTTTTAGAGACTTCTTTCAGTTAGAAACAAAGTCTGATGAAAGAAGTGATGAGGGTTTATATAAAACTTTTTTGGAGAATTTTCCGATTTCTGACGCAAGAAATCAGTTTGTTCTTGAATTTATAGATTACTTCGTTGATCCACCCAGATACTCAGTTCATGAGTGTATCGAAAGGGGATTAACTTACAGTGTTCCTCTTAAAGCTAGGCTTAAACTCTATTGTACGGATCCTGAACATGAGGATTTCGAAACTATTGTGCAAGATGTATATTTAGGTGTAATTCCTTACATGACCAAAAGTGGTACTTTCATAATTAATGGTGCTGAGAGGGTTGTTGTATCCCAATTACACAGATCACCAGGTGTATTTTTTGGTCAATCTTTCCATGCCAACGGTACAAAACTTTATTCTGCCAGAGTAATACCGTTTAAAGGGTCCTGGATTGAGTTTTCCTCCGACATTAATGGTGTCATGTATGCCTATATAGATAGAAAGAAAAAATTACCTGTTACAACTTTATTGCGTACAATTGGTTATGAAAGAGATAAAGATATTCTAGAGATATTTGGGCTTGCTGAAGAAGTTAAAGTCTCAAAAGCTGGATTAAAAAAAATATTAGGAAGAAAACTAGCAGCTCGTGTACTAAACACTTGGTATGAAGATTTTGTGGACGAGGACACTGGTGAAGTTATTTCAATTGAAAGAAATGAGGTTATCCTCGATAGGGATACAATAATCGATAAAGAAAATATTGATAAAATTTTAGAATCAAATACCAAAACAGTTTTAATTAATAAACTTGATGATGATAATTCTGAGTACTCAATCATTCACAATACTTTACAAAAAGATCCAACCAACACTGAAAAAGAAGCTGTTGAGCATGTATACAGGCAATTGAGAAATGCTGAGCCACCTGACGAAGAAACAGCTCGTGGAATTATAGATAAATTATTTTTCTCAGATCAAAGATATAATCTAGGTGAGGTTGGAAGGTACAGAATGAATAAAAAATTAGGTTTAAACATTGATATGGAAAACTTAGTTTTAACCAAAGAGGATATCATTACAATCATCAAATTTTTGATTGAATTGATAAATTCAAAGTCTGAAATTGATGATATTGATCACCTATCAAACAGAAGAGTTAGGACAGTTGGTGAACAGCTTTCAGGTCAATTTGGTGTTGGTCTTTCTCGAATGGCGCGTACAATCAGAGAAAGGATGAATGTCAGAGATAACGAGGTCTTTACCCCAATAGACTTGATTAATGCAAAAACATTATCCTCAGTAATCAATACTTTCTTTGGCACTAATCAGTTATCACAGTTTATGGATCAAACAAATCCATTGGCAGAACTTACTCACAAGAGAAGGTTATCTGCACTTGGACCTGGAGGTCTTTCAAGAGAAAGAGCCGGATTTGAAGTCCGTGATGTTCACTATACTCATTATGGAAGACTATGTCCCATTGAAACACCTGAGGGACCCAACATTGGATTAATTTCATCTTTAAGTGTTTTTGCCAAGGTTAATAATCTTGGATTTATTGAAACACCTTACAGAAAAGTTAATAATGGTAAAATTGATATTAATGACTATAAATATTTATCAGCTGAGGAGGAAGAAGGAAAATTAATAACCCAGGCTAATATTGAAAGATCCAAAGATGGAAAAATATTAGCTGATAAAGTTATTGCGCGTTTAGAAGCTGACTATCCTGTTGTTGAACCAAAAGATGTTGATTATATTGATGTGGCTCCCAATCAAATAGCATCCATTTCGGCTTCTTTAATACCTTTTTTAGAGCATGATGATGCAAACCGTGCACTGATGGGATCTAATATGATGAGGCAGTCAGTTCCTCTAATGAAGCCCGAAAGTCCAATTGTTGGTACAGGACTTGAAAAACAAGTAGCTAGTGACTCTAGAGTTTTGTTAAATGCAGAGACAAACGGTACAGTAACTTACGTTGATTCGGATAAAATTATTATAAAATACGATAAGTCTAAAGACGAAAAGCTAGTTTCGTTTGATTCTGATGAAGTTGTTTATGATTTAATAAAATTCAGAAAAACAAACCAAGGTACATGTATCAATCTTAAGCCAATTGTTAAAAAAGGTGAAAAAGTAATTAAGGGACAAGTTCTGTGCGAGGGATATGCAACCTCAGCAGGTGAACTTGCTCTTGGCAGAAATCTCAAGGTTGCATTTATGCCATGGAAAGGTTATAACTTTGAGGATGCAATAGTAATCTCAGAAAAAGTTGTCAGAGAAGATTTCTTTACATCAATCCATATTGATGAATACTCACTTGATGTTAGAGATACAAAGTTAGGCATGGAAGAACTCACGAGTGATATTCCTAATGTAAGTGAAGAAGCTACAACTGATTTAGATGAAAATGGTATGATTAGAATAGGTGCAGAAGTCAAGTCAGGAGATATACTGATTGGTAAAATTACACCTAAAGGAGAGTCAGATCCAACACCTGAAGAAAAGTTACTAAGAGCAATTTTTGGTGATAAAGCTGGAGATGTAAAAGATGCATCTCTGAAAGCTCCTCCATCCCTCAAGGGAGTTGTTATTGATAAAAAATTATTTACTAGAACAATTAAAGATAAGAGAAGGAGAAGTGAGGATAAGGAACTATTAAAGAATCTTGAATTAAAATATGACAAGTTATTCGATGAACTTAAAAGAAAACTTGTTGAGAAATTATATTCAATGCTTAGTGGTAAAACATGTCAAGGGGTATTTAATGATCTTGGTGAGGAATTAATTCCCAAAGGAAAAAAGTATACCCAAAAATTGCTTAATGAAGTTGATGACTATTCGCATCTTGCTCAAGCTGACTGGAGTGTTGACAAAAAAATTAATTCCTTAGCAAAAACATTATTACATAACTACAAAATTAAAGAAAATGATTTGCAAGGTATGTTGCGAAGAGAAAAGTTTACAATCACAGTTGGTGATGAACTTCCCTCTGGAATAATGAAATTAGCAAAGGTCTATATTGCAAAGAAAAGAAAGCTTAAGGTTGGAGACAAAATGGCTGGAAGGCATGGTAATAAAGGTATTGTTGCAAGAATAGTTAGGCAAGAAGATATGCCCTTTTTAAAAGATGGAACACCCGTTGACATTGTGTTAAATCCTCTTGGTGTACCCTCCAGAATGAATATCGGCCAAATTTATGAAACTGTTTTAGGATGGGCAGGTATGAATTTAAACAAAAAGTTTGCCACTCCCATTTTTGATGGAGCAACCATAGATGAAATTAACGCATTAACCGATGAAGCTGGAGTACCCAAATTTGGTCATACATTTTTGTATGATGGTGGAACAGGTGAGAGGTTTGATCAACCTGCAACCGTAGGGGTTATATACATGTTAAAGCTTGGACACATGGTTGATGATAAAATGCATTCAAGATCAATTGGTCCCTATTCGTTAATTACTCAGCAACCACTTGGTGGAAAAGCTCAGTTTGGTGGTCAAAGATTTGGTGAAATGGAAGTGTGGGCCCTCGAGGCTTATGGTGCATCCAGCACACTCCAGGAAATACTAACAATTAAATCGGATGATGTTATTGGACGAGCAAAGGCATATGAGTCAATTGTAAAAGGAGAAAGAATGCCTGATGCGAATTTGCCTGAGTCATTCAACGTATTAATGCATGAACTTAAAGGTTTAGGTCTTGACATTAGATTAGAGGAATAAATAATAACAAACAATGGAATTAAATAAATCTAAAAAATTCAATAAAATCTCAATAGGATTAGCTTCACCTGAGAATATTTTATCATCTTCAAGAGGTGAGGTTTTAAAACCTGAGACTATTAACTATAGAACTCACAAACCAGAAAGAGATGGTCTTTTTTGTGAAAGAATCTTCGGACCTGTAAAGGATTATGAGTGTGCATGTGGAAAATATAAACGAATTAGATACAAAGGAATTGTTTGTGACAGATGTGGTGTTGAGGTCACTGAGAAGAAAGTAAGAAGAGATAGAGTAGGCCACATTAACCTTGTAGTTCCCGTAGCTCATATCTGGTATTTTAGGTCATTGCCGAACAAAATTGGATACCTTTTAGGACTACCTAGTAAAAAGTTAGATATGATCATATATTACGAAAGATATGTGGTCGTTCAACCAGGACTTGGGCTTGATATTGATGGAAATCCTTTAAATAAGATGGATTTTTTAACTGAGGAAGAATACTTAAATATTCTTGAAAAACTACCACCTGAAAATCAGTTTTTGGAAGATAGTGATCCCAATAAGTTTATTGCCAAAATGGGCGCAGAATGTCTAATTGAACTTCTATCAAGAATAGATCTTAACGAATTGTCATATGAACTAAGACATAAAGCTAATACTGAAACGTCTAAACAAAGAAAAACTGAGTCATTAAAAAGACTACAGGTTGTGGAGTCATTTAGGGAGGCAAATCAAGACAAAGAAAACAAGCCTGAGTGGATGATTTTGAAAGCAATTCCTGTTATTCCACCCGAACTCAGACCACTTGTTCCGCTTGATGGCGGCAGATTTGCTACATCGGATTTAAACGACTTATACAGACGTGTTATAATACGAAATAATAGACTTAAGAGACTTGTTGAAATTAAAGCGCCTGAAGTTATTTTAAGAAATGAGAAAAGAATGTTGCAAGAATCTGTTGACTCTTTATTTGATAACACTAGGAAATCCTCTGCCGTAAAAACTGAGGCAAATAGACCTTTGAAATCACTTTCTGATTCTCTGAAAGGAAAACAAGGAAGGTTTAGACAAAATCTTCTTGGTAAAAGGGTTGACTATTCAGCAAGATCTGTAATCGTTGGAGGGCCAACATTGAAGCTTTACGAATGCGGAATCCCCAAGGATATGGCAGCTGAGCTTTATAAACCATTTATAGTAAAGAAACTTATTGAAAGAGGTGTTGTTAAGACAGTCAAATCAGCAAAAAAAATTATTGACAAAAGAGAGCCTTTAGTTTGGGATATTTTAGAAAATGTTCTAAAGGGTCACCCAGTACTACTTAATAGAGCTCCAACTCTACACAGATTAGGAATTCAAGCTTTTCAACCAATACTCATTGAGGGCAAAGCCATACAGGTTCACCCATTAGTTTGTACTGCATTTAATGCAGACTTTGATGGTGATCAGATGGCAGTTCATTTACCATTAGGTCCGGAGGCAATTCTTGAAGCTCAATTGTTGATGTTAGCATCTCACAATATTTTAAATCCTGCAAATGGTTCACCTATCACTGTTCCATCCCAGGATATGGTTTTAGGTCTTTATTACATGACCAAAAAGAAGATGAGCACAAAAGATCAAGTTGTAAAAGGCGAGGGTCTTACTTTTTATTCACAAGAAGAGGTTACAATTGCATACAATGAGAATAAAGTAGACTTAAATGCAAGTATCAAGCTCAGAATTAAAGATCAGGACGATAACGGAGATTTTGTCAATAAAATCATTGAAACAACTGTTGGTAGAGTTATGTTTAATGAAGTCGTTCCAGAAAAAGCAGGTTACATAAACGAGGTTCTTACGAAAAAATCTTTGAGAGATATTATTGGTAGAATTTTAAAGATGACAAGTGTTCCTGAAACTGCTGAATTTTTGGACCAAATTAAAGATATGGGTTTTGGTTTTGCATTCCGAGGAGGTCTTTCATTTAGTTTAGGTGATATTATAATTCCAGGTGAAAAAAGTGAGATGATTGGTGCTGCAAATAAGGAGGTGGATTCTATAATATCCAATTATAATATGGGACTTATAACAAATAATGAAAGGTACAACCAAGTTATTGATGTCTGGACATCCTCAAACGCTGCACTTACTGAACTTGCAATGAAAAGAATCAGTGAAGATAAACAAGGTTTCAATTCGGTCTATATGATGCTTGATTCAGGAGCAAGAGGCTCCAAGGAACAAATCAGACAGTTGACTGGTATGAGAGGATTGATGGCAAAACCAAAGAAATCCTCATCTGGTGGAGGTGAAATTATTGAAAACCCAATTTTATCAAACTTTAAAGAAGGTCTGTCTATTTTAGAATACTTTATTTCAACACATGGTGCTAGGAAAGGTCTTGCTGATACGGCTCTAAAAACTGCTGATGCTGGGTATCTAACAAGGAGACTTGTTGATGTTGCTCAAGATGTAATTGTTAACATTGATGATTGTAATACACTTAGAGGATTAACAGTTACCGCATTAAAGAAAAATGAGGAGGTAGTAGAAACCTTAGAAGATAGAATTCTTGGAAGAGTTTCCTTGTATAATGTATATAATCCAATCGACAATCAATTAATTGTTGGAGCTGGTGAAGAAATTGGAGAGAAAGAAGCAAAATTAATTGAAGATTCACCTTTAGATCAGATTGAGGTTAGATCTCCTCTTACATGTGAGGCAAAAAGAGGCGTATGCGCTAAATGTTATGGTAGAAATTTAGCTACTGGGAAAATGGTTCAGATCGGTGAGGCAGTTGGTGTTATTGCAGCTCAATCAATTGGTGAACCAGGAACTCAGCTAACTCTTAGGACTTTCCATGTTGGAGGTATTGCTGGAAACATTTCTGAGGAAAATCAACTATTATCTAAATTTGATGGAACTACTGAAATTGAAGATTTGAAGACTGTTAAATCAAATGATAGCGAAGGAAACAAATTTGATTTAGTTATTTCAAGAACTTGTGAAATTAAAATTATTGATGACAAAACTGGTATTGTTTTAAGCTCAAATATTATTCCTTATGGTTCCTCTATTTTTGTTAAAAATGGTAAAAAAATTAAGAAAGACGATTTAATTTGTAAATGGGATCCGTACAATGGGGTTATTATCTCTGAGTTTTCTGGTAAAATTGAATACGAAAATATTGAGCAAGGAATTACTTATCAAGTTGAAATTGATGAGCAAACTGGATTTAGAGAGAAAGTAATTTCAGAATCAAGAAATAAAAAACTAATCCCTACATTACATGTTAAAGACTCAAAGGGCAAATTATTGAGGACGTATAATCTTCCTGTTGGTGCTCACCTTATGGTTGATGACTCCGAAAAGGTAGAAACTGGTAAGATTTTAGTTAAAATACCCCGAAAATCTGCTAAATCTGGTGATATCACTGGAGGACTTCCTAGAGTTACAGAATTATTTGAAGCCAGGAACCCATCCAACCCTGCAGTTGTTAGTGAAATTGATGGAGTGGTCTCCTTTGGAAAAATCAAAAGAGGAAACAGAGAAATTATTGTAGAAGCTAAGACAGGTGAGATTAAGAAGTACTTAGTTAAACTTTCAAATCAAATTCTTGTTCAAGAAAATGATTTTGTTAAAGCTGGTATGCCACTTTCAGATGGTTCTATAACGCCTAACGATATTCTAAATATCAAAGGACCATCTGCGGTGCAACAATATTTAGTAAATGAGGTCCAAGAGGTTTATAGACTACAGGGTGTGAAAATTAATGACAAACACTTTGAAGTACTTATCAGACAGATGATGCAAAAAGTCCAAATACAGGATTCTGGTGACACTATCTTCCTTGAAGGTCAGATTGTCCACAAGAATGAGTTTATTTATGAAAATGATATCCTATTTGGCAAGAAGGTTGTTGAGTCTGTTGGTGATTCTTCCAATTTGAGTGAAGGCCAAATTGTTTCTGCACGCGAATTAAGAGAAGAAAATTCCATTTTGAAAAGAGAGGACAAAAACACTGTTGTTGCACGTGATGCTGTTAATGCAACTGGAACACCTATTTTACAAGGAATAACTCGAGCATCTCTTCAAACAAAATCATTCATTTCTGCTGCATCTTTTCAAGAAACAACGAAAGTACTCAATGAAGCTGCGGTAAATGGTAGGGTTGATAACCTCTCAGGTCTAAAAGAAAATGTTATTGTTGGTCACAAAATTCCTGCGGGTACTGGAAACAGAGACTACGGAGATATGATTGTAGGATATGTTGATGAGTACAAAGACATGCTGGAAAATAAAAGAATAAGATATAATGAAGAATGAAAAGTCAAAAAACATTAATATTGAGCTTGACGAAAAAACTGCTCAAGGTCAGTACTCTAATTTAGTTGTTGTAAATCATTCACCTACGGAATTTGTTTTAGATTTTGTGAATATAATGCCAGGTTCGCCAAAAGCAAAGGTTTGCTCTCGTTTGATATTAACCCCGCAACATGCAAAAAAGTTTTTAAGGGCTCTAAATGAAAATATTTCTAGGTTTGAGAAAAACTTTGGTGAAATTAAAGGTTTTGAGTTTGAAAATATTCCAATCAATTTTGGCCCAAAAGGAGAAGCTTAGATTAAATGTTCAACAGAGTTATTTTAGTTGATATAAATAATAATGAGATAGGAACGGAAGATAAGTTAGAAGCTCATAAAAAAGGATTACTTCACAGAGCTTTCTCAATTTTTATATTTAACGATGAAGATGAGATCTTATTACAAAAAAGGTCTGATTCTAAGTATCATTCGGCTGGTTTGTGGTCAAATACTTGTTGTAGTCATCCTTACATCGATAAATCAATTAATGAGTATGTCAAATTGAGGTTGGTTCAGGAAATGGGTATTAAGACAAATTTGAAAGAGGTTTTTTCATTTATATATAAAACCAATTTTGAGAATGGTTTAGTTGAATATGAATATGATCATGTTTTTTTTGGAAAATATAGCTCTGACCCAATACTTAACAAACACGAGGCGTCTGATTTTAGATGGATAAATTTCAAACAACTTCAGCTTGAAATTGAAGAAAATCCTGCTAAATTTACCTTTTGGTTAAAAAAAATAGTTCAAGAAAATTCATTTTATTTTTTAAATTATGAAAATAACAATCTGTAGAAAAGCTCATTTCAATGCTGCTCATAAACTTTACAATCCAAGTTTATCAAACGATGAAAATTTTGAAATTTTTGGAAAATGTAGTTACGAGAATTTCCACGGTCATAATTACGAATTAGTTGTTAAAATACTTGGAGATATTAATCCTCAGACAGGTATGGTCATGGATTTATCAGATTTGAAGAAAATAATTAAAACAGAAGTTGAAGATTTATTGGATCATAAAAACCTCAACCTTGATATTCCCCATTTCAAGGATGTTATTCCAACAACTGAAAATCTTGCGATATTTATTTGGAATAAACTAAAAAGTGCAATAAAATTAGACGTTAAATTGAGTATCGTTCTATATGAGACACCAAGAAACTACGTTGAATATTCAGGCTAATTAATAAGAGATTTCAGTTCCAATGCATATTTTGATTTCTTAATCCTTTCATCCAAACTTTTGTAGATTGTATCTAAAATTTTGGTTGATTCTCTTAAATCTGAGATTGCAATGTATGGAGCTATTGTATATTCAGAGTGCCTAATTGCAAAGTTAGCATTATGCAAAAACTGCCTTTTGTTAGCAGCTAAAAGTTTTTCATCATAAAATTTAACCGAATCTATATCATCAATCTTCTTAAATTCTAAAGATTTAGAAATTAAATCTAATTTTTCATTATTAAATCTTCTATTTATTTCTAGATATGCTCTATAGATCGAATCATTTTTAGATCCTTTCGAATAGACCTCATAGCCAAAGTTTTTTAAACGAGTTTTTACAATCATTTCTGATTTTTCAACAAAAAAGGGAAATTGTTTAGGGTCTGATTCATTTTCATAGCTTAAAGTAATTATCATTATTTCTGGCCCATCTATTTTTCCCCTAAATTCAACTGAATTATTCCCATTAAAATATCCAGAGTCAATTTTAAACAAACTAGAATCACTAAACTTTTCAAGAAATAGAGTCCCTTTTTTTAATCCATTGACTTCGACCTGCAGCGAGAAATTATTTAAATTTTTAGTTTTTGAACAACTCCAAAACAAAAAAAATAAAACTAAAAAATATTTCATTTCACTATTTAATAATGTCAAAGCTTCTTTTGATAAATGATGTAAGTTCTTCACCTTTCAACAAGTTCTGTGATAATCTTGCAAGATCTAGTGATTGTTTTATCAATCTTTCTCTTTTTGCCTTTGATTTTGAATTAAAAATTGTATTTACTAAAACATTATTTACATTGATGATTACGTTATGTATTTCTGGCATAGATCCAAACATGTTGTTTCCACCAGATTGTTGCATATCTTTCATTCTCCTCATGAACTCAGGTTGTGTTATAATAAATGGGAGCTCTTTGCTATCCAAAGCTTCTAATTGTATTGTATATTTCTCTTTTGGAACAACTGCCTCAATATAAGTTTTTAACTTATCCTTTTCTTTATCATCCAGCTTTGAAATAATGTTGTCCTCTTTTTTAATTAGATTATCAATTGAGTCAGAATCAACTCTGGCAAATGAGATATTTTCTTTTTTTGACTCAAGTTTTTGAATCAGATGAGGGACAATTGGTGAGTCAAGCAAAAGAACTTTATATCCCTTCGATTCAGCTGCTTTAATATATGAATCTTGTTCATCAACATTTGATGCGTATAGAATAATAGTCTTAGCGTCCTTATCGGTTTGACTTTTTTTAATACTCTTAATGAGCTCATCGTATGTATAAAAATTATTATTTGTATCAGGGTAAATTGAGAAGCTATCTGATTTTTCAAAAAATTTATCCTCACTTAGCATTCCATATTCAATTATAATTTTTATATCATTCCATTTTTCTTCATATTTTTTTCTGTCTTTTTTAATTAATGAGTTTAATTTATCGCCAACTTTTCTGGTAATATAGTTTGATATTTTCTTCACAGCTGAGTCAACCTGAAGGTAACTTCTTGAGACATTCAGTGGTATATCTGGGGAGTCAATTACTCCTCTTAAAAGTGTTAAGAACTCTGGAACAATTCCCTCCACATTGTCAGTGACAAAAACTTGATTTTGAAATAACTGAATTTTATCTTTTTGAATATTTATATCATTCTTGATTTTAGGGAAAAACAATATTCCAGTTAGTGTAAATGGATAATCCACGTTTAAATGAATATTAAAAAGTGGATCTTCAAAATTCATTGGGTACAGATCTTTGTAAAATTTATTGTAATCTTCATCTTTCAAATCCTTGGGTTTTTTAGTCCAAGCAGGCTCAGTTATATTGATTATATCATCAACAGTTTCTTTAATTTCCTTTTCATCTTTTCCATCTCCAACTTTTTTTGAAATTTCTTTCTGTCCAAACTTTATTGGAACTGGCATGAAGCGATTATATTTTTTAAGAAGTTCCCTTATCGTGTTTTCTTCTAAAAAGGATTTTGAATCTTTTGAAATATTAAGAATAATTTCTGTTCCACGATCAGTCTTTTTAGCATTTGTAAGTGAATACTCTGGAGATCCATCACATTTCCAGTGTACAGCAGGATCTTTTTTATGTGATTTTGAAATGATTTCTACTGAATCTGAAACCATAAATGCTGAGTAAAAGCCCAAACCAAAATGACCAATTATACCACTGTCTTTTGCAGAATCTTTATATTTTTCTAAAAACTCCTCTGCACCAGAAAAAGCCACTTCATTGATATATTTTTTTATTTCGTCGCCAGTCATTCCAATGCCCTGATCAATAATGTGTAGTCTTTTATTTTTCTTGTCTATCTTGACTTCAATTATAGGTTGTCCGTAGTCATCTTTAAATTCACCTATGTTAGAGAGATGTTTTAACTTCAATGTTGCATCTGTAGCGTTGGATATCAATTCCCTTAAAAAAATTTCATGATCACTGTACAGAAACTTTTTAATTAACGGAAATATATTTTCAACCGAAACATTAATTTTTCCTTTTGCCATAGTTTTTTTTTCAAATATATTTTCAAATCATATACCAAACAAAAAATACCGACAAAATGACAATTTTGATTAAATTGCAATGCTATGTTTAGATCGAAAATAACAGGCTTAGGTTTTTTCGTTCCAGAAAATATTGTATCGAATGATGATTTATCAAAAATCATGGAAACGTCCGATGATTGGATTTCTGAAAGGACCGGAATTAAGAATAGGAGATGGGTTGGTGATAAAAAGCTTACAACATCTCTCATGGGTACATATGCAGCTGAAAGGGCAATAGCAGATGCTGGAATCGATAAAAATGATATTGACTTTATAATCTTCTCTACTTTGAGCCCAGACTACTATTTTCCAGGCTCAGGTGTCCTTTTACAACGAAATCTTGGCATCAAGGAAATTGGTGCCTTAGATGTTAGAAATCAATGTTCAGGATTCATCTACGGGTTGTCGATTGCCGATCAGTACATTAAGTCGGGAATGTATAAAAATATATTGCTTGTTGGTAGTGAAATTCATTCCGGAGGATTGGATAAATCAACAAAAGGCAGATCTGTCTCAGTAATTTTTGGTGATGGTGCTGGTGCTGCCGTAATTTCTTCGACTAAATCAGAAAATGGCATATTATCTACACATCTGCACTCAGAGGGAAAATACGCTGAGGAATTAGCAGTTATTAAACCAGCAACTACCCATTGGATTGATAAAATAAAATCTGATCAAACTGATGAGTCATATTGGCCATACATGAATGGAAATTTTGTCTTTAAAAATGCAGTAGTCAGGTTTGAGCAAGTAATTAAAGAAGGTTTAGAATATTCAAATTTAAATACAGACGATATTTCATTACTAATTCCCCATCAAGCAAATCTTAGGATAAGTCAATTTATTCAAAAAAAATTAAAACTCTCCGATTCTCAAGTTTTTAACAACATAATGAAATATGGCAATACAACTGCCGCTTCAATTCCAATTGCTTTGACAGAAGCATACCAATCAAATTTGATAAAAAAGAATGATATTGTTGTATTAGCTGCTTTTGGTAGTGGTTTTACGTGGGGAAGCGCGGTAATCAAGTGGTAGTCTTTCTTATCAAATGCAAGCCCAAGAATGTGATTAATCCATTAATTGGCAAAAGTTCATAGCCAATTTGATATTTTTCAAAAATGGATAAAGGGTCATAGAATATTAAACTTGTGAAAATCACAGAAAGTATACAAACGATTATGCTATACTTATCATGTATTTTATGATTTGTAAAAATCCCAAAACTAAATAGTCCAAGAAGCGGACCATAAGTAAATCCCGCAATAATTAACAAACTGTCAATTACACTTGTGCTAAGAAGGTTTTTATAAACTACTATAGTTAGCAGTAAAATAATACTCATCAATACATGAATTATTACTCTTATTTTTTTTTGTTTTTTTTGATTGTATTGTTCTATGTTTAAAAAGTCAACACAAAATGAGGTTGTTAATGATGTTAGGGCACTGTCTGCACTACTGTATGCAGCTGCAACTAGTCCAATTAGAAATATTATGGGTAAAACTAAACCAAAATCGCCACTGAAGGCAATTAAAGGAAACAATAAATCTGTATTTGGACGTCCATTTAGATCTGGAATTTGAACATCATTAATTTCAACATATTTAAATAATATTGAGCCTAAAACTAAAAATATAAAAGTTACAAATACAAGAACAAAACTAAACACAATCATATTTTTTTGGGCATCTCTCAGGTTTTTACATGTTAAATTTTTTTGCATCATATCTTGGTCTAATCCTGTCATACAGATTGTAATGAACATTCCTCCTAAAAAGGACTTCATGAAGTAACTTTTGTTATAAAAGTCATCAAGTATAAAAACTTGGCTTTTTTTTGAATAGAATTCAGAATTTAAGAATTCAAATAGTGTTTGATCAAAACTATTCGTGATAAAAAATATTGAGATCAAAACTGATAGGATCATGAAAAAAGTTTGAATTGTATCAGTCCAAATTACAGTTTTAATGCCACCTTGAAATGTATAAAGCCATATCAAAATTATTGAAAATGTGACAGTAATTTCAAATGGAATTCCCCATTGATCAAAAATAAATTCTTGAAGAACAATTGCTACAAGAAACAATCTGAAAGAGGCGCCTAAAACTCTTGAAATAAAAAAAAAGAAGGCTCCTGTTTTGTGAGAGAATTTCCCAAATCTATCACCAAGAAACTCATAAATTGATGTGAGACCTTTTTTATAATATATGGGCAGAAGTAAATAGGCAACAACAAAATATCCTATCAAATATCCAATTACAACTTGAAAGTATGTGAAATTTATAGCCCCTACATCACCTGGTACTGAAATAAAAGTTATTCCAGACAGGGATGCTCCAACCATACCAAAGGCGACAATATACCACTTAGAATTTCTATTACCTGAAAAAAATGTTTGGCTGTCAGATTTTCCTTTTGTTACTTGTGATATTACAAACAAGCTTAAAAAATAAACACCTACTATTAATAGAATTAAAAAAGAATTCATGATACTTGTTTTCAAAGATAATTAATTATGGTTCTGTTAAAATCAAGTTATATATTTACCTAATGAATTTTTCATCAAAATTATTACAAGACGCGGTTGATGAAATATCCAGACTTCCAGGGATTGGTAAAAATACAGCAACGAGACTAGCATTAAATCTAATTAAAGAAAAAGATGAAAATGTTATGAAACTAATTGCTGCGATAAAATCATTGAAAAATGGAATTCTTTTTTGTGAGCAATGCTGTAATTTGTCTGATAAGCCAATATGTGGAATCTGTAGTAATGATAAAAGAGACTCGTCAATATTATGTATTGTTGAGGACATCAGAGATGTGATGGCCATTGAGAATACTGGACAATTTAATGGATTATATCATGTTCTTGGTGGAAAGATATCACCAGTAGACGGTGTTGGCCCTAATCAACTTACAATTGATAAATTGATGGATAGGGTAAAAAAAAATAATATTGATGAAATTATATTTGCCTTGAGTGCAACTATGGAGGGTGATACAACTAATTACTACATATTCAAAAAGATTAATAATTATTCAATTAAGTTCAGTACAATATCCAGAGGTGTTTCTGTTGGAGATAATCTCGAATATACAGATGAAATTACGTTGGGAAGAAGTATTGTTAAGCGTATCCCTTTTGATCAAAACTAAATATAAATCTTTATAAATTTAATTTGGTAATTTTACTGTCTTACTATGGCAAAATTTAATTTGACATTACCTAAAATGGGGGAGAGTGTTGATGAAGCAACTATTGTTAGTTGGCTTAAAAATGTTGGCGATGAGGTAGCTGCAGATGATTTTGTAGTAGAAATTGCAACCGATAAAGTTGATTCTGAGGTACCAACAGAAGTTGAGGGAGTTATTGTTGAGCATTGCTTTAAAGTAAATGATGTTGTGAAGGTAGGTGACACGCTCTGTGTCATAGAAACAAAATCAGATGTTGAAAAAAATATTGATCAGGAAATAAAAGTTGATGAACCCGAAATTGCAGAAATACCAAATATTGAAATGTTGCAAGAGAACGATAATAAAAGCACTAAAATTGAACAAATTGATGATGTTTTTTTATCACCATTAGTGCGAAATATTGTCAAAAAAGAAAATATTTCATCAGCTGAATTAAATCAAATTAAGGGAACTGGTAAATCAGGAAGAATAACAAAAAAAGATCTGCTTAGTTACATTAAAAAATCTAATAATAAAAATATTGATTACACAGCAGAGTCAGTAAATGTTGCAAAAAATGAAAGCCAGGTACGTGATCTTACAAGGATGGAAAAAATATTATCAAAGCATATGCTTGATAGTAAAAATAGTGCCGTACATGTTCAAACCTTCATTGAGGCAGACATAACTGATCTAGCAAATTGGAGAGACAACCAAAAGACTAAATTTTTGGATAGTTATGGTGAAAAATTAACTTATACTCACCCTTTGATTCAAATTGTATCAAAAGTTTTGAGAAATTTTCCAATTTTAAATGCAAGTTTAATTGATGATAAGGTAATTTACAAAAAGGATGTAAATATTGGTTTGGCTACAGCATTGCAAGACGGAAGTTTGATTGTCCCTGTAATTAAAAATGCTGACGAGCTAAGTTTAGCAGGCATTTCTAAATCATCCAATAGCTTAGTTAATAAAGCTAGAAACAACAATTTAAATCCTGATGATGTTCAAGATGGTACTTTCTCAATCTCAAATATTGGAACATTTGATAACATAATGGGTACACCCATTATTAATCAACCTCAACTTGCAATATTAGCCTTTGGCGCCATTAGAAAACTTCCGAGAGTAGTTGAGACGGATAAGGGAGATTTTATTGCAATTAGAAAAATTATTTTGTTGTCATTGAGTTTTGATCACAGAATTATTAATGGTGCAACCGGTGGACTTTTCTTAAAAGAAATCAAGAGTTTGATTGAAAACTGGAAAAGTGACAGCGAGAAATAGATATGGATTTAAAACTAGATAAATCAATATGTTTTTTTGATCTTGAGACAACAGGGGTCAATGTAAGTAATGATCGTATAGTCGAAATTTCAGTTATTAAAATCAATAAAGACAAAACTGAGGATTCAAAAACTTGGCTGATTAATCCAACTATTCCAATCCCTGCAAAAGTGTCAGTTATTCATGGAATAACGGATGAAATGGTTAAGGATAAGCCAAACTTTTCTGAGCTTGCATCAGAAATTAGTGAGTTTATTAAAGATTGTCATTTAGCGGGATTCAATTCAAATAAGTTTGATGTTCCGATGCTCGTTGAGGAATTTCTGAGAGCGGACTTTGATTTTGACATATCCGGTATTGAATTGATTGATGTTCAAAATATATTTCATAAAATGGAAAAGAGAACTTTATCAGCTGCTTATAAGTTTTATTGCGGAAAAGAACATGAAAATGCCCACTCTTCTTTGAGTGATGCTAAAGCTACATATGAGGTATTCAAATCACAATTAGAAAAATATTCAGAGTTAGAAAAAAATATAAAGTTTTTGTCAAACTTTTCTAGGATGAGACGAAATTTAGACCTCTCAGGTTATATTCTTGAAAATGAAAAAGGCAAACCAATATTTTCATTTGGAAAGTATAAAGGAAATGAAGTAAGTGAAGTTTTAAAAAATGATCCAGGTTATTACAGTTGGATAATGAAGTCGGATTTTCCAAAGTACACCAAAAATATACTCAATAAAATCAGGTTGTCAGAACTTAATAACAAGATCTCATGAAGATTATTTGTATTGGGAAAAACTATGTTAAACATATTAAGGAATTGAATGGTTCTTTTGAAAATAATCCAACTATTTTCATGAAACCAGATTCTTCAGTTATTCAAAAAAATCAACCATTCTTCATACCTGAATTTTCTGATCAAATCCATTACGAACTAGAATTGATTTTGAAGTTTTCTAAAGTTGGAAAACATATTGACAAAGACTTTTGTTTAAACTACATAAGTCATTTTAGTTTAGGGATTGATTTTACAGCAAGAGATTTACAAAATGATTTGAAATTAAAAGGCTTACCCTGGGAAATTTCAAAATCATTTGATAACTCCGCATTAATTGGTGAGTGGATACCTTATGATGATAAAATTGATTTGAACAATATTAATTTTTCATTAAAAAAAAATGGAAAAATAGTTCAAAAAAGCAATTCATCTAAAATGATATGGAAAATAACAGAATTAATACATTATGCATCCAAATATTTCACCATAAAAATTGGTGATATAATGTTTACTGGTACACCTGAGGGGGTGGGTAAAGTTAAAATAGGTGATTTTTTAGAGGGTTACATTGATAAAGAGAAAATTTTTGAAATAAAAATTAAATGATCAAGACCATTTTTGAATTACTGAATTCCAAAAAACTAACAATTTCGGTTGCGGAAAGCATTACAGGTGGAGCTTTGTCTAATCAATTAATGTCACTTGCAGGCTCATCCAGTTTTTTTAAAGGTTCTGTAGTAACTTATTCTGATGAGTCAAAAATTGAGATTTTAAAAATTGAAAAGGAAAAAATACGGAAACATTCAGCTGTCAGTCAGCAAATCTCCGGTTTAATGGCAAGTAATGTCAAAAATCTTTTTAAGTCAGATATAGGCTTTTCAACAACTGGAAATGCAGGTCCAGCACTTAACGACGAAAAATCTAAATTAGGTGAGTTATACATTTCATTTTATTATAAAGGTGAGACAAATACTAAATTTTTTAAACTGGACAGTGATAGAGAATCAAACATAAATAAAGCGGTAAGAGTTTCACTTGACTTCATATTGCAAAACCTCAACGAATAAAATTTGCCAAAAAACTAAAAAAGTTGTTTATTTGCAACCCGTAACAAATATTATGTCAAAAATTTGTCAAATATCAGGTAAAAAAGTGCAGTTTGGTAATAACGTCTCAAAGGCAATAAATAAAACAAAAAGAAGATTTAATGCCAATATTGTTTCTAAAAGATTTTATATTCCTGAAGAAGACAAGTGGATTTCACTAAAGGTTTCAACTTCTGTTTTAAAAACTATTAACAAGAAAGGAATTTCAGCTGTTTTAAGAGAGGCCAGAGCCAAAGGAATTAAAGTTTAATTATGGCAAAAAAAGGAAATAGGGTTCAAGTAATTTTAGAGTGCACAGAGCACAAAGATTCTGGTATGCCAGGAACATCAAGGTACATATCGACAAAAAACAAAAAAAATACGCCTGACAGGTTAGAATTAAAGAAATTTAATCCAGTTCTAAAAAAATATACTATTCACAAAGAAATTAAATAATGGCAAAAAAAACCGTAGCTACATTACAAACAGGTTCAAAAAAATTGACTAAGGCCATTAAAATGATAAGAGGTAAATCTAATGCTTATGTTTTTTCTGAAAAGATTTTACCATCTGACCATGTCAATGACTGGTTGTCAAAAAAATAAATACTTTACTTTTGTAACAGGTTAAAATTTAATTTAACTTGAACCGATGAATTTTTTTAAAAGACTCTTTTCTTTCAGAAAGAAAAAGAAGGAGAATGAGGTAGAGTCCGATGTTAATCAAAGCCTAGATTCAGAGGAGGCTATTGAAGAGGATAAACTAGAGTTAAAAAACAAAAAAATAAAGCCAGAACCTGAGCCAGAGCCAGAACCTGAGCCAGAGCCAGAGCCAGAACCAGAGCCTGAGCCAGAACCTGAGCCAGAGCCAGAACCAGAACCAGAACCTGAGCCAGAACCGGAGTCAAAAAAACCCACTAGTTTTTTTAAAAGATTATTTAAAAAAACAGACAAAAAGAAACTGGACAAGAGCTTAGAAAAGACTAGTAAATCTTTTCTTGAAAAATTAAAAACAGTTGTATTAGGTAAATCTACAGTTGATGCAGCTGTATTAGATGATTTGGAGGAAATTTTGATTACATCTGATGTTGGAGTTGAAACAACTCTCAAAATCATTGATGCAATTGAAGAAAGAGTTAAAAACGAAAAATATACAAATGCGCAGGAGTTAGATTTAATTTTAAAGGAAGAAATTCAAAACATTATTTACGACGAAAAAGATTCATCAATTTTTGAATTAAAAGATAAACCTCATGTAATTATGGTTGTTGGCGTTAACGGAGTTGGTAAGACAACTTCCATAGGAAAATTGGCTAAATTTTTCAGTTCCCAAGGTTTATCTGTCTTGATAGGTGCCGCAGATACTTTTAGAGCTGCAGCAATTGAACAGCTTGAAATGTGGGCTGAAAGGGCTGATGTTGAAATAGTTAAACAAAACATGGGTAGTGATCCCGCTTCTGTTGCATACGATACTCTAAACTCGGCATTAAATAAAAATTATGATGTTGTGATAATAGACACTGCAGGTAGGCTACATAACAAAATTAATTTAATGACTGAATTATCAAAAATTGGTAGGGTCATGAATAAGCTTGTACATAGTGCTCCTCATGAAATAATATTAGTTTTAGATGGTTCCACAGGTCAAAACGCATTCGAACAAGCTAAACAATTTTCTGAGGCAACAAAAGTTACTTCTTTAATGGTTACTAAATTGGATGGAACTGCCAAAGGTGGAGTTGTCATCGGAATCTCTGACCAATTAAGTGTACCTGTAAAGTATATTGGAACGGGTGAAAAAATTGATGATATAGAGCTTTTTGATAAGAAAGATTTTGTAGAATCATTTTTTAATAAAAACTAAAATGAGGACAAAAACATCCGAAAAAAATAAAATCAATGTTATTACGTTAGGCTGCTCTAAAAATTTATATGATTCGGAGGTTCTCATTTCACAACTTAAAGCAAATAATAAAGATGTAGTACATCAAGAAGACGGAAATATTGTTGTTATAAACACTTGTGGCTTTATTGAAAATGCAAAACAAGAATCAATTGATACAATCATTGATTTTGTTGATAAAAAAAATAAAGGAATTGTAGATAAAGTTTATGTAACAGGTTGTTTAAGTGAAAGGTATAAAGATGATTTAGAATCAGAAATACCGGATGTTGATAGTTATTTCGGCACAACAGATTTACCAAATTTATTGAAACAATTAGAGTGTGATTATAAATCGGAATTGATTGGTGAGAGATTTTTAAGTACACCAAAAAATTATGCATATCTAAAAATTTCGGAAGGTTGCGATAGAAAGTGCTCGTTCTGTGCTATTCCGTTAATGAGGGGCAAGCATAAATCAAGAAAAATTGAAGAAATAGTAATGGAGGCAAAAAAGCTTGCAAATCAAGGTGTAAAAGAACTGATTTTAATTGCTCAAGATTTAACATTCTATGGCTTGGACATTTATAAGAAAAGAAAACTTTCTAAGCTTTTAGAAAATTTGTGCGAGATTGAGGGTATATCATGGATAAGACTACATTATGCATACCCCAATGGTTTTCCCTTAGATGTTTTAAATGTTATGTCCTCCCAACCTAAAATTTGTAATTATATTGATATTCCACTTCAACATATTTCCACCAACATATTGGCTTCCATGAGGAGAGGTTCCAATAGAGAAAAAATAAATTCTTTAATTTCAAAATTCAGAGAAAAAGTTCCTGGTATTGCAATAAGGTCAACAGTTATTGTTGGATTTCCAGGTGAGACCAAAGAGAATTTTGATGAACTTTGTGATTGGATTAAAGAAATAAAATTTGATCGACTTGGATGTTTTAAATATAGTCATGAAGAAAATACATATGCATTTAATTTAAAAGATGATGTTCCAGACAAGGAAAAAAATAGAAGACTTGATAAGTTGATGAAAATTCAAGCCAACATTTCACACGACAAAAATAAATTGAAGATTGGTAAAAAATTTAAAGTTTGTATTGATCGAAGTGAGGGTAATTATTACGTAGGAAGAACTGAACATGACTCACCTGATGTTGATAACAATGTTCTTCTTGAGAAAAGAAAAGGTTATTTGAGATTAGGCTCATTTGTGCAAGTTAAAATCACCAATGCTTTAACCTATGACTTGATGGCTGAGTTAGTATGATTTAAAAATAATAGTTTGAAAATACAAAATGTAAATCTACACTCTGATATTTTGAAAAAATATCTATCAGGAAATATGAAAGATTTTATTTCATATGAAAATGACTTAGACGGATATACCAATAAAATTAGGTCCAGAAAAGACTTCTCCCTCAAAAAAAGACAGCTTCTTTCAAAAGTTCTTTTAAAACAAAACAAGTCATTAAAAAATAAAAATATTCAAGTTGAAAATATTGAAAAACTAAAATTTTCTAACACTTTTACTATTACAACTGGACATCAACTTTGTTTATTCACAGGTCCGATTTTTTTTATAATCAAGATCTTGCAAGCGATCAAAATTTGTAAGGATTTAGAAAATAAATTTTCTGATTACAATTTTGTTCCAATTTTTTGGATGGCAACTGAGGACCATGATTTTGAAGAGATAAAGTGTTTCAATACCAGTAAAAAAAAGTTTTCAATTGAAAAAAATAGTAATAATAAGTGTGTTGGTTCTCTTGATACACTTGGTTTTGAAAAAATATATCATGAAATAAGTGAACACTTTGACAGTAAGCCGTTTAAAAATGAATTATTAGAATTATACAAAAACTCTTATTTAAAGTTTAAAAATATAGCAGATGCTACTAGGCATCTAGTTCATGAGATTTTCAAGGACTATGGGCTTGTCGTATTGGATTCCTCTGAAAAAGAATTAAAAAATGAATTTAAAGATATTTTAAGAAAAGAAATTTCTGGATCTGTCGTTCATGAAAAAGTGACTGAGACTATCAAACAAATTGATAAAAAAATTGATAAGTCTTTTAAACAAGTAAATCCTAGAAAGATTAATCTTTTTTATGTAGATAGAGAAAATGTTAGGTCTAGAATAAAATTAAAACCGAACCACTTCGAAATTGATAAAAAAAATTTATCAGAAAATGAGCTTTTGGATTTAGTTGAATCGTGTCCTGAAAATTTTTCCCCAAATGTTTTAGTTAGGCCCATTTACCAAGAATTTATTCTTCCTAATTTATCTTATGTTGGTGGGCCATCCGAGATTGCTTACTGGATACAATTAAAAAGTACTTTTGATTTCTTAAATGTTTCATTTCCAATTCTTTCATTAAGAAATTCAATGATTTTCCTTTCAACTAGAGACATACAACAATTAGAAAAGTTGAATATTCAAGTAGAGGATTTCTTTAAAAATGAAACCTACGCAGAAACAAAATTTATAAAAGAAAATAGTAATATGAATTTCAATATTGATATTAAGTATTATTCAGATTTTGTTGACCAGGTTAGAAAATCCGTTCGAAAAATTGATGAAAATTTAGTTTCTTTTTTAAATTCAATAGAAAAAAAACAAATTAAAGACCTTAACACTCTAGAAAAAAAGATCATTAAATCTCAAAAAATAATACATCAATCTGAAATAAAAAAAATTAGTACCATTAGAAACAAAATTTTCTTTAATGGTAAATTAATGGAGAGAAAAATAAATTTTTCTGAATATTACTCTTATCAGGGTAGATCATTTATGGATAAATTATACAGAGCTATAGATCAGTACAGCTCCAATATTATTCTTGTAGAAATATAATTTTATTAATCATCTGAATGATGTATTTTTGAGAATGCCAAATCGTGTATTAATTCTTGACTTTGGTTCTCAATATACCCAGCTAATTGCTAGGAGAGTAAGAGAACTAAATGTTTTCTGTGAGATATTTCCCTATAATTCTAAAAGTTTTAATGTCAAGGACTACTCTTGTTTGATTTTCTCAGGTTCCCCTTTTTCTGTGAGATCAGAAGATTGTTTGGATATTGATTTTTCTGATTTCATGGGTAAAATTCCTCTTTTAGGTATTTGTTATGGTGCACAATACTTGGCACACAAAAATGGTGGAGAGGTTTCTCCATCAAGTAAAAGAGAGTATGGCAGGGCAAGGTTAATATCAATAAATAAAAATTCTAAATTACTAAAGGGGATTGATAATGGTTCTCAAGTTTGGATGAGTCATGCAGATACTATAACTAAATTACCACCTAAATCTATAAAAATTGGCAGCACTGAAGATGTTGAAAATGCTTGTTTTGAGTTTGATGATCAACTTACTTATGGAATTCAGTTTCACCCTGAAGTCTACCATTCAAGCGACGGTAAAACCTTATTAAAGAATTTTATAATCGATATTTCTAAAGTAAATCCAGATTGGACACCATCATCTTTTGTAGAAAAAACCGTACTCGATATCAAATCAACTATAAAGAATGATAGGGTTATTTTGGGTCTCTCTGGTGGTGTAGATTCGTCGGTTGCTGCAGTATTATTGAATAAATCTATTGGAGATAATTTAACTTGTTTATTTATTGATAATGGCCTTTTGAGAAAAAATGAATTTGACGAAGTTTTGGAAAACTACAATGGAATGGGGTTAAATGTTTTTGGGATTGATGCTAAAGAACAATTTTACTCTGCCTTATGTGGTGTTACTGACCCTGAAAAAAAGAGAAAAGTTATTGGAAAAGTATTTGTTGATGTTTTTGAGTCAGAGTCAAAGAAAATAAGCAATGTCAAATGGCTTGCGCAAGGAACCATATATCCCGATGTAATAGAGTCTATATCTGTTAAAGGTCCTTCTGCAACGATAAAATCGCATCACAATGTTGGTGGTTTGCCAAAAAAAATGTCTTTGTCTATTATCGAGCCTTTAAAAATGCTTTTTAAAGACGAAGTTAGAAAGGTTGGGCTTGAATTGGGGATTAAATCTGAAATACTCAGCCGACACCCTTTTCCAGGGCCAGGTCTTGGTATTAGAATACTTGGTGAAATAAATGCAGAAAATGTAGGAATTTTACAAGAAGCTGATCACATATTTATTGAATCACTTAAACAAAAAAGCCTTTATAATCAAATATGGCAGGCTGGGGTTATTTTATTACCTGTAAAGTCAGTGGGGGTCATGGGAGATGAAAGAACTTATGAAAATTGTGTTGCATTAAGAGCAGTAATATCAACCGATGGAATGACGGCTGATTGGTTCGATTTTCCTCATAACTTTCTTCAAGATGTTTCTAATAAAATTATTAATAACGTTAAAGGGATAAATAGAGTTGTTTATGATATTAGCTCTAAACCACCTTCAACAATTGAATGGGAATGAAAAACTGGATTTTTTATATAATTGCTATTTCGTTCGTTCAATTTGGTCTTTCGCAGTTCAATAAAATTGAAGATTACGACTCTATTGTTTCCTATCAAGTAAAAAAAAAAGAAACTCTTTTTAATATTTCTAAAAAATTTAAAATTAATATTGAAGACATATTTCAATTTAACCCAGAGCTAAGAGATCAAAAATTAAGGAAAAATTCAATTATAAATATACCTCTAAAAAAAATTAAAAAGAATATTTATTTAGATTCAAGTATAAATCAAAAAACAATTGATGAAAATAAATTATTGAATCAAATAAATAAGAAAAAAAACCCAAAAAAAAATAACATAAACCTAGCATTTCTTGCACCAATAAAAATTGACGAAATACAATACGACTCGATTAATCAGACCAAAGAATTTTTAAAAAAAATTAATTTAACAACAATTTCCATTGATTTTTACAATGGTATGAAGATGGCAATTGACGAAGAATCTAATAAAGATATACGAATCAATCTTGATGTTTTCGATACAAAAAATAGGATTGATGTAATTAAAGACTTGAAGGAAAATATTGATTTTAATAATTATGATTTTATAATTGGACCACTTATTACAAGAAACTTCAATTATTTTAATTCCAATGATGTAAAGACCAAAATAGTATCTCCATTAATAACTGCTGATGTTGAATTTAGAGAAAATACAATAATTACAACTGCACCTGATTCACTCAAAAGAAAATTTGTCTTTGAAATGATTGATGAAATGATTGAATTAAAAAATGATCAATGTGTTTTAATTATTTCTGACCAAAAGAATGAAAAAACAAAGAATGAATTATTAACAAAATTTCCAAACGCAGAAAAAATTGATATAAATGACAAAAACCTGTTTGTTGACCCAAAAATAACAGATTCATTGATGTATGACAATAAAGAAAATTGGGTATTTCTTGAAACAAATCGCAGTAACGTTATTTCTAGTGTGAGCTCATTGCTTAATTCACAAATAAATGAAGAAAGAAAAATCAAATTGATTAGCTCTGTTAGTGTGGAAAATTATGACAACCCAAACATTAGTTATGAAAAACTTGGAAATTTAAATTTTATTTACCCATCAGATTCTTTCCCTGAACAGAGTGATGCTTTAGATGTTTTTAAGTCTAATTTTCTTGATCAAATAGGAAAATACCCCAATAGGGTCTCAATTAAGGCTTATGATTTAATTAAAGATTTGTTACAAAGGTTTATATATTACAGAAACTATAGTGGTTTTGATATAGATTATGAGACAAGTTTATTAAATAACAAGTATAATTACAAAGAGATGGATGAACAAGGTTTACGTAATCAATCTTTTTATATAGTAAAACACAAAGAACTTCAAGTCATTGACTTGACTAACAAATAGTTTTGTAATTTTGAGTTCAGATTTTAAAATTTGAAAAATTCCCCAAAATATATTTTTGTCACTGGTGGTGTGAGCTCTTCGCTGGGAAAAGGGATAATATCGGCATCTTTAGGAAAACTTCTCAAGTCCAAAGGTTTGGAAGTTACAATACAGAAATTTGATCCGTATATTAATGTTGATCCTGGGACATTAAATCCTTACGAGCATGGGGAATGTTATGTAACATCTGATGGTGCAGAGACTGACCTAGACTTAGGTCATTATGAAAGGTTTTTGGGAATCAAAACTTCCAGCAACAACAACACAACAACAGGGCAAATATATCAGACTGTTATTAATCAAGAAAGAAAAGGCGATTTTCTAGGAAAAACTGTTCAAGTTATTCCTCACATAACTAATGAGATAAAATCACGAATTAAAATTCTTGAAAACGAAAAAAAATACGATGTTATAATTACTGAACTTGGTGGAACTGTTGGTGATATAGAATCGTACCCATTTATTGAGGCGGTAAGACAATTTAAGTGGGAGATTGGAGAGCAAAATAGTCTTGTTATACATTTAACTCTTCTGCCCTATTTATCAGCTGCGGCTGAAATCAAAACAAAACCAACTCAGCACTCAGTAAAAAAATTGATGGAAAGTGGTTTGAATGCTGATATTATTGTTTGTAGAACAGAACATAGGCTTTCCAGTGATTTAAGAAAAAAAATTGCATTGTTTTGCAATGTTGATGTCAAATCAGTCATTGAGTCTATTGATGCAAAAACAATTTATGATGTTCCATTGTTAATGTTAGAAGAAAAATTAGACAAGGTTGTTTTAAAAAAATTGAAAATCAAATCTAAAATTAAAGCTGATTTATCCTCATGGAAAAAATTTGTGTTTAATCTGAAAAATCCTAAAAATGAAGTTAGTATTGGTTTGATAGGAAAGTATGTTGAATTACAAGATTCTTATAAATCAATATTGGAATCCTTTATTCATGCTGGTTCGGTTAATTCAGTAAAAGTTAATGTACATCCAATCCACTCCGAATCAATTGACAAAACAAATGTAAAATCCTTAATGTCAAACCTGGATGGGGTTTTGGTCGCACCAGGCTTTGGTGAAAGGGGCATAGAGGGTAAAATAATTTCAATTGAATATGCCAGAGTTAATAATATTCCTTTCCTAGGAATTTGTCTTGGAATGCAAATGGCAGTGATTGAGTATGCAAGAAATGTCGTTGGTTTAAAAAATGCCAATTCTACTGAAATGGATAGTGATACAAAATATCCAGTAATTTCTTTGATGGAGGATCAAGTAAATGTTGAAAAAAAAGGCGGTACAATGAGATTAGGTTCGTGGAAATGTGAAATTTCTAAAGGAACATTAACTCATGATATTTACAAAAAAAATATAATAAAAGAAAGGCATCGACACAGGTATGAGCTTAATTTTAATTATACAGAATCATTAACTAAATCTGGCATGGTTTTGTGTGGTAAAAATCCTGAAACTGATTTAGTTGAAATAATTGAACTACCTAATCACCGCTGGTTCATTGGAGTCCAATTTCATCCAGAATATCAAAGTACTGTAGATAAACCGCACCCTCTATTCAAATCATTCATAAAAGCAGCAACCAATAAAAAATGAACTGATGGCAGAAAGTAAAGTAGATTACTCACAGTTAATAGGGTTTTTATTTTTGATGGCAGCTTTTGTCTCATTTTTGTTTATTAGCCCGCCCTCAGATGAAGAAATAGATATACAGTCTGAAGAAAACGTTGTAATAAATGATTCATTTAATGTTAACCAAGATAGTAGAGCAAACGAAACAGAATTTTCAGAAAACATATTAAAAATCGAGGAAGAGTCTTTTATAGTAGAAAACGAAAATGTGATTTTAAAGTTTTCAAATAAGGGGGCTAAAATTTCCGAGCTCACATTAAAGGATTACAATGATTCCTCTGGAAATCTTGTAAGACTTTTAAAAAACAATCAGTCACTAGGTTTAAGTTTTTTCAACATCAATGGAGTTCCTTTTGATTCAAATACTGTAATGTTTAACTATAAATCTTTTGATAATCAAAACGGTAAAGTTGTTGAATTTGAATACTTAAATAATTTAGGAGGTAAAATATTATACAGGTATCTTATACCAAATCAAGGCTATTTATTGAATTTTGAGATTGAAACTCAAGGTTTAAATAATATTCTTGGCACAAATAAAAAAATGGACTTAGTTTGGGATTTGGATTCAAGAAGGCAATCCAAAAGTGTAGATTATGAGAACAGATATACTTATATCAATTACAAGGATCAAGATGGTAAAATAAGAGACATGAGTGCTTACTCTGAGGATGATGAAGTTGGAGAAGTTAAATGGCTCTCATACAGTCAACATTTTTTCAATTCTATTTTAATTTTCAATGATGTAAAATCCGAGGTAGATATGAAATCGGCGAATATGGATCTTGATTACAGCACTCAAAAATATAGTAATTCGGTTGATGATGATGGTAAGCAAATGTATCTGAAAACTTTTAATACTAGAATCCCAATAGACATAAGTCGCTCAAATGATATAAGTGAATCAATCGGTTGGTACATAGGGCCCAATGATTATTATGTTCTAAAAAACTATAAAGATGGTATCTCTGAGTCAATCTGGTTTGGTTGGGGAATTTTTGGTTGGATTAACAGAAATATTTTCTTTCCATTATATCAATTTTTAAGTTCATTTTTATCAGCTGGTATCGCCATTATAATTATGGTTATTCTAACGAGGTTGGTTATGTCACCAGTGCAATATAAGATGTACCTTTCTCAAGCAAAAATGAAAATTCTAAGGCCTGAAATTAGTGCTGCCACCGAAAAATTTAAAGATGATCCTTTAAAAAGAAATCAGGAAACGATGAGAATTTATAACCAAGCCGGAGCCAATCCCTTGTCTGGCTGTTTGCCTATGTTTATTCAATTACCAGTTTTCTATGCACTTTTTTGTTTCTTTCCTGTTGCATTTGCACTTAGAGGAGAATCATTTCTGTGGGCTGATGATTTAAGTGTTTATGACTCAATACTAGAATTACCATTTTATATTCCGCTATATGGGGATCATGTAAGTTTATTTCCTATCCTTGCTGGTGTTACTATGTTTTTCTACACATCAGTTTCTGGTAACCAACAAATGCAACCGACACAACCAGGAATGCCAAACATGAAGTTCATAATGTATTTTTTGCCATTTACCTTAATGATTTTCTTTAATAATTTTGCTAGTGGATTATCACTTTATTATACTATTTCCAACCTTTTAACAATAGTAATTATTTATGCTATCAAAAACTTTATTATTGATGAAAAGAAAATTTTATTGAAAATCGAGGAAAATAAAAAGAAACCAAAAGGTGAAGGTAGATTTCAGAGAAGGTTAAGAAAACTTCAAGAGATGGCTGAAAAGGCCGAAAATCATAGAAAAAATAATAGGTAAAATGACCAATAAAACAGCTAGAGTTGTCGTTGGCATGTCTGGTGGGGTTGACTCCAGTGTCGCAGCTTATCTTTTGAAGGAACAAGGATATGACGTTATAGGAATTTTTATGAAAAACTGGCATGATGAAACAGTTACTATTTCAGATGAGTGCCCATGGTTAGAGGATAGTTACGATGCAATGATTGTTGCAAAAAAACTGATGATTCCTTTTCAGGTGATAGATTTTAGTAAGGAATACAAAGAAAGAATAGTGGATTACATGTTCAGTGAATATAAAGTTGGTAGAACCCCGAATCCAGATATTTTGTGCAATAAAGAGATAAAGTTTGATTTATTTTTAAAAAAAGCATTGGAGTTTAATGCAGATTATATTGCAACTGGACACTACGCTTCATTAAGAAAAAAAGGAAATGTGTTCGAGTTGATTTCAGGTCTTGATAAAAAAAAGGATCAATCCTATTTTTTGTGTCAGTTAAATCAAAACCAACTTAGTAGAATAATATTCCCCTTGGGGAATCTCCATAAAGCAGCGGTAAGAGAAATTGCTAAAAAAAATAATTTAGTAACAGCTGATAAAAAAGATTCTCAAGGCCTGTGCTTTATTGGAAAGGTCAAGCTTCCGATATTTTTACAACAAAAGCTGAAGAAAAAATCAGGAAAAATTATTTTAGTTCCTAAGACTTTATCCATTTACAGTAGAAATAAAAAAATTAATGATTTAGATGAGTTATCCAATGGATATGTTTATAGTGAAAATGATGGTGAGGTTGTAGGTGCACACGTTGGAGCTCATTTTTATACAATTGGTCAAAGAAAAGGAATTTCAGTTGGTGGAACCAAAGATCCGCTATATGTTATAGCACTAGATACCAAAAAAAATATTATATATGTTGGGGAGGGGGATAATCACCCAGGTTTAATGAGAAAAGTGTTAAGTGTTAAAAAATCTCAATTTCATAATATAGACGATGGTTCTGATATAACTAAATTTCATGGTTTGAAGGCACGAATTAGGTACAGACAAGCATTGCAATCAGTTCAGATTAAAAGAAAAAAAAGGAAATATTTTTTCATTTTTGATGAGTACCAAAAATCCATCACAAGTGGTCAATTTGTTGCTGTGTATAAAGATGACGTACTTTTGGCTTCAGGTGTGATCAGTTAAAAATATCAATCTGATTCATCAGTAAATTCTCAAATCTTTCTCTTTCCCTTATAAGTTTGTATTTATTATTAATTATCATAACTTCTGCTGGTTTGTATCTTGAATTGTAATTACTGCTCATTGAAAAACAATATGCTCCAGCATTTTTAAAACACAAAATATCGTCTGTTGAAACATTTTTTAATTTAATATTTGTTGCAAAAGTGTCAGTCTCACATATATAACCAACAACCGAATAATACCTTTCTACATCCTTTTGGTTTGAAATGTTTTCAATTGAGTGGTTTGCTCCGTACATCATTGGTCTTATTAGATGGTTAAATCCAGAGTCAACTTGTGCAAACACAGTAGAGGTAGTTTGTTTAATTGAATTCACACGGCACAGAAATACTCCTGCCTCACTAATAATGTATTTACCAGGCTCAAATATTAATTTTAAATCTCTTCCATAAACAGAACAAAACTCATTGAATCTTTGGGATAGTTTATCTCCTAGTTCTTCAATATTTGTTTCACTGTCACCGTGATAATACGGAACTTTAAATCCACTTCCAAAATCAATGAACTCTAGGTAGTCAAGTTTTGATGCTAAATCAAAAAGAATTTCTGAGGCTTGTAAAAAAACACTAGTGTCTAAAATATCGCTACCTGTGTGCATGTGTATCCCATTAACTTTAATATTTGTGTTTTTTATGATACGCAATAAATGTGGTGTTTGGTGAATACTGATGCCAAATTTTGAATCTATATGTCCAACAGATATTTTAGAGTTTCCACCAGCTAGTATGTGGGGATTAATTCTTACACATACATTAATTCCTGAATTCTTATTTCCAAATTCCTCCAAAATTGAAAGGTTATCAATGTTGATTTTTACACCTAAAGATGAAACATCTTCAATTTCCTTAATTGAAACCCCATTTGGTGTATATATGATTTTGTCAGCCCTGAAACCACAACTTAATGCTAATTTTACCTCCTGTATTGATACAGCATCAATTCCTGATCCTAAATTATTTAAAAACCTTAAAATTGATATATTTGATGACGCTTTTACTGCATAGTTAATTTGTAAGTCTTTGACCCTCTTGAACGCATTTTTAAGCCTTAAATATTGACTTTTGATTTTTTCCGAATCATAAACATAAGTTGGCGTACCAAATTCATCAGCGATTTTAAGCAATAAGTCTGTATTCACATTGCAAACTTTATTAATATATAATAATGAAAAAATTTTATTTCCGTATATAATAAAAAAACAATTAAAAGTTAAATTTGTAACAACATTAAAAACCTTTTTAAAATTTTCTTTTATTAATTTTGTATTGTGAATCTTCACGAACACCAAGCCAAAGAATTGTTAAGCTCATATGGAGTTCCCATCCAAAGAGGAATGGTGCTTGAAAATATTGATCAATTGCAATCTATTTATCAGGAAGTTAAAAAAAATACTGGGTCAGAGTGGTTAATTGTAAAAGCTCAAATACATGCAGGTGGAAGAGGTAAGGGTGGTGGAGTAAAGCTTGCAAAAAATAATAAAGAATTATACGATCATGCAAGTAGTATATTGGGTATGATGTTAAAAACACCCCAAACTCCAAAAGAGGGTAAATTGGTAAAAAAAATATTAATCTCTGAGGATGTTTATTATCCTGGCGATAGTGAAACACAGGAGTATTATATGTCAATACTTTTAAACAGAAAAGAATCTTGTAATATGATCATGTATTCAAAAGAGGGCGGGGTAGATATTGAGCAGGTTGCAGAAAAAACACCAGAACTAATCTTTTACGAATTGATTGATCCCTTGGTTGGTATTATGCCAAATCAACTAAGGAAAATTGCCTTTAATTTAAATTTATCCGGTGAGAGTTTTAAGTCAATGCAAGTATTCGTCAAAAAATTATATGATGCTTATTGTGGACTTGATGCTTCACTAGTCGAAATCAACCCCGTTCTAAAAACATCGGATAATAAAATCTTAGCAGTTGATTCAAAAATGACGCTTGACGATAATGCATTATTTAGGCATAAATCATTTCAAGACTTAAGAGATAATAGTGAGGAAAACCCAGTTGATGTTAAAGCAAGGGAGGCCGGATTAAATTATGTTGACTTGGATGGAAACATAGGTTGTATGGTGAATGGAGCTGGATTGGCCATGGCTACTATGGATCTCATAAAACAATCTGGTGGAGAACCCGCGAATTTTCTCGATGTAGGTGGAACGGCGGATGCAAAAAGAGTTGAAACTGCATTCAATTTAATTTTAGAGGACGAAAAGGTTAAGGCAATACTTGTTAATATTTTTGGAGGGATTGTTAGGTGCGACAGGGTTGCTAATGGAATTGTCGATGCTTATAAAAATTTAGGTGAAAAAATTAATGTTCCTATCATCGTAAGGCTTGAGGGTACAAATTCTGAAGAAGCGAAAAACATTATTGATAATTCAGGTTTAAAAATTTATTCTGCAATTGAGTTTAAAGAAGTCACATCTCGAATCAGGGAGGTTTTGTCTTAAAATAAGACAATCTGTCACTAAAAAATTATCATATATGACATTATGACATATATTTGAGTTGGGTTTAGAATTTGTTCTATTGTAATCATAAATAATTTTAAAAATTTAAATATGAATATTATAAATAGAACAAATAATAACTTAATGTTTGATGATTTTATTTTTGATTTTTTTAATGTCTCAAATAATATTGTCCCGCCTCATAATATTTTTGAAAATGATACTGAGTTTTCTGTTGAGTTTTCGGTACCTGGTTCAGATAAAAAAGATTTCACTATAGAGCTTGAGAATGATAATTTAAGGGTTGCCAGAAAATCAAAAAAATCCATAGAGGATAGAACTTACTCAAGATTAGAATTTGATACTAAGTCATTTGAAAAGTCTTTTTTTCTTCCAGATTCTGTTGATCAATCAAAGATTAGTTCAAGGTATGAAAATGGGGTACTTTTGATAACAATTCCCAAAAAGAAGGAAATCGTCTTGCAGAATAAGAAAAAGATAATCTCCATTAAGTAGTTAATACTATAAAAGCGGGTCTAGGACCCGCTTTTTTTATACTTCAGCATAATATCCCGTAGCCTTGCTGCTTCAATAAAATTTAATTCTTTAGCAGCTTTTTCCATATCTTTTCTCAAGGATTTAATTCTTTTTTGTTTTTCGCTTTCGGAAATATTCAAGTCAAAACTTTTTTCAACTACATCTATTTTTTGGGTTTCATTAGATTCATAGTTAAAACTTTCATTTATATTCTTTATAATTTGTGTAGGTGTTATATTATTTTCTCTATTATACTTTAATTGTTTTTTCCTCCTTTGATTTGTAACATCAATTGTTTTTTTCATACTTTCAGTCATTCGATCTGCAAACATTATCGCCCTTCCGTTTAAATTTCTTGCAGCTCTACCGATTGTCTGAATTAGAGATCTTTTACTCCTCAAAAAACCTTCCTTATCTGCATCTAATATTATGACTAGTGATACCTCTGGCAAGTCAAGACCTTCCCTCAAAAGATTTATACCTACCAATACATCAAAATTACCTAATCTTAAATCATTTAAAATTTTTACACGCTCTAGTGTATCAACATCACTATGGATATATTTTGATTTTATTTCTAAATTCTGAAAAAATTTAACCAACTCTTCTGCCATCTTTTTAGTCAGTGTTGTGATTAAAACTCTTTCATTTTTATTTACAACTTTTTCAATTTCGTCAAGTATATCATCAATCTGATTTTTTGTCGGTTTTAACTCAATTACAGGGTCAAGAAGACCAGTTGGTCTGATAATTTGTTCAACAACTATACCTTCACTTCTTTGAAGTTCATAGTCTGACGGTGTAGCACTTACATAGATGATTTGATTTTGTAACATCTCAAATTCTTCAAATTTAAGAGGTCTATTATCCATGGCAGCAGGAAGTCGAAAACCATACTCAACCAAGTTTTCTTTTCTGCTTCTATCACCACCGTACATTGCTTTAATTTGTGGAAGTGTTACATGGCTCTCATCAATAATTGTCAAAAAATCATCATCAAAGTAGTCGAGAAGACAAAACGGTCTGGTTCCTGGATCTCTTCCGTCAATGTACCTAGAGTAATTTTCAATTCCTGAACAGTATCCTAATTCCTGCATCATTTCGAGATCAAATAGTGTTCTTTCTTCTAGTCTTTTTGCCTCTAAATTTTTTGAAATTTCTTTGAAATAGGAAACTTGTTTTCCTAAATCAATTCTAATTTTATCCATGGCTTTATTCAAAACTTCCTTTTGTGTCGAAAACATGTTAGCTGGAAAAATCTTAACACTATCAATCCTTTTGACTATTTTATTTGGCATATAGACGATTTCCTCAATAAATTCAATTTCATCTCCAAAAAAATTTATTCTAATTATTTTATCAGAGTAGCTTAAGAACACTTCAACAATGTCTCCTATAACTCTAAAACTTCCTGGCTCAATTTCATCGATAGATCTACTATAAAGTGAGTGAGATAATTTTTTTAATAAATCTGTCCTTGAAATATTTGAGTTTTTATTTAGTGTGATCGTGTTTTTTTTGTAATCAGCAGGGTTTCCAATTCCATAAAGACAAGATACCGAAGCAACTACTATTACATCATTTCTACCTGAAAGAAGGCTGGAAGTTGTGCTCAAGCGCATCTTTTCAATTTCTTCATTTATTGAAAGATCTTTTTCAATATATGTATTTGTAACAGGAATATATGCTTCAGGTTGATAATAATCATAATAGGATACGAAATACTCGACCCGGTTTTCTGGAAAATAATCTTTTAATTCCAAAAATAGTTGAGCTGCCAGAGTCTTGTTGTGAGCCAAAACAAGAGTTTGCTTATTCAACGTGTTTATAACATTAGCAACCGTAAAAGTTTTCCCTGATCCAGTAACACCCTCTAAGGTTTGGTAGACTTCGCCTTTTTGTACACCATCAACCAGTTTCTCAATTGCATTTGGTTGGTCACCTGTTGGAGAATATTTTGATTTTAGTTTATAACCCATAGTAAATTATGACAATCTGCAAAGATCTATAATTTTAATTTTAAATGTCATAGATTTGATTCAATTTTAATTTGGATAAAATTGGAAATTAAAATATCAAAGAAAAAACCTTCATTCAAGATCTCAAAAAATTTTGAGAATTACCTTAAAGAACATAATCGATTTCAAAAAATACCAATAGAGTACTCGGATTTGCGAAGGTACACTGGCTCTGTTGAATTGTTTGATAGAAATGATGAAAATACATTGTGGCATAGAGTGTTTTATAATGATTCTGAAAGGATCGAAATTGATCAAAATTTAAAATTGGTATATAACTTGTTGTACAGTGATGGAAGTTCTTCAAATTTGGATGATTTGGAAATTGATTCTGTTGATTTTTGCACTTTTGGAAATTCAAATCCCTTTAGGGTTAAAGTCAAAAATAAGCTCAATGATAATTTTACATACTACTATATAAAAGTTGCAGATTCCTCAAGAATATACGGACTAGAGTTAGAACATATTACTTCGCCCAATAACTTGAATTATATATACTATAACGAAACTTTAATTGAAGAGCACATCTCAGGAATTCCTGGTGATTATTTTTTTAAAAATCAGCTCTCAGCTTGCAGTGAGTCTGAAAAATCACAGATTGCAAAGGAATTTGTGAAATTTAGTGAAAGATGTATGATTAGACTTTTGGGCGATATGCGTTCATATAACTATGTAATTATCCCAATTCATGATTTTGATCAAGTTATATACAAGATAAGAGCCATAGATTTTGATCAACAATCATATGAGGGTGAATTTAGTTTATACAGACCTCAACTATTTAAAGATAATGAACCCATTATTGATTTAGTAAAAAATAAATTATTAGTGGATTCAATTAATCAATATAAAATTGAGGAGAGAGCAATTGTTGTTAAAAGGTTACTTGGATCAAAAAATAAGATTGAGAGCTTGATCGAATCAATGAAGTTTGATAAAATTTCTAGTAGTGAAAAAGTCAATAAACTTACTCAACAAATTTATTTTTTAACAAAGGACAACTCATTTAAAAACCTTAAGTCAATGGGAGAAATTCTAGAAAAATCTTTCAATTATTTAATATCAAACTATGAGAATCATGAAATGCTAAGAATCAATAAGGTTTTCTGAGTTTTAGGAACCAGTAAAACTGTAAGCTTAGTATAAAAATTGAAATTAGTAAGTGAATTGGTTGAGTTAAGATTGGAAAAGAAAAGTAATACATAGATGCTCCGATAATAATTTCAATTAATATTAAGAGATTAATCATTTTTATAAATTTTAAATCAATTTTAGATTTTTTTGCAATGAGCAACAAGTAAAAGTTGGATAAGAAAACCAATAGTGAGAATGTTCTGTGTACATAAAAATTTAATTCCGGTTTATTAAGCCAAAAATCTTTTTTTTCGAAGCCAAAAATATCAATTTGATTGTCAATAAATTCCCTTACGGAAATGCCTAATGATATTTGTATAAGCATTAAGATCATCGCAATAATTAAAAAAAAATTAATTCTTGATTTCATCAGTTTTTTTAATGTTATACACCAACAATAAAACTATTATAATAGCCATAAGTAAATGAGTACTAATTTTGTAAGGTGCTAAATTTGAATCAACAACTAATTTTCCTAACCATGCTTGAAAACCTATTGATATTAATATAATTGTGGTAAGTGGAATAAAAATCTTCTTATTGTTCCTAATGAAAAAGGAAAAAATGAACATGAAAAGAACTGAAAATCCCGCCAAAACACCTAGTAATCTATTTATATATTCAAACCAAGTATGAACTACATTAAAGTCCGTATAATCATGCTTGGTATATTTAACCCAGTTATTTTTTTCAAATCTTTCTTGCGAAATAAATTCAACCTTTGCATTGTAAAAAGCACCTTCATATAAAATCATGATATTTTTGTTGTAGTGGGAGTTGGGCTTCCAAATTAGTTTGGTTTCATCAATAGGAGGAATGTAATAACCAAAACATTTTGGCCAATCTGGACAACCCATACCACTTCCTGTCATTCTTACAGTGGATCCAGCAAAAATCACTAAGAAAACAAGCAAAAGAGATATTTTAGAAATTATAATATACTTATTTTTCATACTTCTTTAACCCTAATTCTTCCCCAATAATAATCATCAATTCTTTGGCTTGAGTAGGATCATTATTAATATCACCATTTAAAATAGCCTCTTTAATTTTTTCTTTAATCAAACCAATTTCCTTGCCCGGTTTTATACCAAAATAATCCATTATATACTTACCTGATACTGGTGGTTGAAAGTTTCTTATTTTATCTCTTTTCTCTAAATCTTTGATTTTTTCTCTTACAACCTTGAAATTATTCAAATATTTTTTTTCAAGTTTTGCATTTTTTGTGGTTATATCTGCTTCACAAAGTGTCATCAAGTCATCAATATCATCACCAGCATCAAAAATTAATCTTCTAATTGCCGAGTCGGTAATCTGATCAGATGAAAGTATAACAGGCCTTGAGCTTAATAAGACTAGCTTTTTTACATATGCCAGCTTATGGTTTAGAGGAAGCTTAAGTCTTTTAAAAATTTTAAAAACCATTTTTGATCCAACATATTCGTGACCATGAAATGACCATCCTTTTTTCTTGTTGTATCTTTTTGTTTTCGGTTTACCTATATCATGTAAAAGTGCGACCCACCTCAACCAGAGTTTGTCTGTATTTTTACAAATATTATCTAAAACTTGTAGTGTGTGGTAGAAGTTATCTTTATGAGATTTTCCTTCGATTTCGTCAATACCCTCAAGTTTTATTAGCTCGGGCAATATTATCTCAAGCAAGCCGGTTTTCCTCAACAAAATAAAACCAATTGAGGGCTTTGGAGACAATAAAATTTTGTTTAATTCCTCATGAATTCTTTCCTTGGAAATAATATTAATTCTTTCTTTTTCACTTTTTATAATTTCAATATTTGAATTTTTAATTTCAAAATTTAATTGTGATGCAAATCTCACAGCTCTCATCATTCTTAATGGATCATCATAAAAAGTTATTTTAGGATCTTTTGGGGTTTTAATTATGCCTTTCTCTAAGTCATGGACACCATCAAACAAATCAATAATTTTTCCTTTGTTATCCTCATTTAAAGAAATTGCAATTGAATTAATTGTAAAATCTCTTCGTGAAATATCATCCTCAAACGTTCCAATTGATAACACTGGATTTCTGGAGTTTTTTTGATAACTCTCTTTTCTTGATCCAACAAATTCAATTTCAAGGTCATTGTAGGCAATCATCGCAGTACCAAAGTTTTTGAAGATTTGCAAGTTAGCCTTAGAATCTAACTTTTTTTTTACTTCGCTGGCAAAAGATATTCCGTCACCTATTACCAAGACATCAATGTCCTTACTTTTTCTTCCAATAAGCAAGTCTCTTACATATCCACCTACAAGAAATGTTTTGGTCTTTAGTTTAGTTGATATATCTGAAATTATATCTATAATTTCGAGATTTAATCCTTCATTAACTAACACGCTCATTAACTTCTAATTATTTTTACATTTGACATTTTATCTATACTCACGATTCTCGAAGCTTTATTTTGTTGATTTTTATCAAAATTTATACTATAATCAACAAGTTTCAATAAATCTTTATTAATTTCTTTAAAATATTTTGGAATTTTTTCACCTGAAAAATTAGCTGATGTTGATGTGATTGGTTTTTTTAATTTGTTGATGAGTTGAAGACAGAGTTTATTTTTTGGAATTCTTATGGCAATACTTTTTGGATAACTATCTATATTCTTACTCTTGCTAAAAATTACAGTTGTTGGCTCAATAGAGTCTAACAAATACTTTTCTGAAATATCAGGTAAATTGGTGACATAATTTTTTACCATTTCCATACTGTTCATTAGACAAATTAAAGGGGTGTCAGATTTTCTGTTTTTTATCTCATTAACTTTTAAAATTGAATTCAAATTTGTTGCATCACAACCTATGCCATAGACAGTGTCTGTTGGATAAATAATAACCCCACCTGATGATAATATTTCTAAACATTTTTTTGTGACCATTTTAATGTACTAAGCAGAAACATTGTAATCTCTTAAAGCATCATTTAATGAAGTTTTTTTATTAGTGCTTTCTTTTCTTTTTCCAATAATAAGAGCACATGGTACATTGTAAGGACCTGCATTAAAATCTTTAGAGACAGAACCGGGAATTACAACTGAGTTTTCCGGAATGTAGCCTTTATAAAATATTGGCTTTTTTTCCGTAACATCAATAATTTTAGTGGATGCTGTTAAAACAACATTAGCACCTAAAACTGCTTGTTTCTCAACCCTTACACCCTCCACAATGATACACCTTGATCCAATAAAAACATCATCTTCAATGATAACGGGAGCAGCTTGAACAGGTTCTAAAACACCGCCGATTCCAACTCCTCCACTAACATGTACATTTTTACCAATTTGAGCACAACTTCCAACCGTAGCCCATGTGTCAATCATAGTTCCTGATCCAATATTTGACCCAATATTAACATAGCTTGGCATCAAGACAACGCCTTTGTGAATAAAAGACCCATATCTCGCTATTGCATGAGGAACAACTCGAACTCCTTGTTCTTTATAGTTGGTTTTAAGTTTAATTTTATCATGAAATTCAAATGGTCCCAACTCGATGGTTTTCATCTCCATTAAAGGAAAAAATAAAATAACAGCCTTTTTAACCCACTCGTTTACAATCCATTTACTATCAATTTTTTCCGCAACTTTTAATTCTCCTTTGTTTAATTTCTCAAGTGTGGATTTAACCGCATCTGAATATTTTCTTTCTTTTAAAAGGTCCCTATTATTCCAAACAATTTCAATGAGTTCTTTCATCTTTTTTTTTGCAAATATAATTTATACAAAATCAATTACTTACACTTAAATATTTAATTTTGTCAAATGAGTAAGGTCTTAGCAATAGATTATGGAAAGAAAAGATGCGGTTTTGCTATTAGTGATGAAGATCAATCAATCGCATTTCCACTAAAGACAGTGGACAATCAAGAGATTTATCAATACATAAAAAATATTACTGAAAATGAGAAAATTGAGAAATTTGTCATTGGTTTACCAAGAACTAATACGAATGATTTATTTAATCTTGAAAATGAAATTAAATTATTTATAAAAAAAATTAAACTAGATTATCCAAACCTAGGGATTTTCAGAGAAGATGAAAGATTCACGTCAAGTATAGCAAAACTTTTAATTGCAAAATCTGATTTAAAAAAAACAAAAAGAGAAAATAAAAAATTAATTGATAAAATAAGCGCAACAATAATATTACAGTCATTTCTAAAAAAATTATAATGATATTACCAATTTTGGCATATGGACATCCAGTACTGAGAAAAAAATGTAAATCAATTGAGGAAAATTCAAAGGAGATTAAGGGTTTAATTTCTGATATGTGGGAAACAATGTATAATGCGGAAGGAGTAGGATTGGCCGCACCTCAGGTTGGAGTTAATAAAAAAATATTTATAATCGATGCCAATCCATTATTTCCTAAGGACCATGAGATTTCTGATTTTGAAAAACTAAATTCAAAAAAAGTGTTTATAAACCCTGAGATTACAGAAATGGACGGTGATTACTGTTATTTTAATGAGGGTTGCTTGAGTATTCCTGATATTAGGGCTGAAATTAAAAGACCAAATATGATCAAAGTTGAATTTCTTGATGAGAATTTTAATCATAATTCTAAAATCTTTAAAGGTTTATTAGCAAGAGTAATCTTACATGAAAATGACCATATAAATGGAGTTTTATTCACTGATAAAATAACCAATTTTAAAAGAAAAATAATTCAAAATAAATTAGATAGAATAAAGAAAGGTAAAATCGAAACAGAATATAAAATGAGTTTTTTATAATGAAAGAAATACGCAGGCTGTTAAATATCATGGATGATTTAAGAACCAAATGTCCTTGGGATAAAAAACAAACAACTCAAAGTCTTAAAAATTTGACAATTGAGGAGGTATATGAACTAACCGAAGCAGTGGAAACTGGAAACTTTGAAAATCTAAAAGAAGAGCTGGGCGATTTATTACTGCACATTGTTTTTTATTCTAAAATAGCATCAGAAAAAAAGAAATTTAACTTTATGGACGTGGTTAATGATTTATGTGATAAATTAATTTATAGACATCCTCACATTTACGGCGATTTAGTCGTCAAGACTGAGGAGGAAGTTAAATTAAATTGGGAAAATTTAAAATCGAAAAAAACAAAAAAAAGTATACTTTCAGGAATACCCAAAAAATTGCCAACAATTTTAAAAGCTCAAAGAGCTCAGGATAAAGCCTCCAGTGTTGGATTTGATTGGAATTCAATTAGTTCAGTAAAATCCAAATTGAAGGAAGAAATTAAGGAGTTAAACGTGGAGGTTATTGGTAAAAACAAAGATAAAATTGAGGATGAATTTGGTGATGTTCTTTTTACTCTTATTAATTATTCTAGATTCTTAAAAATCGATCCTGAACTAAGCTTAAAAAAATCAACTGAAAAGTTTATTGGTCGATTTAAGATTTTAGAAGAAATTATAAGAAATAAAAAACAAAAAATTAGTCATCTTGATAAGAATGAATTAGAAATAATATGGGAAGAGTCTAAAGAAATATTTAAATCAAATAAAAAGACTTAATTTCTTTTTTTGTAAAATTAAATCTTTATTAAATTCTTCTATCTGATTGTGAACACTATCAAAAATTGAATTGTCAGATTTTTCAGATTTTATAAATGTTAGATTATTCTCAAGTTGACCAATTTGTTTTTTAATCTCATCAATTTTTTTCTTTATTTTCATTTTTGCCAAACTTTTTTCCTTGTCGGACATTAAGCTTGATTTTATTTTCAAAATATTCGTTTCAATATCAGATTGATCATGTCCTACATCTTTAAATTTTTTGCTTAAAAAAACTGACAGCTCATTTAACTGCTTAATTGGAATTGATACATCAATATCCGAAAGTTTTTGAATTTCATCTTCAATATCTTGTTTTGAAAAGTTTTGTTTAATTTCATTAATTATTCCTTCAAGTTTTTCAGAATTCTTTTTTTCAATCATCTTTTTATTGGAAATATTGTGCCCAATCTTTTCATAACAATCAGTCAATAAATCAAAGAAAACTTTTCTATTTTCTTTATTTTTTTTGTAAGGAACATTTTCAACACTAATAAAATTTTTCTTTAATTCTTGCAAATCTGCATGTTTTGGTAATTTATCTTTTTTATGAATTTTTTTTAAGTTATCAATCAATTCGATTTGTTTGCTAATATTATTGGAATATTCCTTTTTTAAATTTTTAAAAAATGAGTTTTTTTCTTGCAAAAAATTCTTATTTATTTTTTTAAACTTTACCCATAATTCTTCGTTTTCGTCATGATCGATAGGTCCTATATCAATAAATTTTTGTTTTGATGATTCAAAAGAGTTGATTTTTTTTATCCAAGATGCTTTACCATCACAATTTTGCTTAAATATTGATTCCATTTCGTAAAGTAAACTTTTTTTATCCCCAATGAATCTATTGGTATATTTTTCTCTATTGCTTAAGTATTCTTTTTTTGAATCTTTAATTTGTTTCACATATTGATCAAACTCCTCATTTAATTTTTCCTCGAAGTTTTGTCGCGTTGGTCCAGTTAAAAAATTCCATCTCTTAATGATTTTGAGAGAATCTTTATAACTTTTTATCTTGTTACCATAATTATTTAATTTTTTAATTTTAAGTATTAATTCTTTTTTCTCAAACAAGTTTTTTTCCAAATCTTTTTCTTTAAAGTCACTGTTCAGATAGACTAAATCATAATAGAGTTTTACTTGATGGTTATAAGAATTATTTAAATTAAATGCTAAGTGGCTTGGAACTTTTCCAATATTTATCCATTTCCTTCTAATATTCTTGAAAATATTTTCTTTTTCTTCTAGTTTCAAATCGTTTGAAATTAAAATTTTTAAATCTTCAATTAGTCTAGTTTTTTTTTGAAAATTTTCTTTAAAATCTATAAATATTCTTCTTTTTTTATTTACCATCGATAGAAAGAAATAATTCCTTAAGTTAATAATATTTTATTAACTGTTCCATATCTTCCAACTTTCCTCTGCTTGGTATTGAAGCATATTTAGACCATTTTTTATTTTTGCGCCAAGTTTTTCAGACTTCATCAAAAACTTTGTTTTTGCAGGATTATAAATTAAGTCATAACAAAAACTCTTTTTGGAAATATATTCAAAATTTATTGGAGGACAATCATTAGTATTAGGAAATGTTCCGAGTGGAGTTGTATTAATTATTAGGTCAGAATTGCGGATATAATTTTTTTGATTAGAATAATTTAAAAATTTTGGGTCTGATTTTCTGGAAAAAATTACATGTGGTATTTTTTTAATCTTGAGTGCAAAAGCGATAGCTTTACATGCACCCCCACTGCCTAAAATTACAGCATTTTTGAAATCAAAGCCATCGATTGACTTTATAAACCCAATATAATCAGTATTATAACCAACAAGCTTTCCATTTTTAATTTTAATCGTATTAACTGCGCCAATTTTTTTAGCATTTTCATCAACTGAATCTAAAAAATTAATAATTTTTTCTTTATACGGAATTGTTACATTGAATCCAGCAAAATCTTTTAATTTAATTTCACCAATCTCCTCTATTTTTTTTATATCACAGTTAGTATATTCATAGCTATCTAAATTTTCTTTTTTGAACTTTATGGAAAAGTATTGTTTTGAAAATGAATAGTCAATATTCTTACCGATTAGTCCGAATCTTTTTGTTTTTAGCATATTTTTCAGTAAATATCATTAAAAATAATACTATTAAAATTATTAATGATGTATATAGATCAATCAAATCCAATTTTTCAATTAAAAGCAAATTTTTCTCAAAATTTTCAACTTGATTCCACGGCCAAACAATGGGTAAAGTACCAATAACAAATCCAATTATCATAAAATTTAAATGACGTGGATATTTTTGTGAAATAAAGCTCAAAAATCTTGATAAACTGATAAGACCAATCACAGAACCAATGAAAAATGTGATTAGTATATGCAACAAAATTTCACTTACTGGTAAGTTTGTCCCAATTAAATAATTTGAAATTAGGTTATAAAAATTGTTTACCGAATCAACTAGCAGTAACTTATAGTTTCCCAGAATAATAAGAAGAAAAGAGCCTGATAGTCCAGGAATTGTAATACCACAAATACTAATAAAACCACAGAAAAATATAAAAACTAGATTTCTGTTTTCAATCATTGGTTCGACAAAACTAATAACTAATCCAAGAATTAAACTCGTAAAAAAAATCAACGATTTTTTTCTATCAATACTATCTATTTTTCTAATTAGTAAAAAGACTGAACCAAGAATTAACCCAAAAAAACAACCCCAAACTTGCAATTGAAAATTATATAAAAAATAATCTAGAATTTTAGATGTAGTAAAGTAGCTAACTATCATACCCGCTGATATCGTCAACAAGAAGAAAGAATTAATTTCTGATAAAAAACCTTTTGGACTTTTATTTTTCAATAAATTACTAAATCCAATCCTTTTTAAGGACATCATCAAATGATCATAAAAACCTATGATAATAGCGTAAAGTCCACCTGATATACCTGGCAATTTATTAATGGTTCCCATGACAAGCCCATGTAAGAAGATTTCTAGAAATAAAGATTTATTCCAATCTTTCATTAAGTCTTTATTTTAAATCCAGAAAAAACACTAACACCAAGAGTTCCAATTAAAATAAAAAATATGGATAATGGGTTGTTTATAAAGAACTCTGTTGAATTTTCTATAAAACTTAAATTATTATTAGTCTGAAGAGGTAATATTTTTGGTAGTGATCCAATTATCAAACCGATAAGAATGATAAATGTTTGTTTTTTAAAACTTTTCAATAAATATTTGATTACTCTTGAGAAAATAATAATACCAAGTGAGAATCCTAGCCCAAATACAGCTATTGATGTTATTGAGCCTATATCTGTTGAAAAATCAGATATTTTATTGATTAAAAACTCATATGTTCCAAGTATGATTAAAATATAAGCACCCGATATTCCTGGTAAAATCATTGCCAAAGAACAAATAATTCCACATAAAAAAATATACAAATTTGTAATTGTCGGGTCAAAAGATGGTGAATTAAAAATCAGAAAACTAATTATTATTGAGAGAATCAATAAAATTAGATTAGCTGCATTGATCAGTCTTATTTTTTCAATGGATCTGTAAAGTAAAATTACACTGAATAAAACCATACCAAGAAAAAAAGACCTTAACTCTGAATTAAAATTTACTAATAGATAATTTAAAAATTTACTGAAAGAGATAATACTGAATAGTATTCCGCAAATTAAAATTAATAGAAAATCAAATTTTTTTTTTTTAAAATGAATAGCTAAGCTACCTTCAAACATATTTAAATTTATATTGCTTACAGCCTCAATTAAATCTTCATATATCCCAGTAATAAGGGCTATAGTACCACCAGAAATTCCAGGGACTAGATCAGCAATACCCATTAACATACCCTTAAAAAAAATAGTCATAGAACTACCTAATTTTGAAATCATAGGGCTAACTTAATAATTATTCGCAATAATGTTCAGGGCTTTATTTAAGTTTTCAAGTGCTTTATCGTGATCATTTTCTCTTAGATAATGCTTTGCTATTGAAATCCATGCTTTTTCGTAAAGTGGATCATTGGAAATTATTTCATTCAAGTGTTTGATTGATTCGTCATATGCACCAATTTTTTCATAGCAAACAGACAGTCTATACATACTAAATGATGTTACTGAGTCTAGACTCTTTAAAATCTCATAGTAGTAGATCGCTTTGTTAAAATCAAGTTTGTATTCATAAATTTTTCCTAACTCGACATATGATGGTGATAATGTTTCATCACAGATTATACTAAATTCGTGAGATGCTAAACTTTCTTTTATCATCTTTTTATCAAAGTATAACTTTCCAATTTCAAACCACGCATTTTGATTGTAGGGATACTTTGCAAGAAATTTGTTGAGAAAGGCAATTGCTTTACTTTCCATTTTTGATAATCTGTAACAGGAAATCAATTTGTCCATATATTTTTTATCGTCAGGAAACTGATATACTAACTTCTTAGCTACCTTAATTGATTTGGAATATTGATCCAAATTCATATAATTTCTTAACATTAAATCATCAACTAAAAAAATTGTTTCTTTAATATCAGAGAGCTTAAAAAGTAAATTATTTGAATCTTTGTACTTTTTTAGTTTATTTAAAATTTTAGCCTTTTGGAATATCAAATCATAATTTTCTGAATTTAGGTCTAAACAATCGTTTATAAGGTTGTAGGCCTCTGACTCTTTACTTTTTTGCAGTAAAATTTCAGAACTTAATATGGAAATATTTATTGATTTTGGAAAAATTTCATTTGCAATATCAATTGCCTTTTCAGCCATATCATAATTTGCTTCATGAAAATAATAAATAATGATTTCTTCCAGTTCATTTAAATCCAAGTAAAATGATTTATTTTCCTGAATCATTTGTTCAAATTTTTCAAGAATCTTTAAATTACCACTATCTCTGTTTTTTTCCATATTAAAAATTCAAAAATATGTACAATATGTTGTGGTCTATAAACGATAGATTTTCTTTATTAAATATTTATTAACATTCAATTGCAAATCTCATCAAGTGTTTCTAGTATCAAATCGCAGGAAATTTTGATTTCTTCAACTGATATGTTTAGTGGAGGTGTTATTCTCACAGCTCTAGACTCATAGAGTAGCCAAAATAAAATCAGACCTTTTTCTAAGCATTTTATTACTAATTTCTTTGCAAGCTCATTAGATTTTAATATCAATGCCAACATTAGACCTCTTCCTCTAATTTCAATGATTGCTGGATGTTTGAGTCTTTTCTTAAATTTTAACTCTGAGATTTTAGCTTTTTCAAATAGCTTATCCCTCAAAATAATTTTTAATGTAGTCAAACCAGCTTGTGATATCACTGGATGACCGCCAAATGTTGTTATATGCCCTAGAATCGGTTTGCTTTTAAGCTTATTCATTAAAGATAGATCACTAATCATTGCACCGATCGGAAAGCCTCCACCTAAAGATTTTCCAAGTACAAGAATATCGGGGCTTACACCATAATGTTCAAAGGCAAACATTTTACCTGTTCTCCCTAGACCTGTTTGAAGTTCATCTAAAATAAGAAGAGCTCCCATTTCCTGACATCTTTTGGATATTTTTTTTAAGTAATTCTGATTTGGTTCTATAAATCCAGCACCACCTTGAATAGTTTCTAAAATTACGCAAGATGTTGACTGATTTATTTTACTTATATCACTTTCACTATTAAATTTTATAAAATCAATATTTGGAAGTAATGGTCTGTATGCTCTCTTACGTTGTTCAAATCCTGATACACTCATAGATCCATGAGTACTACCATGATAGGAATTTAAAGCGGAAATTATTCTCGACCTACCGGTTGCCCTTTTAGCTAGCTTTAGTGCTGCTTCAATTGCCTCAGTTCCGGAGTTTGTTAGGTATGTTGAGTTTAAATTCTCAGGAAGTATATTGTTGAGTAATTCACACAGATTAAGTGATGGTCTTTGGATGAATTCACCATAAACCATTACATGAGAATATTTTTTTAATTGATTTATTATACTCTCATTTATTTCAGAATTACAGTGTCCAAGGTTTTGAACTGAAACACCTGCTACTAAATCCAAATATTTTTTTTCGCTATCAAAAATATATGAGCCTTCTGCCTTGACAACATCGATTCCCAATGGATAATTAGTTGTCTGTGCTTGAAATTTTTTAAAGTTATTTATCATCAATAGAATAAGTCTAATTTGTTATTGATTTTTTCATTCTCTCTACTGATAAATCCCTCCAGAAACTTTTCGTTTTCTTCCAAAAAACTTTCTGGATATAACATTCCCTCAGGGTCTGTGATGAACCTAATTTTATCAATTCCGTTTTCTGACATTATCATCATAATTGAGCTCGAAACAGCCTTATCAATTCCAATAAGTTCATTAACATCATTGTACATATAATAAATTATTTCAGCGTTTTGATCAACCATCAAATTTTTAATTTTACCATTAAAAAATTTACCAAAGATCCTTATTCCCTTAATTTGATTGTAATTGTTTAGGCCTATTGTGTCTTTTTCAATAATAAATCCATTGTTTGTAACTATCAATGAATCTAATTTATTCTCTTTTATATCTTCTTTTAAAACTATCTCATCACCACTTATTTGACTATTTCCGTCCCACAAGATTGGATTAATCATATTAATTTGTTCTTGACTCATAATTTGCAATTCTTTTTTTTTCAATACTTTTCTCATTAGTCTAGTTATGCCTTTTTTTTCATCAATATGTATAAAATCTGATTTTCCACTCATATTTTTTTTGAAAAGCTTTACATTATTAAGACCTTTTATTATTCTGTTTTTTTTATCACCAACTGAGTAAAGTGTATCAGCTGCGATAAAAAGTGAATCAATTTCAGTAGTATTTACAGCAATAGGATTTATAGTTACTATAGCAGAATCTTTTTTTTCAAAAACTTCCGCAAATTCACCTAAAATTTGAATTTTTTCTGTTGTATCAAAAATTGAAATATTTTTTGCCGCACTGGCATATTTTATTTCATTATCAAAAAATATACTATCCCCTTTTATTATCCTTTCATTCATATTGATTGTTGCATCATCTAAAAAGTGACCCCTTTTTAACCTCCCATTATAAAATCCTCTGTTACAAATTATTTCATAAGAGTCTCCAGTGATTTTAGTGGATTCCAAAAAATATGTTTTTTCTTGACCGATAACATAGTCTAAACTTTCTGACTCAATGACATAGTTTGGGTTTGTTACGACTATGTTATTTCTGAATTTATATTTATCAAAATCTAAGAGATAATCACCTTTTTCACTTTGTATCGTTGTCAGACTATCAATTATATTTCCACCATTAAAAAATGAAGCAATATTGTTTTCCCTATCATAAAAGAGTTCATTAGAATTTAATTTTGTTTTGTTGTTAATTAAAGAAACTTTACCATAACTAAAAAATTTTTTTATTTTCCCATTATAGTTCAGAGAATCGCAATTTAGTTCTAATGAATCTCCTTGTTTCAAAAAAACATCCCCCATGGCAATGAATTTATTTTTTTTCTGAAAAAAAATTGCATTGTTTGAATAAATATCCATGTTATCATGTCTCAGGTGAACCTGTTTGCTGTTAGAACCCCTTAGAATATTAGCATCGGGGTATAACGTTTCATCTTTATCTAATGAGCTGGCGCTGATTATTTCAATCTTTTTTTCTTGTGCAAAAAAATTTTGAGAAGAAAAAATTAATAATAAAAATGATATAATATTTAGTTTAAACAATTATAGTTTGTTTTCGATCAGGTCCAACAGAAACTATCTTAATCTTAATTCCTACCTGCTTTTCAATAAAGTTTATATAATTTTTGAAATTGTTTGGAAGATCCTCAAAATTTTTTGTTTCAGTAATATCGTCCTCCCATCCATCAAATTCCTCATAAATTGGCTCAAGGTTTTTACTTTCTAGTGAGAAGGGAAGGTGATCAATTAATTCTCCTTTGTAGTTGTATTTTGTGCATATTTTGATTTTTTTTATTCCAGATAGTACATCACCTTTCATGATTACAAGTTTTGTAACTCCATTGATTATTATTGAGTGCTTTAGAGCAACTAAATCAAGCCAACCACACCTTCTAGGTCGTCCGGTAGTTGCTCCAAATTCTTTTCCAACATCCGCAATTTTTGCTCCGACGTTGTCATGTAATTCAGTTGGAAACGGACCACTACCAACTCTGGTAGTGTATGCTTTAAAAATACCAATTACATCATTAATTTTGTTTGGTGCAATTCCTAGACCTGTAGAGGCACCTGCAGCTGTTGTCGTTGAGGAGGTTACGTATGGATATGTACCAAAATCTATATCAAGTAATGAGCCTTGAGCACCTTCTGCAATGATTTTTTTTCCGTTTTTCAGACTTTCGTTAAAAAAATGCTCACTATCAATAAACTTGATCTTCCTAATGTAGTCAATTGAGTCAAAAAAATTATTTGATAATTCATCTATATCAAAATCTATATTGACATTAAAATTTTTAATTAAATCTAGGTGTTTCTTTTTAAGATTTTCGTATTTGATAGTCCAATCATCCTCATCTAAATCACCTATTCTTAACCCGTTTCTTCCAGTTTTGTCCATGTATGTTGGACCAATCCCTTTTAATGTGGAACCAATTTTTTTTGCTCCTTTTGATAGTTCAGATGCTTTATCAATTAGACGATGTGTTGGAAGTATTAAATGAGCTTTTTTAGAAATGTATAATTTGTTTTTTAAGTCAGCACCAACTGCTTTAAGTTTTTCGATTTCATTTTTAAAAATCACAGGGTCAATTACTACTCCATTACCAACAACATTGACCTTATTTTTGTGAAATATCCCAGAGGGTATTGTATGTAAAACATGTTTAATTCCATCAAAAATTAGTGTATGTCCAGCATTAGGACCTCCCTGAAATCTTGCAATTATGTCGTAATTCTTAGTTAAAACATCTACTATCTTCCCTTTTCCTTCGTCTCCCCATTGAAGACCCAAAATCATATCAATTTTCATTTCTTGTTTTTCGTTGCGTAAAAATATAAAGAGTGTTTATCAACCTTGACATTAAAAATATCTTCAATGGACTCTTTAATATTTTGAATTCTGGGGTCACAAAATTCTATAACATCTCCTGAATCTGTCAAAATGATATGATCATGCTGTCTGTCAAAGTACGATTTTTCATAATGAGCCAAATTAGAACCAAATTGATGTTTTCTTACTAGGTGACACTCTAATAAAAGCTCAATTGTGTTGTATAAAGTAGCCCTACTAACTCTATACTTTTTTTTGATCATTAGGGTGTTAAGGGATTCGATATCAAAGTGGTCATCTAAGTCATATATCTCTTTAAGAATTGCATATCTTTCAGGTGTTTTTCTGTGAGAATTTTTTTCAAGAAATTTTGTGAATACATCCTTCACAACCTCTTGATTTGATTTGATTTTACTTTTAGACATAATTCAAAATTAATTATTTAAAATCTAACAACTTTATCAACCCCATGAATTTTTTTCAGTCTATTAATCAATTTGTCAAGTATGTTTTTATTGGAAACTTTAAGAGTGATTTTACCTTTGAAAGTATCACCCTCGGTATCAAACGACATCTTGAGCATATTTATATTAAGACTGTTTGAAATAATTGTAGTAATCTTGTTTAAAACTCCAACATTATCAATTCCAATTATTTGAATTGTCGATCTGAATTCATGCTGTGTTGAATCTATCCATTTTGCAGTTAGTATTCTGTATGAAAAATTTGATCTAAGACTGACAGCATTTTTACAGTCAGTTCTGTGAACTTTTATTCCTTCATTTACTGTTAAAAACCCAAAAACTTTTTCACCTGGAAGTGGATTGCAACAGTTTGACAATGTATAATCTAATTTCTCTTCTTCAATTCCAAATACTAATTGATCATAATTGTTATTAATGGTTTCATTCTCTGACTTTTTAAATTTGGGTGTTATCTTTCGTCTAAAAAATTTGATAATTCTGTTCTTTTCACTACCGGCATATTTTTTTAACTCTACATTATCAATTGACCCAATTCCAATTCTATAAAACAAATCCAATGATGTTTGTAGATTAAAATGGGCACATAGTTTGTTGATGTTATTCTCATCAAAATTGATTTTTAGTTGTTTTAATTTTCTTCTTAATATTTCTTTACCTTCTTCAGCAATTATTCTCTTGTTTTCCTTCAAGGAGGATCGAATACTTTTCTTTGCAATTGAGGTGATGACATAATCTAACCAACTTGCATTGGGTTTTGATTTATTACTTTTTATGATCTCAACTTGATCACCACTTTTCAGTTTATGATTCAAGGGAACAATTTTTCCATTAACCTTCGCTCCCCGTGTCTTTAGACCTAGTTGAGTATGAATATTGAAAGCAAAATCTAAAGCGGTAGAATTTTTTGGCAGAGATTTTAAATCACCCTCTGGGGTAAAAACAAAAATTTCATTTGAATATAAGTTTAATTTAAAATCCTCAACAAAATCAATTGCACTTGAGTCTGGATTTTCTAAAACTCCTTGAAGTCTATTTAGCCATAGATCTAATCCACTTTCTTTTTCATCACCTTGTTTGTATTTGTAATGTGCAGCAAAGCCTCTTTCCGCAATTTCATGCATCCTTTCTGATCTTATTTGTACTTCAATCCATCTTTTACTTGGACCAACTACTGTAATATGTAATGCCTCGTAACCATTTGATTTTGGATTGGAAATCCAATCGCGTAGCCTAGTTGGATTTGGACGATATACATCAGTAACAATTGAATATATTTTCCATGCTAATAATTTTTCTTCATTTGGCTTTGCTTTATATATAATTCTTACAGCGAATCGATCATATACCTCATCAATTGAAATATTTTTATTCAGCATTTTCTCACGAATTGAAAAAATTGACTTTGTACGACCATTAATCTTAAAATCCAGGGATTCAGATTTTAATTTATCAGATATTTTTCTGGCAAAATTTCTGATGTATAAATTTTGATCATCTTTAGTCTTGCTTAGACTTGACTTAATTTGAAAGTAAATTTCTGGTTCAAGATATTTTAAACTTAAATCCTCTAACTCAGTCTTGATTTCAAATAAACCAATCCTGTGTGCTATAGGTGCATAAATGTATAGTGTTTCTGATGAAATTTTAGCTTGTTTTTCAACTGATAAAAAATCAAGTGTCTTCATGTTATGTAATCTGTCAGCTATCTTTATAAGAATAACCCTAACATCATCGTTTAGGGTTAACAACATTTTTCTAAAATTCTCAGCTTGAATTGATAATATTTTCTCTTTTTTTAGTTTAGAGATTTTAGTCAAGCCATCCACGATCCTAGCAATATTTTTGCCAAAGTTTGTTTCAATATAATTTAAATCATATTCGGAATCTTCAACAACATCATGTAAAAGAGCTGATGCAATGCTCTGTGCATCAAGACCAATTTTCTGAGCAACAATTTTTGCAACTGATAGGGGGTGAAAAACATACGGAATTCCTGATTTTCTAGTTTGATTTGAATGAGCTTTAACGGCAAGATCCAAGGATTTTCTAATTAATAACTTATCTGATTTTGATAAATCTTGATAGCTAACTTTTAATAATGATTTATACTCACTAATTAATTTTCTGTTGAAAGATTTCTCAGATACTAATTCCACTACTTAAATTTAAGAGATTTTTCTTTGATTAACAGACTCTGCTAAAATTATTGATGTTGCAACTGACAAGTTTAATGAATCAACATCTCCATACATGGGAATTCCAATAACAGAATCTGATATTTTTTTAAAATCACTACTTACTTTGGATTTTTCAGGTCCCATCACCAGAGCTATTTTTTCCTTAAGATTTATTTTGTTGTAGGGAATTTTTGCATCAACATCTGAAATAATGATCTTGAATTTTTCTTTTTTTAATAGGTTTTTTATGCATTCAAAAGATAATTTAAATACATTAAGTTTAAATACCGCACCTAGGCTTGACCTAATGATGATTGGGTTGTATATATCCAGGTTAGTTTCAGCAATGATTATATTTTTAAAACCAAAGGCCTGACAAGATCTGAAAATGGCTCCGACATTTCCAGGCTTTTCTGGTCTATCCAGAACCAGAATAAACTCATCTTTTGAAAACTCAATTGCATTTATTTTATTAGATTTTTCATTAAAAATCCCAAAGATTCCTTCAGTTTTTCTCATTATTATTTGAGACATAATTTTATCATCGATAAAATAATCTGCTTTTAATGAATTTATTTCTAATATTTGACTCACATTGGATGAACAATAAATTGAATCAACAATAAAACCTGATTCAATACAAAGCTTCAATTCTTTTAAGCCCTCCACATAAAACTTTCTTTCTTTTTTTCTAAATGAATTACTCGATCTAAGCTTTTTTAGGTACTTGATTTTAATGTTATTTATGCTCGAGATTATTTTCATTAGTCTTGATTCAAAACTAGTGAAAATCACATATCTTTGATACAGCTTTCTATGAAAAAAGTTTATCTCGACAACGCAGCTACAACACAATTAAATCAAAAGGTTGTTGATGAGATGACTTCAGTTCTAGTAAATTCATATGGTAACCCATCATCAACACATTTTTTTGGAAGAGATTCAAAAACCATAATTGAACTTAGCAGAAAATTTATTGCGGATATGTTTAAAGTGAAACCAAAAGAGATATTTTTCACCTCTGGCGGAACTGAATCAAATAACATGATTATCAAATCCTGTGTAGAGCATGGGGTTGAGAGAATTATTACAACAAAAATTGAACACAAAGCTGTATTGAACCCAGTTTTAAATCTTAGTCAAGACAAAAAAGTTGAGTTGGAATTTTTGAATATTGACCATGAGGGCAACCCAGACTTAAATGAACTTGAATCACTTTTGTTAAAACCAAAAAAAACACTTGTTAGTTTAATGCATATAAATAATGAGATAGGAACTATGATAGACCTAAAAAAAATTGGTAGTATATGTCATAGTCACAATGCTATGTTTCATAGCGATACCGTTCAAACCATAGGACACTTTCCATTAGATTTATCATTGATAAATATCGACTTCATCACATGCTCAGCACATAAATTTCATGGTCCAAAGGGTGTTGGTTTTACATACATTAATGAAAAAAACAAAGCCTATCCTCTAATCATGGGTGGTGAGCAAGAACGTGGACTGAGAGGAGGAACAGAAAGTACCCATAATATTCATGGTTTAAAAATTGCATTGGAGGAGGCTCATAAAAATCTTTTGGATGACCAAAAAAAAGTAAAATCTCTCAAGCAATTGTTCTTAAAAAGGATACATGCATCAGTTGAAAATGTAGAGATAAACGGTAATCTTAATGAATCAAGTTATACGATTTTAAATTTGCGCTTTCCAATCACAAAAGATAAAAAAGATCTTATTAATTTTAAACTTGAACTTGCGGGAATTGCGTGTTCATCGGGAAGTGCATGCCAATCTGGATCGTCTCAACCTTCACATGTATTATCTGAAATATTAACTAAAGAAGAGATGAAAAAAATTTCCATGAGATTTTCGTTTTCAAAATTCAACTCAAAAAATGAAATAATTTACGCTGCAGATAGTATAAAAAATATCCTATCAGAGTGTTAGCCTCTTATTCAGTATTTTTTTATTCCCAACTAAGTCCTCAACAACAACTTTAATATTTATTTCCTTTTCAAAAATTTCTAAACCATTGAGTGAACAAAATATTTCATTTCTTTTTGGTTCATACTCAAAAAGATGCCAGTTACCATTAACGAAAACATCGTATTTTTTTACTCCTGTTTCATCATCTTTTATTAGGAAACTAATTTTATTTTTTCTATTGAGTTGCTTTATAGTTGGAGCAATTGAGTCAATGTCCTCATAAAATTTTCCAAGATTATTTGTTTTAAACTTAAAATTGTTTTTAATCTTGGTATGACCAGCAAAATTTTTGTTTCCTTGAAAATCCTCATGTGTAATATAAGTCTGTTTAGAATTTTGAAACTTTTGAGGCATCAAAATTTCTATACCTTTAAATGCATAAACTTTTGGATTAATTATGTATAGGGTATCCGACAAGTAACTGATATCTAAAAAAGTATCGTTATCAAAAGTGTTCTTTTTTATTTTAACTTCTACACCATTTTCGTAAAAATTAAAATCATTTGTTTTTTTAATTAATGAATTGAAATCACTAAAGTCGTCATAATAATAGTCCAAGCTGTCATTCGTTCCTATTAAATTTATATTGACTTGTGTTTTATTATTTGAATAATCACTTAATATAATTTTAATTTTAATTGAGTCGTTTTCGGCGACATCAATAACCCCTGAATTTTTAGATTTGATAAAGTTTGTTTTTAACCCACTTTCGTTGAAAATCTTTATTAATCTGGATTTTTTATCCATATAGTACCCATAATCCATTAATTTCATTTGGTATGCTTTCTCATCAAATGAAAAGTTATCAAATTCAATTTCAAATTCAGTTGAACCATTTTTAATTAATTTATAATTATAAGTACCATTAATGTTGTAAGATTTATTTTGTCTATCATCTGAAATTACTCCAAAGCCAAAACTACCATTCGATTTTATTGGTTCACTTTGGAATGTATTAGACGAAATTCTTCTAATATTAATCCTTTTTCTTTTTTTAAACTTATGCCCAATCTTGTAAAGAAATAGTCCTCTGATGGTTGGGGGAATTGTATCATCAATTGGATATCCAAAACGCAGAGGATTAATGGGTAAATTTTCTAACGATTTTCTAATTTCAAAATGCAAGTGTGGCCCAAACGAACTTCCTGTATTTCCAGAAAAACCAATAACATCATCTTTACTTATTATAAATTCATCTTTCTTGAAAAACTTATTAATTACAAATGATTTTTTTTGATATTGATAAGCATTTACGAGTTTTTCTATCTTCTTATTAAATCTACTGAGATGAGCATAAACTGATGTGAATCCATTGGGATGTGTGATATAAATAGCTTTTCCAAAACCACTTAATGATATAGAAATTCTTGAAATATACCCATCATCAATTGACTTGATTTCAACCCCTTCTTTTCCTAGTGTTTTAATATCGATTCCCGAATGAAAACCACTTGATCTCAACTCACCAAAATTTCCACTAAGCTTGAGTGGAATATTAACAGGAGGATTAGCTTCCTCAACAACTACTTGAGAATTGACAATGGATAAACCTAAAAAGAATAATATAAAAAATAAGTTTTTCAATTAAAGCCTTGCATTTAATAACAACTAAAATTAAATTTAGAGATATAAAAAATAAATTGAAAGATTCGACTCAAAATATTGAAATTTTATTTGATAAAGTGAATTCGCTCATTAAGAATTACAATAATTTAAAATCAGAAAATTTAGATATTAAAAATAAAATGAATTTGTTAAAGAATCAAAATGAAAAGCTTGTTGAAGATTTAAGAAATTCAAAATTAAATTATCAATCGCTAAAGATTGGTAAATGTCTTGAATCGGATAATAAACATTATGTCAAAAAAAGAATTGATAAAATGATTGAAGATTTAGATTTTTGCATTACAAATCTTTCTTCTTAAAATGAAACAAAAAATTAAATTAAATATTGGAAACAGGATTTATCCATTGAGTGTTAGTGTCGAGCAAGAGGAAGTTTTGAGAAAAGCTGCAAAAGAAATCAACGAAATGATAACGAAATATGAAAAAAGCTATGCAGTTAAAGATAAACAAGATAGTTTAGCAATGTGTGCTTTAGAAATTTTTACGAATAACAAAAAAATCACAATGGATCAATCCAAATTAGGAACAAATAACGAAGAAAAACTTAAAGAACTCATTGAATTAATTGATAAAAATATCAATTAAATACGATCTTAACATATTGACCTTGGGCAGATAATCATTGGTAAACTCAACACTAATTTTATTAAAAAAGGTGAGTCTGTTTGCTAGAGCGTGCCTGAAAAGGATTATCGAATATTCAGTTAGCCTTAAACCTGTATAAACAGAGTTTATGCAATCTTTCTGCCTTTAGGTCTTTTTTATCGAAATGCCATTGTCAAGTCCTGCAAGGATTGGTGTCGCCTCTTTTCCAAACCTTCTTCTATAAATTTCACAAGATTCATCCACAAATTGGTCTATAAAGTCATCCTGGATCAAGTTTATTGTACAACCGCCAAAACCACCTCCCATCATTCGTGAACCAATAATTTTGTGGTGATTTCTAGTTAAGTCAACCAGAAAATCTAATTCTTCGCAGCTAACTTTATAAAGTTTTGATAACCCAAAATGTGACTCATACATCAGTTTTCCCAGTTCAAAAAGTTTATTATTTTCTAATATTTCAGCAGACTTTATGGTTCTTAAATTTTCTTTTATGACAAAAGATGCTCTATTGAACAGTGTCTTGGATAAAAACTTTTTATTATTATTTAATATTTTTTCTGGAACCTCACATAGAAAATTAAAATTGGCATCAGCATTCTTATTAATAATTTTTAAAGCTTCATTACATTCATTTACTCTTTCATTGTAAGCAGTATTAGCAAGGTTGTGCTCCACATTTGTATTTAACAGAAGAATCTTAAAATTTTTAAGGTTGGAGGGGATGTGTTTAAATTCTCGATTTTGACATTTTAATAAAATCAAATGATCCTTTTTTCCATTTAAAATAGTGAATTGGTCCATTATTCCACCCTTGAGTCCAATGTAGTTGTGTTCAACGTCCAAAACAATATCTACAATTTCATTGTTTGAAAGTTTCAAATCATTTAACTCAATTAGGCCTTTAACGATTCCACATATAAGTGATGATGATGAACTAATTCCGGCACCAATTGGAAGAAAACTGCTTATCTCACAAGAAAAAGTGCTCAAATTCAAAAACTTTTTATTTATTAAATTATTTACTGCACCAATGATGTAGTTTTCCCAATGAACTTCTCGGGGACTTAAATCTTCAAAACTAAATTTGAATTCTTTAGCAAGTGTTATTGATTTTACGTGACAATCTATTCCATCAATTTTGTGAAATTTAAATCTTATTTTTTTATCGATAGAGCCAGGTAATACACATCCGCCATTATAATCAACGTGTTCACCAATCATGTTAATTCTACCTGAAGACTCTATAATTAAGCTACTCATTTTTTAAATTTTTTTCCCATATCCATGATGATTTTAAGGCATCTTCTACGGAAAATTTACATTCCCATCCTACATTTTTTAAAATCTTTGAAACATCTGCAAAAGCAATTACAACATCACCTTTTCTTCTTTCACCAATCCTGTAGTTGATTTTAATATTATTAACCTTTTCAAATAAGTTAATTAATTCCAAAACTGAAAGTCCTTTACCAATACCTACATTATAAAATTCGTAATTAGCTTTATTTTTTTTCTGAATTAAGTATTCCAAACACGATACGTGGACATTAGCCAAATCCTCAATATGAATATAATCCCTAATGCATGTTCCATCTGATGTGTTGTAGTTGTCACCAAATACAACCAATTGCTCTCTTTTTCCAATTGCAGTTTGTGTTAGAAAAGGAACTAAGTTTTCAGGCTTGCCAAGCGGAAGTTCTCCAATCATTCCCGATTTATGGGCCCCTATTGGGTTAAAATAACGCAGTGTTATATTATTAAAAAGAGGATTAGCTTCGCAAAATTTTTTTAAAATACTTTCACAAATTTGTTTTGTTTCACCGTATGGCGACTCACTTTTTTTGATGGGGAAATCTTCCTTAATCGGCATTTTATCAGCTTGACCATAGACAGTGCAGCTAGAGCTAAATATGAAATGCATTTTTTTATCGATATTTTCCAATAAATTTTCAAGTGAACCAATATTATTTTTGTAATATTTTTCTGGGAAATTCACACTTTCATTGACGGATTTGTGAGCAGCAAAATGAATAATTCCATCAAAGCGATAATCGCTGAAAAGTTTTTTTACTTCGCTTTTATTTTTTAGATCCTTTATTTCAAGATTAGGGTTTTTTCCAGTAATTTTTTTGATTTTATCAAAAACATTTAATTTGGAATTTGACAAATCATCAACGATTACAACATCAAATCCCTTACTTATAAGTTCTACAGATGTATGCGAACCAATATAACCTAGTCCTCCAGTTACTAATATTTGCATTTATTCCAGAATAAGCTCTTCAACCTCTCCTAATTCATCACCCGTTATTTCCTCATACCTTTTAATCATTTCCTGAAGTTTTTCTGGATATTCATCAGAAAGATCATATTCTTGAGATGTATCTGTATCTAGGTTGAATAAAAGATATTTTTTTGAATTACCAACTTCAATATTTACAGATTCATTAAATGGTGAACCTTTGTACGGTGGTATCATGACCCAATTGTTTTGACGAAATGCTGTTCTTGAAGTTGCTTCTAAAACAAACTCTGTTCTTCCTTGTCCTTTATTTCTAAAAAAAACATCAGATAAATCAATACCATCTTTCGATTTAATGTCAGAACCAATTAGTGAAGAGAATGATTCGAGAAAATCAATTTGTGTTACCAATTCATTTGATACTTGGGGTTTTATTTTTCCTTTCCAATATGTAATAAATGGAACTCTGGTACCTGCCTCAAATAAACTGTACTTCCCCCCTCTCAAGCCACCAAATGGGTCATGATCGCCTAATTTTTCAACTGCATCATCAAAATAGCCGTCATTCAAAACTGGTCCATTATCACTCGAAATAATTATAATTGTATTATCAATTAAACCTTCATCTTCCAAATATTTATACATTTCACCAATACACCAATCTGCTTCAACAATTACGTCACCTCTTGGTCCCATACCAGAGCTACCCTCAAATCTGGGGTGAGGAGTTCTTGGTACATGAGGTTGCTGAAGAGTATAGTACAAAAAGAAAGGCTCATCTTTAACAGAGTTGATGTATTTTTTTGCTTCATCTAAAAATTTATCAGCCATATCTATATCACTCCACATAGCACTTTTTCCTCCTCTTTGAAAACCTATTCTCGGCACTCCATTTACAATGGAACTATTATGGCCATGGTGCCACATCATACTTAAGAGTTCGGGATTATTTAGACCAGTTGGTTCGCCCTCAAAGTTACCTCTAAAACTGACTTCAAGTGGATCACTTGGATCAAGGTTAACTACATTTCCATTTTCTATGTAGACTGTTGGAACTCTATCTTGAGTATCTGCCATAATAAATGAGTGGTCGAAACCAACTTCATTCGGTCCTGGTTTAACTTTACGGTTGTAATTAATTGTGCCAAAAACAGCTTTTGTTTCTTTAATAATTTCTCTTGTCAAATTATTAACAACCAAATTTACTCTGTTATTCTCACTGCCAAGGCCAATGTGCCACTTGCCAACAATTCCAGTGCTATAACCCATTGATTTGAACATTTTAGGAAGTGTCATTTCAGTTGTATCAATAATTAAATTTGCACCTGTCAAAATTTTAGCTTTGTTATTTCGCCATGGGTAGGTACCAGTCATTAGTGCATAACGACTAGGGCTACAGGTGGCAGAGCTTGCATATCCATTTGTAAATCGAATACCCTCATTTGCTATTTTGTCAATGTTGGGAGTTTGCAGTGTGCCTAAGCCATAAGAACTTACATCACCATAACCCAGATCATCTGCGTATATTATGATAACATTTGGCTTAGGTAAGTCAGTATTATTACAAGAAAAGAAACCAATAAGTATTGATGCAAGAATAAATTTTTTCATAAAAATAATTTTCTAAATTAGTCGTTATTAAAACACTAACTTAATGAAAAAAATACTTCTATTTAGTCTCTTAGTCCTTTTTTCGTGTGAACCTAAAAACAACAATCTACCGAATGTGATTGTAATTTTAGTTGACGATTTGGGTTATGGTGATCTGGGCTTTACGGGATCTAATGAAATTTCAACTCCCAATATTGATAGTTTAGCGGAAAATGGAGTAATCTTTACAGACGGATATGTTTCATACGCTGTTTGCTCACCAAGTAGAGCAGGGCTGATTACAGGTAGATATCAGGATACTTTTGGTTATGGATTGAACGCACTTTATACTCCAAAAGATCCTAATATGGGACTTCCATTATCAGAATTTACGATCGCAGATTTATTCAAAACCAAGAATTACAAAACTTTAGCTGTTGGAAAGTGGCATTTAGGAGCCCACGAATCATTAAGACCTTTAAACAGAGGATTTGATGAATTTTTTGGTTTTTTAACTGGTGGTCACCAATATTTCCCTGAACAGTGGAATTTAGCTGATGAGACTGAAGTAAAGTGTAATTTTTGTGCCTACAGAACTAAATTATTAAGAAATGAAG